>JANXZZ010000213.1 GCA_025355245.1 Pseudomonadota bacterium | reverse complement strand
GTAGCTTCGCCGTTCGCGTCCGTCCGGATTCCCTCGAAAAAGCTCGTGCCGTGCTTGAACAGCTCCACGTCTCGGACGAAGAATTGACGCGGCAAGCTCTCGATGGCTCGACGGGGGAGAGGGACGACCATTAAATTCCGCCACCGATGCCGACGAGCGCGGCGCCCTCTAACTAGCGGTTGGAGCGGCCGTGAACGATAAACTGCCTCGTATATTGCCGTGTACCGCGGCCGCTCAACCTGGTCGTTAGGCGACATGAAGCGCGTTGCCATTCTACTGACCCTCGGTGCCGTGACGGGGTGTGTACCTTTCCCGGTGACCGAATGGCGATATCAAGCGAAGAACGATCATTGCGCTGCGAAGTCACCGTACTACCTGGTGGGTGGCTGTGACGACTATGAGGTCCGTCTAGAGCCGGGACTGGAGATAAGCCCTGGTGTATTGACAGACGCAGATGGACTCACCATCTCCTTTAATGTTCACGCCAAACTAGACTCATGGCAGCTCAAGGGGAATGCCGTTTCACTTCTAGTCAACGGCAAAGTTGTCACGCTTGCCGCAACGCGCATCACGATTGGAAACGGGTTTGCAGAATATTCGTTTCGTTACCCAGACAGAACTATTAAGGATGCAGTGATTCGATCGACTGTAGTTGCAGCAGAAGGGAGGGAGATTCTGGTACCAGACATTCACGTCTGGTATGGCACGCACCTCGCTGTGAGCGGGCAACTGCAATGATGTCGCCTAACAACGCGGTCGAGCGGACGGTGAAATCGCCACGCAACCCTCCGCGTGATCGCGCCGCCGCTCAACGCGAGCGTTAGGCGTCAATCGAAAGGAAGGCATGAAAATGACACGCGTCCGAGTTGAGTGTTTTACCATCTCGCTTGACGGCTACGGAGCTGGTCCGAATCAGGACATCAGGAATCCGCTCGGCGTGGGCGGGACAGATTTGCACCAGTGGTTGGTCCCGACACGCACGTTCCAACGGACTTTGTTTGGCGCCGACGGTGGCACAACGGGCATCGATGACGACTTCGCGGCGCGGGGCTTCAAGAATGTCGGCGCCTGGATTCTCGGAAGAAACATGTTCGGACCGATTCGCGGTTCCTGGCCCGACATGAACTGGAAAGGTTGGTGGGGGGATAGCCCGCCCTATCACGTTCCAACTTTCATCTTGACTCATCACGCGCGCCCGCCCCTCCAGATGGAAGGCGGAACGACATTTTACTTCGTCACGGGCGGTATTCACGAAGCGCTTGACCGGGCGCGCGACGCAGCCAACGGAATGGACGTGCGCATTGGCGGCGGAGGTAACACGATCCAGCAATATCTTCGTACCGGCCTCATCGACGAGCTGCACGTCGCTATCTCGCCGGTCCTGCTCGGCGGGGGAGAGCGACTCTTCGAGGGAATTGACGTGCGCGCTCTGGGATACGAATGCGTTCAGTTCGTTGCCTCGGAGAAAGCCACCCATGTTGTACTCCGGCGCCAAGCGCACAATGACGCCTAACAACCGATTGCAGCGGACGGCGTTACCGCACCGCAGCTGAACCGGAACCTCAATCGCTGCAGGAGGCACCTATGCTGCCGCTCAAGGTCATTCTCGCCGGCGTGGCCGCGGGTGTGCTCGCGAACGTAACGGGCTACCTCATCGTCGGACGGTTGTTCCACGCGTATCAGGCCCGCACCCCCAACACCTGGCGGACGACCGAGTCCTGGAATCACTACCTGTACGCGGCGGCGATTCGCGTGCTCGCCTGCATCGGCATCGGCGCCGCCTACTACTGCTTCGGGAGCGCCGCATCCGCCATCGCCGCCGGTCCGCTCGCGAGCGCCGCGGTCTTCGGGGCCAGCCTCTGGGCGGTGGCGGTATTGCCGCTCGTGGTTGAGGCCGCGTTGTTCGTCAACTGGCACCGTGGATTCGTGGTCGGTCTGCTGCTCGACTGGCTCGTGATCTCGGTGATGGCGAGTGCCGCGGCTGCGCTCGCGGCGCACTCCACGTAGCGAAAAGTCGGCAGCGGGCCGTGAACCTCACACGGCCGCGCACAGCGTCCTGCGCCGGAGGCGTGCAACCGTACCGTTTGTTGCAGGATCGGGCGTGCCGCTGCTCGTTCGAGTTACTCAAACGGGTCGCGGGTACGCCGCCGTCTTTCTCGGTCTGCGGCTCGGCGTTGAGCTCGCCGCGGCCCAGAACGCACCGAACTGTCGGCGAGGGCGTCTTTGGCGAGCGCGCGGCGGAAGCGCGCGGGACAGGACCTCGGCTGCGTGTCGCTCCCCGACGCAGGTATTGCAACGTACGCAACGCCACGACGTCGTCCGCCAGCCGCTGCACGTCGGCGCGCAATGCGGCGTTTTCTGACTCAAGGGCCGCGATTTTGTCCTGGGACGGCGACAGACGCTTCTGCGCGCGACCCCCGCCGCTGCGCAGCGATCCGAGCACGACCCTGGCGGTTCGTACGAACCAGTCCTCAACCGGTGCGTCTTCGGCGTCATGTCGCGAGCCCCTCGGCGTCGCGGCCAAGGCCGGATCGGCGGCGGCGCCTGCGCCGCCGGAGAACGGTCGCGTCAGCGGATCGAAAACGGACACGAAAGCCCCACATCGGGAATGCTGCGTGCGGTGCAGCCGGTCACGTCGGGCGGCCTACGACGTGACGGGTCGCTCAGGATGGCATTGATTTGCACGCTTCAGCCGGCGTGGAACGTCGGTTCGTTTACGGGCCGCACGAAATCCCCGTTGGGGTCGGTCCGGCCCGCGGATCGGGACCCCGGGTACGCGTCGGGGTTCGTGTTAATCCGCAGGCGCTGCGCGACGGCGGCGGTGCCAGCCCTCGCTGTCCTCGAACTCCGGCGGGCTGCGGCGGGCGGCGACGCTACGCGATAGCGGCGGCTCGCGGACGAAACGGCGGCTCGCGCGCGGCGCCAGCACTGCGCCGCGCGATGCGCAGGCTAGCGCAGGCTGGTGGTGCTGTCGCCTACCAGGTAGAGGAGCGCCGCCCACGCGGCCACGTTCTGCTCGAGCTCGGCGCGGTTGATCTTGTCGAGCGTGTCGTCCGCCGAGTGGTGGATGTCGAAGTACTGCGTCGCGTCCTGCGTGTACTCGAACACCGGCACGCCCGCGGCCTTCAATCCCTCGACGTCCGAGCCCGCGTCCTTCGCGGGATCGGCAGACACGAAGATGCGCAGCGGCGCCAGCACCACCGCGAGCTCGCGGGCGAGCGGATCCTCGGCGGGCACCTTCGGCAGCATGAGCCTGAGGATGCGGCCGGCGCCCAAGTCGCTCTCGCCCGCGATTACGATCTTGGCGACCTCGCCGGCGTGCGCCTCGGCGTAGGCGGCACCGCTGCCGCCCGTCTCCTCCGAGCCAAACGCGACCACGCGGATCGTGCGACGCGGCTTGACCGGCAGCTCGCCGATCAGGCGCGCCGCCGCGACCGTGATCGCGACCCCGGCGCCGTCGTCGATCGCGCCTTCGCCCGGATCCCAGCTGTCGAGGTGGCCGCCGATCACGACCACGCCCGCCTGCGGATCGCGCCCCGGGATCTCGCCGACCACGTTCCAGGCCGGTGCGTTGGCGATCTCGGCGGACTCGAGCACGAGGTGGATGCGCGGCACGAGCCCGCGCGCGACCAGGCGGCTGAGGAAATCCGCATCGGCGACGCCGAGCGCGCCGGCCGGGATCTTCGGCAGCCCGTCCGCGTAGAGAAGCGCCCCCGTGTGCGGCGTGCGCGCGTTCCCGGTCGTGATCGAGCGCGTCAAAAACGCAACCGCGCCGCGCGCGGCCGCGAGCGACGGGCCGGTGGCGCGCGCGCGCACCGCGACGCCGTAGCCATCGCCGTCCTGCATGCGGGTCATCGGCTGGTTCACCACCGCGATCCGCCCGGCGAGCGACCCCGACGGCGCCGCGACGAGCGCCTCCAGCGTCGAGAACACGACGACCTCGGCGTCGATCCCGTCGGCCGGGGTCGGCACGCTGCCGCCGAGGCCGAGGATCGCGAGCGGCCGTGCGACCGGCGCCACGACCGCGGCCGACTCGGCGCCGCGGACCCAGGCGTGCTCCTTGGTGAACGGTTCCGCGTGCACGTTCGCGAAGCCGAGCGCCTTCAGGCGCGCGAGCGCCCAGTCGCGCGCGCGTTCCATCGCGGGGCTGCCGACCGGGCGCGCGCCGATGTCGGTCGTCAACGACTCGACCAGCTCCCAGGCGACCGAACCGCCGGCGGTCGCGCGGTCGCGGACCTGCTGCGCGGCCTGTCCGGCTGCGGGCGGCTCGGCGGGCGTCGCCTCGCGGGTGACTTTGGCGGGGCTGGCGCCGAGCGCGAGGCCCGCGAACGAGACTAGCAACGCGGCGAGGCTGGCGTGCGGTCGTGCAACTGGCATCGGTTCGGCGACTCCGTATCCGGGTGGGCTGAGGACGGCGGTTTCCCGGTCGCGGGTGCCGGCCGGGCCACCGGTGGCTCGGCGTCGTCGGGATCGGGGCTGCCAGCATACTCG
>JANXZZ010000212.1 GCA_025355245.1 Pseudomonadota bacterium | reverse complement strand
CGCCTACGCCGTCTGGCTTCGCGCGGGCGCGCTCGGCGAGAGCAAGCCGGACCCGCTTGCGCTCACGGTCGGGGCCTGCCTTCTCGGCTCAGTCGCAAGTCTGCTGCTGCTCGGACCGCACGTCGAGGCGTCGGTATCGCGGCTCGCCTCCCCCGCCGACCTGATCTACCTTGTGCTGCTAGGTACGGTGTCGACCGCGGTTCCGACGCTCGCTTTCGGTATCGCATCGGTCAAGCTGCCTTCGGTGGTGACGACCAGCCTCGGCCTCACGACGCCGTTATTCGCGGCGGTATTTGCGGGGCTTTTTCTCGATGAGTGGCCCGCGCCGGCGTCGATTCCGGGCGCACTCGTGACGATTACCGGCGTGACGATCGTGCTTAGAGCGCCGCTGCGCCCGGTTCATCACGCGTAGGATTCCCCGCGGAGGGGACAGGGTTCCCGAGCGTCGACGTTACGGATTGTAGATTATGGGCGCCCCGCAGTGACTCGCGCGCGGCTGACCTAGTGCAATACGCTTCCGGAATGTCTGCCCGGGTACTCCACGAGACCCCGTCCGCAACTGATCCGATGCGCTACGTATTCAGTGCGCGGACCAGCGTGGTGCCTCCAGCAGCGGGACGACGAGTTGTTCCAGTCGCTCCACAGTCCATACGGGGTTTTTCTCCTTCCAGCCATCATTCGCGAGTCGCCCCGCTCGGTCGATCGTGAAACTGACCGGCAACCGCCAGATGCGCCCGTAGCCCGGTGCACTGGAGTTCCCCAGCAGGCCGACCGGGAAGCTCAACGTGTTGGCGATACGATGAACCTCGTCGAGCTTCTCCGGCGTGTCCAGGCTGAAAGCGAGCACGCGGAGCCCCGCAGCTGCATGTTGCTCCGCGAACCGCGAAAGCAGCGGCAACTCGTCGCGACACGGCACACACCAGGTCGCCCAGAACGTCAGAATCACAACTTGCCCGATCAACTCCGACGTCGATATTGGGGGGCCATCCAGCTGAGCAAGCGTTGCCGGTGGCGCGGCGCGACCCACGCGAAGCGCGTTAGCGAACGCCGTCGGGCCGAGCGCGCCGGAGGCGAGACCCCCGCCGAGCAGGAGCAGGTTTTTAACGAGTATGCGGCGGGTTGTCATGTCGCTTTGTCCGTGCGCCCGGGCATGCACGCCACGAGTCCCAGACTAAGGGTGAGCGCTGCGGGATTCGCGATGCTAGAACGCATAGCTAGCGCCGACGCTGGCCGTCCAACGCGGGAAGAGCTGGTACCCGTACAGATTGCTGTAGACCGGCAGCTGCGCAAACGCGAACACGTGCGCTCGTGGCCCGGCCGCGACGGTGACGCCGGGACTGAGATACGCAACGTTGCCGGCAGTACTCTCAATGTCCGCAAGCGCGCCCTGGTCGCGGGACTTGTGCAGCAGGTTCAGCTGCAGCTGTGGGACCCAGCGCGGGTTCTGCTCGTACCGCAACCCCACGCTGACTGTCGTCGCGTTGCCGGGGCGGTAGTCGTTGCCGGGCTGATCGAGCCGGTGCCTGACTGCGCTCTGAAATTGTCCGTTTGCGAAGACATCAAAGTTCTGGCTGATTGCCTGATAGTAGTAGGCGCCGACAATCAGGTCCGTGCTGCCGGTCCCAGGTTGCAGGCTCGCATCGAGCGCTGCCCCCGCCGCGGGCCCGTCAATGAATTTGATTGCCGATCCGTATTGTCCGGTCGGCAATTTGATGCCGAATTGCATACCGAGGTTGTGGGTCGGCAAGAATCCCTGGTAGCTGCCGATGAGCCGGACGTCACCGACGCTCGAACTTCGCGCGGTGCTGAGCGCCGGCAACGACTGGCTTGACTCGTACACGCCGTAGGTCGAGTGGGTTCGCATGACGTACGGAACGAACGCGGTCACGTTCCACGCCGCGTTCGGGCTATAGCTGACGCCCGTCGTCAGGTAGCGGTTCAGCGTATCGTGCTCGAGCTCGTTGCCCTCGGGAGCTCCGGAGATCGCGCGCGTACCGCTGCGAAGCTCATCCTGATGGATGTAGTCGTACTCGACGTTGAGCCGCCAGCCGGCGGTCGCCGAATACCCCATGGCAGCGTCCGCACTCAACGTGCACCCGCAGCTCGCGCAGGCGCTCGCGACTCCGGGGGCCAATCCGGCGATTGGCAGCGCGAGCAGGAAGATCGCCGTGGACGGCGCGAGTCGGTCGTTGGAACGACGGGTGCACGGCGCGGTGGCCCCGCGCCGGCGCGTCAATAACGGAATCATGAATCACCTGATGGGATGCAAACGATCGGAACCTGCGGGGCACGCCGGGCGTTAGTGCGTTGGCGTGACGGCAGGAACGTCGGATCGAGTCAGGCGAGCGTCGGCGGTCCGCGCGAGGTTTGCTCGCGAGTCGGACCGAAGAAAAGGTTTGTCTGCGCGACGTCCGTGGCCAGCACCGGCACGCTGGCGACGGAGGCATGCGGAAGGACGGGCAGCGTCGGCAGTGGCGCAGGGCCGGCACTCTGCGCGTAGGGGCAGGCCGGATCCGACTGAGAATGATGATGACCCGGGTGCTCGTGGCCGCTCGTGAAGTTCGCGGCGGCAGATGCGCCGGCGTCGCACAACACGACGCCAAACTGGCCGTGAACCGTCGCCAGCATGAAGCCGGCGGGAACGAAGGCCCGAAGGCAGATCGCCAGCAGCACCCCTCGCGCGGCCCAAGAGCGTGCCCCGCCGTGCAACACCGGAGATTTCCTCGTGTACGTCACACCGTGACCATGCACGAGCACCGGTGGCGCATCAAGTACGGCGTCCCTGTAGACGAGGCACGGCGAGCGCGCGTCGTGCTTTTTGGTCTACGGCCCGAGTTCGCCGGTTGCAACGCTTCTTGTTATTTATCAATGCCTTGGGAATCTTTGTCCGCGACGAGATGTTCTGTCAAATCACCACTCGTGACGCGTTTCGTGAAAGTCCGTTGGCGCTGACGCTTGTCGTCTCCGTCTGCTGCCGCCAGGCATTGGCGCTCGTGAATTGCTTCGCCGAGCCGCGCTTGATCCCGGGAAACTGCTACGACCGCTACAGCGTCGTCATCCTCTAGGTCTGCGACGATGTTGCAAACAGGTCGGCCCGTCCGCCGGCCACAGTGCGCAACGTCGCGACAACGGCTGCTTCTGGCGTGCCCGACGCCGCCTCTACGCCGCTCTACGGCTCCGCGGCTTCGCGTCACATCGGAAGTGTCTCGGAATCAATCTTGCTCGCGAGGTCATCGTCGCCGATCTGCACGGCGTCAATCCGCCCTGCACGGGCGAGCCACCGGGCCACCGTTTCGGATTCGTGAGGCGCAAACCAATGAATGCGCACTGACTTTTCGGGCGGACTTACTTGCTCAACCGAGTGCGATCACTCACGACGGGCAGCTCGGGGTCGATCTCGGACGGAATGCGTATTCGCCAGATCAGCTCCGTGCCGGGGGAAAATAGCCCCGTCTTCGCGATGGAGGTGCGATGCGCAGTCTCCGGACCATCGCCGCCGGCGCGCGAGTACGCCCATCTTTGAACGAGTTCAATCGCTCGGCGACTCAGGCCGCAATGGCGCGCGTCACTGGGCGCCACCCGTTCGATCGTCCCGCGGCGAGTGACTCCGCAATTTGCTGGTCGTTCTCGCCCGCTCAGTGATCCCGGTCGTCGCGGTCGCGGCGATCGCCATGGCTGCGGTCCTCGTGACGATCGCGGCCGCGATCGTCGTCGCCGGAGTGATGTCTGGGAGCGTACTCGTTCTTGTACCAGTCATGCTGCACGAAGTAGACCCGCCGGCCGCACGCGTGGTATTCGGCGCAGTGCTTGCTCCAGTGCTTCTCGTGCCCCGGCGGCACGTGCAGGTAGATCGGCGCCGCGTCCGCGTACTCCGGAGCCTGCTGAATCACGACCGGCTGCGCGTAAATCACTGGCGGCCGCGGGGCATTGCCGATCGTGATCTGCCCGTACAGGCCTGGCTGGTTGATGCCGATGGATATGCTGACGTCGTCCGCGATCGCGGGCGCCGAGATTGCGACGAAGGTCGCGGCGAGCAGTAGGTAGCGCATGCTGGTCAACTCCTCAGCGGTCGAAAGAGATCGCACATCTATCCCGATTGGGAATTCAGCGCCATAGCCTCTTAGGCGCCCGGAAATCTCGCACGAGAGCCGCCAGTGTAAAGCGACGCCGCCGGCCGCATCGTGAATTGTTCGTCATTGCGGGGGCGCAATCGTCGCGGCCGGTTTGCCGGAGCTGGCGTCATTCCGCTTTCCGAACGTCGGACTGCTCACCGGTCCTACATTCGGATTGAAGCGGTCGGCGCACCGGACGGGTCTGCCGCTCCGCACTGTCGTCACACGGCGACAGGCTGTGCATCCGCGATGCGACCCGACGGCGCAGCGTTTCGTATCGGGTCGGTCCTGCCGTAAAATGGTGGCTGTCCCGCCGTGGGCGGATGCGCGACGCAATTTGGAGAGAACACATGAACAAGTCACTTATCATCGGGCTTGCCGCGGGCGCCGCAGGCGCTGTCGCAATCGGCGCGATTGCGAGCCGCGGCGACTTCAAGCTCGGCGGCGTGTACGCTGAAGTCGTCGACGTTAAACCTGTGACCAAGACGGTCGAAACGCCCCGCCAGGTCTGCCGCGACGAGCAGGTGACGCGCGAAAAGCCGGTCAAGGACGAGCACCAGCTGGCTGGGACCGCCATCGGGGCCGTTGTCGGCGGCATCCTCGGCCACCAAGTAGGTGGCGGAAACGGTCAGAAACTCGCGACGGTTGCCGGTGCAGCCGCCGGCGGGTACGCGGGCAATCGCGTGCAGGACAAGCTGCAGAAAGCGGACACGGAGAGCGCGACCGAGTCCCGCTGTGAGACGGTCTACGACAAGACTTCGGTTCCGGCCGGCTTCCGTGTTACGTACAAGCTGAACGGCAAGACCGCGGTGGTCCGCATGAGCCACGATCCGGGGTCGAGGATTCCGCTCAAGGATGGCAAGCCCGATTTGGGCGAGGACTCAGCGAAAGCGAACACCGGTGGGTGAGCTGCCCGCCGGCGGCGCTCGCCGGAGCTGCGCGCGCCGGTGCGCCGAACGCGGAACAAACGCCCGCTGCGCTCCCCGCCGCGTCACTCGCGCGCAAATCGGCTAAAGTCGGTCGTTTCCGGGATCCCAGTGCAGCTCGGGCCGGTCGACCATCAATTCCGGCTGACGAACAGCATAGTCCACGAGCGGCTGCTCGACGCCGACGACGGTTGCGGCTGCTCGTTAGCAACCGCCCTGGGTCGTTTCCAGCCCTAGTCTGGCTGGTCCGTTGCGACGAGCGCGATATCGCCGCAAAGCGAACAAGCGCGGCCACCCTGCGTGTGGACTCGAGACGGGCGCAAACGCGAGTGCGCATGCCGCGCGGAACCAAGGGAAGCCAGCGCGAGTGACAGTGGCAGCGGCGAAGTGTCGCAAAGTGACGACAGTATAGGCGCCGCGTTCGTATCAGCTTGTTCCGCGACGCCAGCGACCTACGGCTGAACTATGATGTCGTCGGATGGACACAACGCCAGATTTGCATCGCTCGATCGGCGACGAGCCAGCGGCGCCGACCCCGCACGACGCGCCCGTTCCTGTGGCCGCCCGGCTTCCTCCGGGGGCGCCGGACTCCGCAACCGACCGGCCGGCCACGAGCGATCTCCGCGAGGGACTGCTTGAGCCTAGTGCGAGTGGCAACATGTCCATCGCTTCTTATGGCGAGGCGACGGCGTCGTCAGGCCTGACGCCGTCGTCTGCGCCCCCGCGGGAGTCGCGCCCGGAGACGGCGCCGATGACGGCGCCGATGACCGCGCCACCACCACCCGTCCCGAGCGCCTTCGCGGCCCGTACGGCAATTGCGACTTCGTGGCTGCTAGCGCCGCTGCTGATCCTGTCCGAAAATTGGTACGCCCGCCGCACGAGTCGTCGTCTGGTCGCGCTCTATCGGCACGTGCGCGCCGAGCAACCTTCAATGACTGGTCGCGCACTTTATGAGGAGGTCGTCGTGCGCTGGACGGGCCTCGAGCGGACGGCGGCTAGAACAATTTTGGCGCGCGCCGCACAGAGTTTCGTCGACTGGAACACCGACCGGGACCTTCGATTCCGCGACGTGGTGCTGTACCTCATTGTGGACGATTACGTGCGCTCACACCCAGGACGACACGGCGTCGTCGCGCGCATGGGAAGCGCCGTCGCGCAGGTCGTGGCCAACACGCTTTGAGTGCTCGACTCGCGCACGGCCGCTTGCTCCGGGCGATCGCGTCGGACAACGTCGTTGGGCCATCGCGGCTCCGATCGGAGCGCAAATCACGCGTGTCCCAGGCCGCTAGCAAATGCGCGCCGCTTCGGTGCTCGCGCGTCGGCATCTCCCCGACGCGGCTCGCGGGGAGATGCAGGTCGAGTCATTCACAGCCGAGAAGGTTGCCGAGTATCGACAAAAGGCAACCGTTTCCCGTCAGCAGCTTCGTGAACGCGTCGGAGATCTGGAGGCCTGCCAACACCGCAGTGTTGCGCTCTGGAGCGGCTTTTAGTCGCGCGGAATCAAAAATTGAAGGATAGCAACCGAGTTGCCTGGCCGAACGGCTTAACTAACTTTATTCAGAAAGTCCTTGCCGGAGCTATCTGATGAACGCCTGTGACCCTTTGTTGGGCCGTCCCCACGTCGCGTCGCGGGGGATTCCCGCCGTGCGCTGCTCGCAAGTCAGCCGAGAATCGCGCGAGCCGATGGTACCCGCGTGCCGGCGGAAGCGCCCGGCACCCGCACCGACCTGACTCAGGTGAGTTCGCTTCGCGGGACCACGCAACGCACACGCGTCCCACCGCTCCGCACGGGTTGAATGTCCACAAGACCTCCCAGCATTCGAGCTCGATACCTCATGATCTGCAATCCCATCCCCGCGCTGGCCCGGTCTAAATCAATTTTCTCGCCGTCGTTGGAAACGACCAATACCGTCTGCGTCTCGCTGGTACGCAGCGAGATTGAGACGCGCGTGGGACGCGCGTGCTTTACGGCGTTCGCAATTGCCTCCTGCGCGATCCTGTAGAGGTTCTCGGCCGCGGTCGCATCTGGACGAAACCGCTGTTTGCTATTCGAGCGAACTGCGATCCGTACGCCGGCCGCCGCGGCGGTCGCTCGCGAGAGGTGGCGGAGGGCTCCGGTGAGGCCGCCAGCACTCAGATCGACCGGCAAGATTCCGTGAGCCATTGCGCGCGCAGTCTCGACCGCCTTGCTGGCAAGGGCCGAGAGTTCGCCCAGCTCGACCGACACCCCCAGATTCTCGCTCTCGACGCGCGCCGCCGCGCCGCGCAGCAGCAGCGCAAGTCCCGTGAGTTCCTGGCCCAGTCCGTCGTGCAAATCGGCGCCGATTCGGGCGCGCTCCTCGGCTGCGGCATGCGTCAGGAGGTGCGCGAGACGGCGACGCTCTGATATGTCCTGCACGATGCCGATCACAGATACGACGCGGCCCCGGCGCGTCGTCGCCTTGCAGACTTCCCGAACCCAGAAGCGATTGCCGCGGCCGGTTACTGCCTCGAGCTCGAGGTCATAGGGCGTTCCGTGCGCCAACGTCGCCGCGAAAGCTTCCCTGACAATCGAGCGGCTCGCTTCAGTGTAAGTGCCATACGATTGCTCAATCGATGTCGTGCGGGCTGTGGTGGGGACCTCCAACATCCGACACAGTTCGGGTGTTCGCACGACAACCCCGGCGTCGAGGTTGACCTGCCAGGCTCCCATTCGTCCCACTCGCTCCGATTCCCGCAGCAAACGAGCTGATTTCTCGAGCGCGCCAATGACTTGTCTCTCGGTGTTTACTTCACGGAGAATGACAACTCGCATCCCCGGGACGACTCGCCGAACTTCGCGCACGGCAACGTCAAGGGTCGATTCATCCGGCTGCTCGAGTGTCAGGACAAGCAGTGCGGGGTCGGCTGCGCCTCGCGCCAGCGGTCGGCGCGTTACGGTCCCAACGTCTCGAATCCTTTTGCCAACCAAGCGTGCCCGGCGTACTCCAAAGAGTCGAGACGCACGAGCATTCGAATCGACGATGCGATCACGTTTGTCTACGAGAAGCATCCCGTCGGGCGAGTCCTTGAAAAGAGCCCGAAGCGCTTGGCGCACCGGCTCAGTGCGGGTCGTTTTAGGCAACTCGGATCGAGTCCGTTTGGATAGCGCCATCGTCTCCTCGTTCGCATTTGAGCCCCGCGTTTCGCGCGCTAGAGTGACAGTGTATCTGGGAAAACGTCGCGCAACCCGTTGTTTTGAGAAGTTGCACAATAATTGTTCTCCGAATTAAGGTCCAAAAGTGCGAACGCTCGTGTATCGGGTACAAACGTTGACCGGCGCCGCCGCGTGGTCATTCGGCGTCAATCCGGCGTCGATTTCTCGGTTGATGCGGCGTGCGTCACAGCTGCCGCCTTACGGAGCGCCTCGAGCTTCTGCCTCGAAAGCGCATGTGCGCGTCATCCGGCCAGAACTTGGCAGAACAGGCCCATCGCTACGCCGCTCTCGCGGCATTGAATCAATACGTCGGCGGGGACAAGAACGGCAAGGTGGTCTACACCGTGGCCACGCCACAGAAATGGTGCGCCGTAGAGGATGAGAGCCCGGCGGCCAATGCGCGCGCGATCCTGTGCGACCACATGCCGACCGATGCGACTCGCTGAAGTCGGGCCGCGTGCATTGCGCCGAGGCACGAATCGGAGTTCGCTTGTGAACTACAACAATTGAAACGTAGGCGTACTCGTGTCTACTAGCAACTGGGCTGTCCTGTTCAGAAGTGACGAAGCGGAACTCCCTCAGCAAAATTCGGTCGAGGTGCCCTGCTCCCTGTTTGGCCTCCTTCAGGGCTGGGATCCGTGGATAAAAGAATCGGCTTTGTGAATAACTTCGTTAAGGCGTCGAATAGTCATATGTCCCCGGCGCCATACAACTAGCGCTCGGACGCGGTTTGGTAGCTGCCCAGAATCGAACGCCTATCGACCGCACTCGGATTCGTTGGCCGAAGGGCGTCAACACCCCCTTCCCGGAGCGTTTCGAGCAACCACCACCGCATTCGCGCACCTCACCCCGCCCCGATATCTGCAACGCGCAACGTCTCGCCGTTGGTCACCTCATTGCGTGGTGCCGGTGAATTGCCGAACACCCCGACCTAGCGAAGTGAACGTGCAACGACTGAAGAATATGACAACGCGGGAAGCCCGTGAGAATCCGAAAGTCCCGAAGAGCATCGATCCGCACTCGACGCAGTCGCCGCTGGTTCGCTCAGCGTGTGGTCGTCGCAATCTCTCCGGGCAGCTTGGCCCTGAAGCCGCGCAGGCACTCGTTGAAGTAACTGTTTTTTCCGCCGCCGAATTTGCGTTCGTCGCGGAATCCGCGAACCTCGATCTGATCACTCCTGCCGTCAGAGTATCGCATCGAGATGACAATCGGATGCATCGTCTGAAATTCCGCGAACAATCGGTTCGCGGGCTCCGCTTCGAGGACTGCGACGATTCCATTGTCGGCATTCGGTATCCCTTGGACGGCGGCAACGATCGACTCCGCCGCGCCGTTCAACGTGAAGCTCAAGTCGGTGATCGGCGCCCGCGGCTTACGCTTGTGGTCGGTCACTTCGAAGGTGCCGGCAGACAGTCCGGCGACCGCACGCTCGGGCGTGACGATCTGGTCAATATTCATGTCCCACTCGATATGCGGATTTGCGCGGCTCGTGTGGTTGCCGCGGATCTGAAAGCCGCACAGCCGATTGCTCGACGCCTTCTTGGTCACTGCTAACTTCGAGCCAAGTTGCGACGAATCCGTCCCGACACCGGCGAACTCGAACAACACGTCATCGCCGGAAAGCCGGACCGGCGTTTCCGCGCGCGAGAACACCGGCACGAGCAAAATCGCGATGATGATTGATAGTCGCAAAGACATTGTGATCCTCCCTGGATCAATCAGGATGAGCGCAATCCACGTGAAATCGCGCGGCGATTCTTCGGCTGATTCAAGATGCCGCCGCGCCAACTATTATTTGAGAGCGAGCCCGCCCCTTGCAGTCGGCGCGCGGACACGTCGCCGACGGATTCAGCAGTCTCCCCCCGCTCTCTGCGCAACCAGCGAGCTCCAAGTCCCCGCGCCTAAAGTAGCGACAATGCCTGCCTTTTCGCAAGCGCCCGCGGGTCGAGGCCGCAGGGAATGGGGCTGACCGCCCATTGTCGATCATGCTGCAACGCGGGTCGGCCGCACCGCCGGAGTTTTGGCTGAGCGATTCCTTTCCGGTGGAGCCAATTTGGTCCGACGGGCTTGCGCGGCGGATGAGCCTCGGTACACCGCCTTCATCGGCAGAAATGTCGCATCGCTGGCGTCTCGGCACAGACCCCGTCGCGTCCCCGCGGCTTCAGACCGGGCGGCTCGGTCGCAGGAAACCCCTGAGTGAGTGCGGTCTGCCCGGCAATTCAGTGTTTGCGGATTGCAACTACAGCGATTGAAGGTCGGCCTGAGGAGGCCTGCGGTAGGTAGCTTGGCGTGGCCGCCGTCAATCCCCGCTTCACCTGCAGGGTGCGTTCAGCAGCCAATACCTCATCCTGCCCCGCTTCGAGTCCGTCGAGCGCGCGCTTGACGATCTCCTCAGGACTGGACTTCGGGGTGACCTGCCAGCTTTCCTCGGACCAAAAGGTCTTTGGAAGACGGCTCAGTATCGCGGCGCCTGCTCTTGGCGGACCGCGACTAACTGGATTTGCTGGTGGGCGCGCCGTTTCGCGCTTCACGAGGCGACGCCCGCCAACGCTCGTCGCTTTCCGTGCTCTCAATGTCGTCGCCTGCGACGGGCGAGGGGTTCAGCAAAAGCAACGCGTGGTGGTTATGATTTGTGCGCCGAGTCTCTGGACCGAAAGATAGATACTCCAGGATCGTGGACTAAGTTCTGTGCGAGATGGAGCCGCCCTTTTGAAGAAAATCGACCTTTCTACGGTTGCGATCGACTGTCCGTCAAGCTATCCACCACCGTTCGACGCGCCCTGCGAGGGCCAGACTTGCCAGCGACTGGGCCGCTCGCAGGGTCTCACGTTCTTTGGCGTCAATGTCACCGTGATTCCGCCAGGCGGTTGGTCCAGCCAGCGCCACTGGCACAGCCACGAGGATGAGTTTGTTTGGGTGATGGACGGTGAGCTGACCCTCGTGACCAACGCTGGCGAAGAAGTCCTGCGGCCCGGCGACAGTGTGGCCTTCAAGGCCGGTGATCCGGATGGCCATCACCTGGTCAACAGATCCGATCGCCCTGCTAGAGTCCTCGAAATCGGTAATTCAGACCCGCGAGACCGATGCGTCTACTCGGACATCGACATGGTGGCCGGACCGGGAGCGGCTGGTTACCTGCACCGCGATGGCACGCCGTACCCGCTCAAGGAGCGGTAGACCGCCGGTAGGTGTTAGCGCGGCAGCGCGTAGGCCACGAGGTAGTCGCCGCGGGTGCTGTCACTTTTGTAGCCGCCGGCAGCGATCACGAGGTACTGCCGGCCGCCGATCGAATAGGTCATCGGCGTCGCCTGGCCGCCCGCCGGCAACTTAACCTCCCACAGTAGTTTGCCGGTGTCTGTGTCGAACGCGCGCATGCGGTCATCGAGGCTCGCGGCAATGAACACGAGCCCGCTTGCCGACACGATCGGGCCACCGATGGCCGGCATTCCGAGGTTCACGTGGATATACGGCGTGTCTCCCAGCGGGATCTGCCACTTGATCGTCCCGCGCGCCATGTCGACGGCCGACAGCACGCCCCAGGGCGGCTTCACGCACGGAATCCCAAGCCCTGACTTGAACGCTTCGCGCCGCATCCCGTAGGGAGTCCCGGTCTGACGCGCGAATTCGGCGTCCGGGTACTTCCCGGACTCGCGCTCGCTCCTCAGGTCGGCGCGCGGGATCAGCGCGACGACAAACGGCAGGTTCATGGTCAGGGCCACCGCGACCTGTCGTTTCGCATCGAAGGCGATGCCTCCCCAGTTCGAGCCGCCGGCATTGCCCGGCTGCATCAGGGAGTCCTTGAGCGACGGCGGCTGGAAGATTCCTTCCGAGCGATAACTCTCGATGCGTTTGCGGCACGCGCGCGTATCGAACCACGCGAGGCCCCAGGCGTCGTCCGCCGTGACCGGTGCCTGGCGCGTCAGCGCCGGGGGAGCCACGGGGAATGGCTGCGTCGGTGACGGGTGCTCACCCGGCACCGCATCCTGCGGGACGGCGCGCTCGACGACCGGGAAGATCGGTGCGCCGGTCTCGCGGTCGAAGGTGAACAGGAAGCCGGTCTTGGTCGCCTGGATGATTGCCGGAATGCGCTTACCGTCGTGCACCACGTCCGCGACCGTCGGCTGCGAGGCGACGTCGTAGTCCCACAGGTCGTGGTGCACGAGTTGCTGCCCCCACCGCAGCTGCCCGGTTTCGCCGTCCAGCGCCACGACGGAATTCGCCCAACGGTTGTCGCCCGGGCGCTCGCCGCCGAAGAAATCCGGGCTCGCTGAGCCCGTCGGCACGAACACGAGATGGCGCTCCGAATCGACCGAAAGTGGCGCCCAGGCGTTGGCGGCACTCGCCGTCTTGAGGCTGTCCGGATTCCACTCCTTATATACGAGGTTCGACGGATCGCGGGGAATCGGGTCCCAGCTCCACAGGAGCTTGCCGCTCCGCGCATCGTAGGCACGCACGGTGCCGAGCTCTTCGAGCACGGCGCGATTGTCGCCTATCGATGAACCGACGATGACCTTGCCGTCGAGGACCGCGGGCGGCGACGTCACGAGGTAGTCGCGCCACTCGTCCCCTTCCTTGAACTGCGAGCGGATATCGAGCAGCAGGTTGACGGCGCCGTGACCGCCGAAGTCGTCGCACGGCTTGCCCGTCGCGGCGTCCAATGCGAGCAGCCGACCGTCGAGCGTCGGCGCGTAGATCCGTCCGTGGCACACGGACTCGCCGGGAGTCGTCTCATCCACCCAGAGCGACACGCCTCGTGACACCCCGTCGGAGTAACGCAGGTCCTTGCGACTCTCGCTCAAGTGCCGCCAGCGCAACTTACCCGTGACAGCATTCACGGCGACGACGTCCGTGCTGCTGGTAGTCAGGTACAGCGTTCCGTCGTACAGGATTGGCGTCGCTTCGAACGCCGACCGAGTCCAGTCCTTGACGCCCTGACCGAGTTCACCGGTGCGGAACGTCCAGGCGACCTCGAGCGCGGCGACATTCGCGGGGGTGATTTCGGTCAGTGCCGAGTACCGTGTTCCGCCGGCATCGCCGCCGTAGGCCCGCCAGCCGGAATCCGGCGCCGGCCCCGGCTCCGCGACAGCCCCTGCCATGACACATGTCGACATCAACAGCGCTCGGGCGCTTCGCACGATCGCTCTCCATGAATCGCCGACGCCACTTCGGCCGCCGGCAAGCAAGCCTAATACACGAAGGCACGCGCTCCAAGATTCTTGTTTATCAAAGACTTACAAAGTGCAAGCTCGAAAACAACTTATGTTAAATGCCGTTCCGATGGCGCGTAAAGGCAAGCCAGCGTCGAGGGCGCCTCCGCAGCGGGCGCCGACGAATTCAGGTTCGACTCAGGATTCGCTGCCAGACTTGAGCCGATGACCACCGTTCGCAAGCCAGATGGACGCCCCCCGCTCAGTCTCCGCGCGCGCGGCATTTCGACGTTGGCCGTGCGGCCTCGGGCAGCGCGCCGGCGCCTGGTGGTTGCCGCGTACCTGTCGATCGCCGTGGCGGGCTGCACGATTTACCATCGCGCTGCGCTCGATGCGCCGGACATCGAAGCGATCCTGCAGCCACCGGACCGCGCGGCCCTCGAACGCGCCGCGCGGAACTTCCACCACGACCGGCTTGCCCCCGTCCCGCTCGACTTCAGCAAGCCTTTGACGCTCGATGAAATCGGCATCGTGGCGGTGCTCACCAGCCCGGAATTGAAGGCGCTTCGCGAACAGCAGCGGGTGGCGGACGCGCAGGGGTTCGCGGCCGGCCTCCTGCCCGACCCGACGTTCAGCATCGGCCGCGATCGGGTCCTGGGTGGTGATCCGCAAGGCACCACGGCGCCGTGGGCAGCTTCCCTCGCCCTCGACGTCTTTGGGTCGCTGGCAACCATGCCGGTGGAACGCCGGATAGCGAAAGAGGCCGCGCGCGCGAAGCACCTCGATATCGCGTGGCAGGAGTGGGCAACCGCGGGTCAGGCGCGGTTGCTCGCGCAACGCCTGTCATTTCAGGAGCGCGGTGCGGCGCTCACTGCCGCGGCCGCCGAGGTCGCCAACGCGGCGTTGCGCCGCGCGCTGACTGCTTCCGAGCGGCACGACCTCAAGGCCGACGAAATCGAGACGCGACGCGTGGCAGCCGCCGAGGCGACCGGGCGTGCGCTGGCGGCCGCGAAGGATCGGGATGGCACGCGCCTCGATCTCAACCGCACGATGGGTCTGCCGCCGACCTCGGTCGTCGAGATCGAGCCGCCGCCGCCGCTTCGGCCGTGGACCGTGCGCGACGCCAACGAGCTCTTCACCGCTGCGCGGCACGAGAGGCTCGACCTGCTGGCTTTGTCCGCCGGATACGAGAGCCAGGAGGCCACGCTGCACCGGGCCGTGCTCGGGCAGTATCCGCGGCTTTCGCTGACCCTGAACCGCGCCCGAGATTCGAGCAACGTCAACAGCTTCGGGCCGTCCGTCGGACTCGATCTGCCGCTGTGGAACGCCAACCGCGGCGCGATACGGATCGCCAAGGCTGATCGCCAGCGCGTGCGCGCGGAATATGCGGCACGATTGTTCGCAACGCGCGCCGATATCTCCGATCTCATCTCCGCACTCGATCGCGACGAGGCAACACGCCACGCATTCGCGGAGCAAGCGCCGGACCTCGATCGCATCGCCGCCGTCTTCGAGGCAGCCGCGGCACGGAGCGACGTGGCTCGGCCGGTCGCGGAAGCGGCGCGGGCCGCCGCCACGGATCGAGCGATCGCGCTGCTCTCGATCGAGCAAGCCTGCGCCGAGGAGCGTCTCGGCCTCGCGATTGCCATTGGACAACCGCTCGCCAGTTCGGACATCTCCCCATGAACGTCACCCGCCACTTGCTCTGTATCATCGCGCTCGCGGGCCTGTTCGGCTGCAGAGCGGCAAAGGAGCCCGAAGCGCCGGAAGTGAGTGCAGAAGTCTCGAGCGCGCCGGTCGAAATGCGCGAGATTCGCGGCACCGTGAGCGGAATCGGAACCGTCGAATTCACGCCGGCGCGGACCGAGGCGCTGATCGTCCAGGTCGAATCGCAGGTCGTGGCGGTGTTCGTGGCTGCCGGTGCCGCGGTACATCGCGGCGACGGTCTGGTTCGGTTGCGGCCCAGCGCCGCAACCCAGCTCGAGGTTGACCGCGCGGTTCGCGAGGCCGAAGTTGCCGAAGCGGAGCGATCGCGGCAGGCGCGATTGCGCGCTGAAGGTCTCGCCACGGACGCAGAGCTCGCTGCCGCCACGTCGGCGGCAGGGACCGCGAAGCAGTTGCGCGACAGCCTCATCGAGCGCACGGGCGGCGGCCACGAGTACATCGTCAAGGCGCCGCGAGACGGAATCGTCGACACGCTCGGCGCGCAGCCGGGCGATCTGGTCGCCGCGGGCGCCACGGTGGCGCGATTCGGGGACAGCGGCGCACTTCAGGCGCACATCGGACTCGAACCCGGTGACGTGGCCGGTGTCAAGGCAGGGGCACCGGCAACGGTGGCGGTGCTGGGTAGTAGCGGCGCCGTCCTTGATGGAAAAGTCACGGCCGTCGAGCGGCGCGTGGACAAGGACTCGAGCCTCGCTGCCGCGCTCGTGTCCCTGCCGGCCTCGGACGCGCTGATGGCGGGCATGCCCGTGAACGCCAGGATAGTCGTGTCGACTCGCCCGTCTGCGCTCGTCGTTCCGCGTGAAGCGATTCTCTACGAGGGCGACGAGACGTCCGTCTTCGTCGTCGAGGCGGAGCACGCGCGCCGTCGCGCCGTCCATACCGGCGTCAGCGATGACGTCGGCGTGGAAGTCCTCGACGGCGTCAAGCGGGGTGAAAAGGTGGTGACGACCGGAAATCACGAGCTCGAGGACGGAATGGCGGTCCGTGCGGCCAGCGTCCCCGCCGCCACGGCCGAAAAAGGAAAGTCCGATGCCGCTAGCGCCGCGAAGAAGGGCGAGCCGTGACGGAGTGGTTGAGCGCGCACCGGCTCTCGGTATTGTTCCTCGTCGCGGTCGCCGCGATTGCCGGCGTCGTTGCCGCCTGGAGGCTGCCGGTCGGCCTGTTTCCGCGCATCGACTTCCCCCGCATCGTTCTCAGCGTGGACGCCGGCGACCGGCCCGCGGATCGGATGGTCGTCGAGGTCACACGCCCGCTCGAGCAGGTACTGCGCAGCGTGCCCGACGTCCAGAACGTCCGCTCGACCAGCTCCCGCGGCGCCGCCGATATCTCGCTTAGCTTCGCGTGGGGCACCGACATGGTGGCCGCGGAACTGCAGGTGGAGTCTGCCGCCAATCGGGCGCTGACCGAGCTGCCGGCGGGCACGCGCTTCGAGGTTCGCCGGATGGACCCGACCGTCTTTCCGGTCGTGGGCCTGGCGCTGACCTCCAAGACCCGGAGCCTCGTGGCGTTGCGCGACCTCGCGTTCTATCGGTTGCGACCGCTGCTCGCCGCGCTTCCAGACGTGGCGCAAGTCGAAGTCCTGGGCGGTGAACTCGCCGAATTCCACGTGCAAGTGGATCCGGCCCGCCTGCGGGCGGCGGATCTCGCGGTGACGGACGTCATGCAGACGCTGACCGCGAGCAATGTCGTGGTCGCCGCGGGCCGTCTCGAGGATCGCAGCACGCTCTATCTTACGATGACCGACGGCCGCCTGAGGACTCGGGAGGACATACTGGCGCTGCCGGTCAAGGCGAGTGCGGCAGGCATCGTTCGCCTGGGGGCCGTCGCGAACGTGGTCCCGGGAACAGCGCCGCTGCACACCCGCGTGACTGCGGACGGGCGGGACGCGGTACTCGTCAATATCCGCCAGACCCGAGGCGCGAACGCCCCAGCGCTATCAGCAACCGTGGCGAGCCTGCTCACCGCTCACCGGAACGAGTGGCCGGCGGACGTCCAGATTGCGACTTTCTACGACCAGTCGCAGCTCGTCACGGCCGCCGCGGCCAGCGTCCGGGATGCCATCCTCATCGGCGCGGCGCTCGCTGGGCTCGTGCTCTTCGTGTTCCTGCGCGACCTCAAGCTGACGCTGGTGATCGCGATCGTCCTGCCCGTGGTCCTCGCCGTCACGACGGTCCTCCTGTCCGCATTCGGCCTGACCTTCAACATCATGACGCTCGGCGGCATGGCGGCCGCCGTCGGCCTGATCGTCGATGACAGCGTGGTAATGGTCGAGCACATGGTGCGACGTCGGACCGAGGGCGCGTCCGGGGCGGGATCGTTGCTGCGCGCGGCCGGCGAAATGCTCAAGCCGTTGCTCGGGTCCTCGCTTGCGACTGTAGTCATCTTCGTGCCCCTCGCCTTCCTCTCCGGCGTGACGGGCGGATTCTTCAAGTCGCTGGCCCTGACGATGGCCTCGGCACTCACCGTCTCGTTCGTGGTCGCGTGGTTCGCCGTGCCACTGATCGTCGAGCGCCTCTTGCCGCAGAACGCGGGTGCCGACGCTCACGACCGCGGCTGGTTCCGGCGGCTCACCGACCGCTACGGATCGATGGCCGAGTCGGCGATCGGCCATCCCGGGCGGGTCGCGCTCGCGTGTCTGTTTCTCTGCATCGGGGGAGCCGCCGCCTACTGGTACCTCCCCTCGGGTTTCATGCCGAAGATGGACGAGGGCGGGTTCATCCTCGACTATCGCTCGGCGCCGGGAACGTCGCTCGCGGAGACGGATCGTCTGCTCCGGCAGGTCGAGAAATTAATCGTCGCGACCCCGGAGGTTACCACCTACTCCCGCCGCACGGGCGTGCAGCTGGGGGGCGGGCTGACCGAGGCAAGCGAAGGCGACTACTTCATCCGACTCAAGGAAAATCGCAGTCGCAACATCGAGGAGGTGATGGCGGAACTCCGCTCGAATCTCGAGTCGCGGATCCCGGGGCTCAAGATAGAGACGGCACAACTCATGGAAGACCTCATCGGCGACCTGACCGCCGTACCGCAGCCGGTCGAGATCAAGCTCTTCGGTGACGACCTCGCGGCGCTGCGGGCGACCGCGCCGTTGGTCGCCGACCGTATCGGCAAGATCAACGGACTCGTCGAGGTGCAGGACGGCCTGCGGGTCGCCGGCGATGCGATTGAAGTGAAGGTCGACGCGGCCCGCGCGGCGCTCGAGGGCTTCGATGCCGACGAGGTGTCGCGTCAGCTGAGTGCGCTGGTCGGCGGCACCGTCGTCGGCCAGATTCAGGAGGGCGAGAAGCTCATCGACATCCGCGTATGGACGCCGCTGAGCGCTCGCCAGCGCGTCGCCGCCGTCGGCGACCTGCGGCTGCGCTCACCGCGCGATGGGCATCTGGTCACCGTTCGGCGGCTCGCTGACATTGCCGTCGCGTCGGGACAACCGCAGGTCGAGCGCGAGAACCTGCAGCAGCAGGTCGCGGTGACTGCGCGCCTCGAGAATCGGGACCTCGGCTCGGCAATGTCCGAGGTGCGCAAGGTCGTGGCCGGCATGCACCTGCCGGGCGGCGTCCGGGTCGAATACGGCGGCCTCTACGCCGAGCAACAGCGCTCGTTCCGGGGACTGGCCGCGGTGTTCGCTGCGGCGATCCTGCTGGTCACGGCACTACTTCTCTACCTGTACGAGAACTGGGCGATTGTCCTCTCGATCATTGCGACGGTGTTCCTGTCGGTGACCGGCGTGTTCGTGGGCCTGCTGGTCACGGGCACCGAGCTCGATATTTCCGCGATGATGGGCCTGACGATGGTGGTGGGCGTTGTTGCGGAGATCGCCGTCTTTTATTTCGCGGAACTCGAGGATGGCGCGACGGCGACGCCCGAAGCCCTGGTGCTGGCGGGACGCCGACGGCTACGGCCGATCTTGATGACCTCGCTGATCGCCATCCTTGCGCTACTTCCCTTGGCACTCAGCCTTGGCACCGGCGCCGAAATGCAGAAGCCGCTCGCCGTCGCCATCATCGCGGGGCTCGTGACCGCGGTGCCGCTCGTATTGCTTGCAATGCCCGCGACTTATCGCTGGTTATCCGGGCGAATCGCACGTGCGCGTCCGAGCGAGTAGGACGCGTGAGACGCGTCCAAGCGCTCATTTTCCAGTCGAAACGCCGCGCCGGCGCGACAATGGGGCACTTCATCGCTCGTGGCCGTGCACACCCGCGACATGTTCTGTGTCGCTTTCCGCATGCGCCCTACGGCCATCTCCCTTCAACGCTTTGCTCGGGCGAGCGCAGTATCCTGCGGGTGGGTCGCCCTTATGGCGCCCAAGATGGCTGCGACAAACGCCATTTGCACATGGACGCTATCGCACGCCTCACCGGCGCGGCGGTAGGAAGATGACCTTGCTGGTGACGTCGCCGTCGCCGGTGATCGACGTCACCCGGCCGTCGGGGCCGAAGTTGAGCTGGTATTCCCCGCGCCGTGAATTCCACAGGCGCCAAATCGGTTCATCGAGCCCCTTGTTGATCGTCGGTAGCGGATAACCGACCGCGACGAGCGCCTGCTCGCGCGTCATTCCAAGCATGACCTTGCCGACTTTGATCGCCGCCTGCACGTTGGCGGGGTAGCCCGCGACGCGCGCTCGCGGATCGTCGTTCGTAACGACCTTGTTGACCCAGTCATCGAGCGTCTCCTTGTCACGACCCTCGTCGTGGCCGAGTCGCATCGGCTTCCCGTCGACGTCGATGTTCGCGCGATTCTTCCCGTAGCCCATCACGGTCACGGGCGTGCCGGCCGGGAGCACCGGCAGCTCGGCGTAGTTGTTGTCGCTGATCCAGTCGCCGTCGAAGTGCAGGTTGCAGCACGTGAAGCCCTGGCGCGGGAACGTCGGCGTACCGCCTGCCGCATTCGTCGGCGGTGGCTGCTTGCCGATTCCCATCTTGGCCATGACATCGCGAAGGATGCCGGCGTCCGCCGGGACGCACGCGAGCGTCAGGAGAAGCACCGCCACGAGTGCCATGCGGCCGCGAACGGCGCGCGTACGAGTACGCATCAAGGAGTCGCCCCTTTTCATGGATGTATCTGCCGTCGAGCCGGCCTCAGGCCCCGCCCACGCGCGTTCCCGCAGGCCGCGCGGCGGCAGGTTTGAAGTTGGTAGAAACCCAGAACAATGCCCGCATCCTAAGGCCGTTCGCCCGACGGCGCGAGCGGCGGTTGCCGGCGCGAGCCGCGCCGGACCGGCCGGACGCGTAGCCGGTCGGCGCCCACGCGATGTGCATTACAATCAACAGTTTACGCGGATGGGTCCGCGGTTCGTTGGTCGGACGCCGGGCACGGGCGTCGGCGGGGCCGGCGGTGTCGGGCTGCGCTGGCGCCCGGCTCCCGTCAGCCGGCCGGCGCCCGCCTGCACCACCCGTCCGCCGGAACGCGCTGGAGTCGAGCCCCTATACTGGTGGCTACCCGCCCCGCGCCCCGAGACGGCCGGGCGCGGCGGTTCCGTGCCACGAGCCGCGCTCGGCCGACGGTTGTGTGATGCACCCATGCCTTTAATCCGACTCGTGCTCTTTGTGCTGCTCGCCGGGGTACCGCTGCTCGTGCACGCGGCCGAGCCGCGCATTGCGCTCGTGATCGGCAACAGCGACTACGCATCCGGACCTCTCGCGAATCCGGCGAACGACGCGAAGCTGATCGCCGCATCGCTCACGAGCCTGGGGTTCGATGTCGTCATGCGCCGCAACGCCGACCAAACCACCATGAAGCGCGCGATCCAGGACTTCGGAGCGCGCCTCGACAAGGCGGGCCCCTCCGCGGTCGGACTATTCTTCTACGCGGGCCACGGCATGCAGCTGAACGGCCGCAACTACCTCATTCCGACGGCCGCGCGCATCGAGCGCGAGGGCGACGTCGACATCGAGGCAGTGAGCGCCGATTGGGTCATCGCGCAGATGCGCTACGCGCGCAACCGGCTCAACATCGTCGTGCTCGATGCCTGCCGCAACAACCCGTTCGCCCGCGCCTCGCGCTCGGCTGACCGGGGACTCGCGGTCATGGACGCGCCGGCCGGCATCCTGATCGCCTACTCGACCGCACCGGGCTCCGTGGCGACGGACGGCGACGGCGCCGACAGCCCGTACTCGGAGGCGCTGACGCGCGCGATGCGCGACGTGCACGAGCCGGTCGAGCAGGTGTTCAAGCGCGTCAGGATCTCGGTGATGAACGCGACCGCGGGACGCCAGATCCCGTGGGAGTCCTCCTCGCTGACGGGCGACTTCTATTTCTCGTCGGCCGGCCGTCGCCCCGACACCGAGTCGAGCGCGCGGCCGGTGCCCGAAGTCACCCGGCCGCCGGCGGCGCAGGCGCCGCCAGCCGCCATCGCGGCAAACGCCTCCCCCGGCCGGGATGCCGGGTCGTCGGGTTCCTGGTGGTCGAGTGTCTTCGGCCTCTCGAAACCCGAGCCCGCGGCGGCCGTTGCGGCAACGGGCGCGCCGGCCGCTACGATCGCCGGCACGAAAGTGGTGCCGGTATTCCAGTCGCTCGGCGTGACCGCGGATGTCGATGCCGCGCTTTCGTACGCGCCCGCCACGATTCGCCAGTGGATCGCCACGGCGCCGCGTCGCGTGACGCTCGGAAGCACCCCCGAGCAGATCCGCGCGGCGTTCGCGATGTGTCGCGGCTACTCGAGCGCCTGCAGGCTCGACTGGTACGCCGATGAGCTCGTGCGCGGCGCGACGCTAGCACCGTTCGACCTCGATCCCGCACCCGTGAGCGTGCGCGAGTTCAGGCAGTTCGCGGAGGCCGCGCACTACACCACCGAAGCGGAGACCAACGGATACGCCTACGCGCTGGTCGCCGGGAAGCTCGTGGAAGTCAGCGGCGGCTCGTGGAAAAACGCGGTCAAGCAACGGCCCGCCGCCGATGAGTCCGCGGTGGTTGGCGTCACGTTCCAGGATGCGCTCGCGTACTGCCGGTTCCGCGGCGCGCGGTTACCGACCGAGGACGAGTGGGAATACGCTGCCCGGGGACCCGCGCGACATACCTTTCCGTGGGGCGAAAATCCGGATCCCGTCGTCAACGCCGCGACCGCGCCGCCGCCCGCGAACGACGGGCCCGCCGAGGGGATCGGGGGGCAGTACCGTGGGCTCGCGGGCAACGTCTGGCAGTGGGTCGACACCAAGGTCAACGGCCGCAAGGTCCTCAAGGGCGGCTCGTGGTTGGAGCCGAACCCCGCCAACAAGCGGGCGGCGACGCGACGCTACGAACTCGCGCACCGGGCGGATGAGGACAGCGGATTTCGTTGCGCGCGCACAATTCCCGCCTGGAGCGACGCGGACCAGTGGTTCGCGTCACTGGCGAAATAAGCCTTGATCCCGCTAGATTGCCGACTTCTTCAGCGCATTCGCGGCAAGCGCAAGGCAGGCGACCAGCAATAGATAGAATCCCCATCGATAGGAGAACGGATTGTCCGCGCCCATCTGGCCGAAAGTACTGGCCATGTTTTCGTGCACGACCAACCATCCGAGCAACACGGCCGCCAGCGGCGCCGCATTCAGGTAGCGCGACCAGGTCGTGCGGATAAACGGCGCCAAGAACGGTGCAACAATCGCGCAGAATCCGATGAGCCGCAGCCAGCCGCGGGAATGCCCGCCAATCATGGCGGCGGCCTCATTGGCAAAGTCTGTACCGATCAGTGTCCAAAACGTATACGAGGCCACGTCCTGTCCGCCGCCCCCGACACCCGCGGCATGAAACAGGAACCACACGATCCAGATCAGCACCGCGAGAGCCAGCGTCGGCGCGCCCATGCGCGAGGCGAGCGCGCTGACCCCGCTTTGGAGCTGGCCGGCTACCACCTTGCCCCGCTCCTGAGCGACGCCGCTAAGTTCCGCCAGCTTCTCCTTGGCGATCTGCTGCGGATCCACGACGGTGATCGAGCGCAGCATGCCGGCACCGTCAAGTTCCACGGTGACGGACTGGTTCGTCGCCGGGGCCACGGCCGAACGCCACACGCCCTCGAGCGTGAAGGAATACTGCCGGCCTCCGAGCAGCAGCAGTCCCGGCGTTGCATCAGGCACCTTGATGATGGTGCCGCGAGGGCTGCCCGTGTTCACTGCATTCATCGCTATGCTCCTGAAGTGATCTTGGTGCGTCGTGCAACCGGGCCTCTTCGGTCGCGCAGCGCCGTCGGCGCAGCCGGCATCCCGCGCGCGCCGCGGCAGCCCCCGATCGACGAACGCTCGTTACGCGACAGATTCGGCCCGCTCGGGTCCGCGTTCCGCCTGGATGGCCGGATGCTGGCGCCGCTGGCATTTACTCCCCGTGACTAAAGACGCGAGTGCACGCTAAATGTCAGGGCGGAAGGTTGCGTCCGCTCAACAGGAGCGAAAACCGAGTTGTGCACGCCCGGGCGCCGCGGAGTGGAACGGGCAGCGCCTCGGATCCCGGCACTGACAAGTCCAAGCTTGCAGCGGACGGTCGAAAGCCCGCCACTGCCGGTTTGGGTCAGCCTGCCGTTACGGTCCGCCAATCGGACCGCGAAGTTTCAGTTTGCCCGCACTCACGTCCGGTCAACGCAAAGCGCTCGTTGACGGCGGGCGTGGAAATCGAGCCGAGCGCCCTCAAGCGCTACGGGGGCCGGGACCGCGACCACCGTGCAGTGACGCCGTCACTGTCCAACGCGTCGCCAGATACACGGGCCGTAGCAGGCGGCGTTTCTCAAGGATGGCTCGAGGCGAGGACGAAGCCGGCCCAGTAGTAAGGATCGGCACGTGCGCGGCCATCGAGCCCGTGACGCAGCCGCAGCGCCTGTTGGGCCCGCTGCAGCGCGAGCGCGGCGTCCCCGTGGGTGGCCGAAAAAGTCTTATAGAGCGTCCGCATCAGCTCGGCCGTGCTCGCGTCCTCCACCGGCCAGAGGCTGGCAATGACCTCCCCCGCGCCTCGCCGCTGCACCAGGGCACTCAGCCCTTCAATCTCACGCCCGTCGTCGCTGCGCGCGCCGCCCAGACCTGTCTGGCAGGCCGACAGCGTCACGAGGTCAAGGCCCTGGAAGCTGAGGCTGCTGATCGCGTCGAGGGTCAATTGTGAGCCATCGCCCAGCAGCAGGTAGGAGCGTAGGGCGTTGCCCGGCCGGAGCCTGAAGTGGGTGCCGATGTGCAACACCGAGAAGGCGCCCGGGACCGCGAGCAGCTCGCGCAGACGCTCCTCGGTAAAGGCGGCATCGGCAAAACCCTCTCCCGCCAGGGCGCCCTTGCCCCGTGCCGGCGACGGGCAGGCCCCGTCGTTCGACTTTAGACCTTCGATCGGCCCGTCAACCACAAAGCACAGCTCATCGGCGACCGCCGGCAAAGCTGCAAAGCCACCGATGGCCTGCGTGACCCCGAGGCCGCGCACCGTGGGCGCCGCAGCGCCGGGGGTGCTGCGCACGTCCCGGCCTGAAGCCGGTGTATAGATCTGGATCACGTATTTGTCGATCAGATAGCGTTGCCCATCGCGCAACGCCGCCACCGGCACGTAGCGCAAAGCACCGTCGAGCCACAGAACGAGCCGGTGGGCATGATTCGCGGCCGCAAACTCATCCACGTGCCGCAGCATCAGCTCGTAGAGCGCCGCCGAATGAGTACCCGGGTCGCGCCGGTGAGCCGTGTCGTCCAGGAAGTGGCCGATATCCTGCTGCAGCTGTGCGCTATCAAGCGGCGTCACGAACTCCGCCTGATGGCCGCCTGCGTTGACCAGGACGCGCAGATGGTCCGCGGTCAGCAGGTAGACGGCGAAGGCTGCGTCGCGCCCGAAGAGCCGCGCCTCGCGCGCGAGCGCGGGAGCCGTCAGCGCCGCGCTCCGAGGCGCCAGCGCGGCCGGCGACCCCGATGCCAGACCGAGTAGCTGCTCGATGCGTCCGGCGCGTGCCCCTTCGGCCGAACTGACGCCCGCCAGCAGTGCGTTCAAGTGGTCCTGCTCGACAGGGCTGATCCGACCCGCCTCCTCCAGCCGGCTGAGGTGCGCCACTTCATCGCTTGCGGCCTCCACGGCGTTCATGGCCTCCCGATAGCGATCAGACAGGAGCGCTTCCTCGCCCGTCAGTTCGACCCTTCGCATCTCGCCCGCGGCGGCATCGCGCACCCCGAAGTCGGAGAGTTCCTCGCGCTTCATCAGTTGCAGCACCGCGAGCCCCTCATCCAGCCGGCCAGACTCCATCAGCCAGTCGGCCACGCCACGGTACGCGGCGACCTTATCGCGCAGGAACCCGGTGTCGTAGCGCTGTTCCGCCCCCACCAGCGAGCGGCGTTCCTGCTCGATTTCGGCAACCGCCTGCTTGCCAAAGAAAATGGCTTCGGAAGCCTGCGAACTGGTGCGCAGCACCCGCGCGAGCTGCAGGTAGCCCTGCCACAGCGCCTCGGGTGTGCCGCTGGTCTCGGCCGCGGCGACCGCGCGGATCGCGCGCGCGCGCGCGCCCGGCAGGTCCTGCCGGCTCAGTGCCAGTCGACTCGAGGCCACCTCGACCGCCGCGCGCAGCGCCGGAGCGGTCGCCGGATTCTGCTCAAGGTGCGTCGCGGCCTGCTCGCAATCGCTCGTGGCGGCACCCGCCGTGGCAAGATCGAGCGTGCACAATTCATTGAGCACCCGCAGGATCGCTGGATGGGTCTCGGGCAATCGCGTGCGCAGTAGCGCCGCGGCTTGCAACAGATCCTCGCGGCTTTCGGGCTCACCCCGCTCGACAGCGGTGCGACCTCGATCGAGCAACAGCCGGGCCCTCGCGACCGTCAGGGTCGGATCGGTTCCGGCCGCTTCCAGCCCCGCGGCCAGGGTCTGGTCGGCCTGCGCCAGGTCGCCGAGACTCGATTGCAAGGTGCCAAGATCGCGGTAGTAATCGACCAGCCACGGCCGCTCGATATCCTTCGCATGCGCCGTGATGATGGTTCCGGCCCGCTCGAAGCGATGCAACGAGTCCGGAAACCGGCCAAGGTTGCGTTCGGCATCACCCAGGGTCCGCAGCACCGGCACGAGCCGCGGCGCGGATGCCCCGAGCGTAGTCTCGCCCAGCGTCAGCGCCCGCAGCGCATAGTCACGCGCCTCGGCGGCACGCCCTCGTTCCTCCAGGAGCTCGGCCAGCTGGTAGAGCGCGGAGAAATGGTGCCGCTGTAGCGGGCCCTGGGCGGACTCGGAGAGCTCGAGCGCATGGCGCACGGCCTGTTCGGCCAGGTCGTACTCGTTGAGCCGCTCAAGAATGGTACCGAGCAGCGCATAAGTAGTGACGAACTGCGCCGAGCCATCGGGCAGCCGATTCTCGATGCGCAGGGTCTCTTCCGCGTGCCGGCGCGCCGCCACGTAGTTCTCCTGCCGCAGCGTCACGTTGGCTAGCCCGTTCTCGATCGCGGCGCCCGCGTCGCTGACCGAATTGCCATTCCTGGCCAGGCTCGCCTCGGCCCGCTCGAAGTTCTTCTGGGCCGCCACAAAATCCCGCTGGGACGTCTGAACTTGTGCCAGGCCCACCAACACCTTCTGCAATTCGACCTGCTTCGCGCCCGGCGCGCGCTCACGCACCTTCAGGGCTTCCTCCCAGGCGGCGGCGGATTCGGCCAGCCGCCCCTGGCGGAAGTAGGTCCACGCGTAGGCCACGTGAATGTCGCCCAACGGCTCGCCGTAGCGGCCGTAGCGCTTTTCCAGGATCGGCTGCGCGAACTTGAGCAGCGGCAGCGCCTCGTCGAATTTGTCCATGTACGCGATCAGCGGCGTCGCGAGCGCAGCGGTCCACCAGGCGAGTTCCTCGGAGTGCGCGCCGCGTTCGCGCTCAACGCGCGGAATGGTCGTGCAGAGCAATGCGAAGGCGGCGGTCGGGTCCGTGTCCTCTTCGGCTTCGACTTGCTTGCGCATCGCCGCGAGCGGTGTCTTCAAATCGGGTTTCGCGACCACGGAGGCGCAGGAGGGCGGCAGCAGGGTCGCGTGCGCGGGCGATGCCCCGATCCCTGCGAGGGCCACTAGCAGTGCGGCTGCACTCGTGGGCGCGATCTTCACCGGGCACCGGACGCGCGGATTTCGATCGCCAGCACGCCGTCACTCGGCACGGGAATGTCGTGCTGCTCCAGCACGCGGCGCACCTGTGGCGTCAGGGGAACCGGCAGGTCGGCATCGACACCGCTTCGATCGAGCCGCTCATAGCCCACCGCGTCCACGCCAGCGGCCTTGAGCTCCACGATGAGGCTCTGCTTGAGGGCGTGCGGGTCGCGCGCCAAAATTTCCACAGCGCCATTGGCGGAAGCGCGCTCTGTCGGTGTCGGACTCAGCGGCTCGCGCAGCACCGTCACGCCGATGGCGACACCGGCAAGTGCGGCGGCGACCAGGGCCATCCGCCTCAGGCCGAGGCGGCCTGGCGCCCCGCTGCGGGCGCGGGGCGGGATCGGGGTTCCGGTGGGCAGCAGGCCCGCAGTGCGGGCACGCGCGATAAGCTCGGCCTCGCGCGCGGGGTCGATCTTGGCGAGCGCGCCCAGAATCTCCGCCGGTTGTGCGCGGATCTGCGCCCGCAGCGAGCGGCCCTCCTCACTGGCGCCGGCCGGGTCGCGGCCGGCGAGCGCCTCGAGCCAGTGATCCAGCTCATCGGTGCTCAACGGGCCCCACCGGGCTCGAAGGTCAGCGCATACCAATCGGCCAGGTACACCCGGGCGCGTTTACGGCATTGGGAAATGAATTCGCGGGTCGCTCCGGGTGAGCGCTCGAGCAGCCGCGCGATCTCGTCGTTGGACAGGCCATCCTCAACAATCCAGACCATCACGCTCGCGTGCAGAGGATCGTCCGCTCGAAACCGGGCCCAGCCCCTACTGAACACTTCAGCCTGCTCGCGCTGCTGCGCCGTCTGCTCGGGCGTATCCCGCTCCCCAAGCGACAGTTTCACAATGCTCTCAACCGCTTCGCCCGTCAGGCCCTGCTCGTCTTCAAGCGGGACTTCGGGATGTCGCTGGCGCAGTCGCTCGATCGCACCGTGGCGCAGAATGGCGTTGATCCACGGCAGCAGCTCCGAGTCGCCGCGAAAGGTCGCACAACGTTGCCAGACCTTGATAAAGGTGTCCTGCACCAGGTCCTTCGTGGCATCCGCGTCGCGTAACGCCTGCAGGCCACTGCGATACAGCTTCGCAGAGAAGGACCGATCCATGTCGCGCAACGCCTGCTCGATGGCCGCACCTCCCTCGCGGCAGGCGCGAATGAACGCGATCCTGTCCAAGCTTTTTCCTGCGTGTAAGGCGCCGCTGACCGCCTGAAGGCCATAGACTAGCTCCTGGGGGGTCCATCGAGATACCCCGGATCACGCGCTCGCGCCTATCAGACGGAGTTCGCAGCGGGCCGTCAGGGCCGGGGACCTTGCGCCCGTCGGGATCCCTCGCCCACGCAGGCCTCGGGATCCTGACAATACGGCGTGACCCACGTCTATGTAGCGGCACTGCGAGCGTGGGCAACGGACGCAAGGGGAGATCGGCATGAACCGTATTGGCGCGTTTCAATCGTGTGACCTGCGGAGACGGGCATTGGGCGGGTTGGCCTGCGCCCTGCTCGCCACCAGCGCTCATGCCGCGGCCGGGCCGTTGCAATTGAACGTTATCTACGAGTGCAAACCCCCTTTCAGCCTCAAGTATTTATCCTGCACGGGCACTGGCGCGAATGACTGGTGCGAAGTCCAATCGTTTATTTCCGGCCATCCCCACCAGCGCGGCAAATCCACGTATCCGCAGGTCATGGCCCTGGTTCAAGCCGACTGCCATATGCAAACACCGGCCGAAGCCCAGGCCGATGCACGCAGCGCATCACAGCCGTTGCCGAACGCGCCTGGAAATCCGTCTGGCGCCGGACCCGGTGGGTTCAAGGTGGGCGATCGGGTACGCATCCTGAGCGATGGCTGGCAAGAAGCCACGATTCTTCAGATCCGCGGCACGTCGTTTTTCGTGCATATGCCGAACGGAGTCGACGTCTCCAAGATCTGGCCGACCGAAGTACGACGCCTCGGACCACTCACGGCGCAGGACCACGCCGCGGGCCAGTACGACCGGGGTGAGCGCGTGCAGGTGCTGGTCAACGGTCGCTGGATCGACGGCATCGTGAAGGGCCAGAACTTCAACATGTACAGCGTCCAGGTGCCGGGAGTGGATACCGGTTTGGGCGATGATCACGTGGATACGACGCCCGACAACATCCGCGTGTCGACGACCGCGCCACCGCCCCCGCCGGCGCAGCGCACAGCCGGCCAGGTTCCGAAACCCGGGCTCGTCAGCTGTGCCGGTCGATACGAGGGCCGGTGGGAACTCGCCGCAGGCATGGGGGGCATGAGGGTCGTCTTCCGCTCCGGCACCGCGACGATCACCGAGGGGTTGGGTGGCGAAATGCACTTCGACTGCTTTACGGGTGGCGGCAAAGTTGCTTTCTACAAGCCCGGCACTTTCACGCCCTTCTCCTACGACTTCGACATAAACAACGACGGAACGCTGGAGACGCCGCTCGGGGTCATCAAGAAAATGGGCAATTGAGCAGCGCGATCCCGCGCGCTGGAGCTGTTAGCCAGAGCTCCCGTGGCGGCCAAGGCCTGAGGCACGCGGGACGGCCGGGATCGGTCGGGCTGCCATCGCTGCGTAAGTCGGACATTTCTAACAAGCTAGAGCCTCTTATATATTATCAATCAATGGCTTACGAATGATTCTAAAAGAACAACTCTTGCGTCAAATCGCGCATGCGCCGCGCCGCATCGCGCGCATTCTCCGAGAGAGCCGTGTCAATTCCGAATGCTGTGGTGGACGGCGGCCGATCGTATTCTGCTCTCAGTCCGAAGACGCGCCGGAGTCTGCAACTTGAGTGAGTGTTCCAGACGTGCTCGCGAGACGCAGGGACTGCATTCCTCGAACGGCGATGGCCGCGACGGCGAACGGAACGGCGAATAGCAGGTAGAGATTTGTCGGCGTCCACCCTCGGTCCAGCAGCGCTCCCGATACGACCGGCGCGAGAATAGCGCCGGCGCGGCCAATCCCGATAGCAGTTCCCATCCCGGTCGCGCGCACGGCCGCCGGGTTAAGCGTCGGCCCGACGGCGTAGAGCCCCGCCATTGCTGCATTGGCCATCGTGCCGACCAGCAGGGCGGTCCCGAGGGCCACGGACAGGTCGCTGACGCCCAAGCCGAATGCGCAGACCAGAATCGCGGTGGCGATCAGCACGAAGAACAAGAGCCGACGCGCGTCCACGCGGGACGTGGCCCCGGCGTAGAGCCCGCAGCCTGCGATGCCGCCGAGATTGAGCAGTACGCCGCCGGCGAGTCCCTGCGTTGTCGAAAGCCCAGCTGCCACCAGCAAGCGCGGGGTCCAGCTGACGATGAAATAAAATCCCGCAATCGTCGAGAAGAAGACGCACCACGCGAGTGCCGTCGTCGGCGTGACTAGCAGCGCGAGTTGCGATGCGAGACGCGCGGTCGCTCGCGATTGCGTTGGAGAACCACTTGGAAGTGCGCTCGTCGGCGGTTGCCTCAGCCCCGCGAGCAGAATATTCACCCGCTTCAGTGCCCCCGCCGGTTGCCGCGCGAGCAGAAAGTCGAGCGACTCGGGCAGCCGCCACGCGGCAACGGGCACCATCGCGAGGGAGAGAAGCCCGCCGATCGCGAACGCCGAGCGCCAGCCGAACCGGCTGATCGCGAGGGTCGTCAGCACGCCGCCAACGGTCGCCCCGGATGCCGTCGCAATTCCTGACCGGAGTGGGCGCCGCCGCGGGGATCGCACTCATCAATTCGATCGGCAACCTCGGCACCTACGCCGGGCTTCCGGTCATCGGCTGGGTTAAGGAAAATACACACAGTTTTGCGGCCGGCCTGTATTTCATCGCGGCGTGCGCGCTCGCATCGGCCATGCTCGCGTGCTTTGGCACGCGCACGATCGCGGTCGGCCCGATTGCCGCCGTCGAAACACCAGCCGGACCGGCCGCGGTCGGCGCGGGCTCGCATGACAATGAGTAGACAAGCACCGCCCGCTTTTCAGGAATACTCGGTAGAGGGCGCGCCTTTCTGCTTGGAAAGCCGGCGGGACGCCCTAACGATTCGGCGTCGCAGGCCGAGACACTCGAGCTCGCTCTTCGTCTGCTTGAAGGCGCGCCCGGGCCTCGCACGACGGTGCAGTCGCCGCTGCGCTGGAGCGAGTCAGCGGAGTGGAAGCTCGACTACTGCAACGCAGCGCGCTTGAGCCGAGAGCAGCTCCAACAGCGGCGTGACGAATGGGAACGCGCACGCGTGAAGCAGAATCGATTCGAAAGTGGCTGCCAGTGCTGAACGATGCACGCGAAGGACTACTGCGGAAAGTTGCACCGTCTTGCAACGATCAGACCATGGCGGTGACGCGACCGCGCGTCGACGCGCGCAACGAAAGGAGGACTGACGCTCATACTCTACAATGGCAAGATCGAGGCGCCGGGTTTGCTCGCTCTCGTCACGCGTAAAGCAAAGACAATTGTCCGAAACCCGTCGCGTCGCTTGTCTCGCGTTGAGTCCCTGACCTGAATGACAAAGACTTTACGAAGTACGCTTGCCTACTGACGCTTACTGTGCAGCGACCGGACTTTATGCTGATCGTGCAGGCCGCTCTCCGGATGCGGGTGGTGGTCATCCCCGGCGACGGCGCGCCGACGCTCGCGATCCACCCAAGGGCGGCAAGGCACGGTGGAAACAGCTCCCGAGGTGCCGTGCGATGCCGCCCCGCTAACGGTTACGTAGGTCCGGGTCAAAGCCCCGGGCACAGTCCGGGGTCGACAACGGAGATCACGCGGCCGAGACCCGTCGGAATGATCTGGAACGCGTAGAGCTCCAGGGTCTCTGTGGCACTCGCATTGCGTACCAGGTGAACGTGCGTGCCCCCGGCGTCAACGAAGCCCGTGCCGGCCGGGTAGGTGTGCTGCACACAGTTCGTGCCCTCGACCTCGTAGACGGTTGCGGTGCCACTCTTCACGACTACGACGCTTGGCCCCGGGTGCGTGTGCCAGCCGCTGTTGCCAAGCGGATCGGCGATGACGTGATTGACGTAGACGTCCGAGGGCTCGTTGGACCGGATGGACACGAAGGCGTCGTCGTCGCTGTCGGCGACCCTGGAGTGCACCCTGATGCTCTCGAAGTAGGCCTTGGCCGGCGGCTTGTCGGCGTGCCAGCCCGCGGTGGGATCGGTTGCGCCGGCCGTTTGACTCGCACCCGCGAGCGCGAGGCCGAGAAGGCCGGGTACCAGTACGGACGGAACTGCGCGCGTGAGGTTCTGCCACCCCGCGAAGGTGCGCTGCATGCTGCGATTCATGACTTGCTCCTGGGCCACTCGGCCGGTTTCCACGCGAGATGCGTGGGTGCGGGCCGGAGCCTCGTCGTCCGTGCCGGGGGCCGCAAGCGGCAAAGCGCGGCATCCCCGCCCGTGCCGTACATTGCCGTCGATTGCCGTGGCTCCGCTGCCGACGGACAATTTTCGATTACATCTTTGGATCACTCCACGGAGGATCAGTCGCGGTCGATCGCGCCACCGTACGGGAGTGGTTCAGGCGATGGACAGGCCGGCCGCCGCCTCAATAGTCCGGTTAGCGTGAAATCGGCGGAAGACCGACGTGCGACCGGCGCCGAAGTCCGTCGACGCCACGTCCAGACTGCCACACGGGTCGCCGAACCGACGATGCGGCACCCGGACTTCGACACCCCCGAGCGCAGACGCGCACTTGCGGCGCCGTCCCGGCACGGTTACCCGCAGACGTGACCGCAAAAAGAACCAACTTGGGGTCCCTTCGTTTTCCTTACCAAAAGTGCCGGTAGGAAACGCCGTGAATCATAGAGTGTTGCTTGTGCAACCGATTGATTTTGATCTTTTCCCCGACCGCGGTTTTAACATCGACCTCCGCGTTGTCTATCAACGAGTTGTCGAACCAGCCACGGCCGGTCGCCGGCCGAATTGTGGGACCCTAACCCTCTGAATTCTATGGCCACCGACTGCCCAAGTTTGGCATTCAGGAAACGCTAGAAAATCATCCACTTGCTCGCCTGCTCTCTATGAGAGAAGGCAAATCCTACCGCTACTTTTGGCAAGGAAAACGAGGGGACCCCACATGACCGAAATATCCCGCGATGCACCAGAGCCTTTTCAGGTCAACGTTGGCAAATCTTGAGCGCACAGCAATTGGTCCGGGTGCAAGGCCCGGTTTGAGGCCCGGCGAGACGTCGCCGGATCTCTCTTCTTCTCTACTATCATTCGATCAGTGGCCTGCGCGTCTGCTTCCCGCGCGCCTCGGGACCCAGGCCGCGGCCGAATTCCGGCACCAATATTCGACGCCCTCAGCGTACGCTGCGCATCGCGCCTTACCACTGCGCCGAGACATGCACGAATAGATACCGTCCCATCCCGTCATAGACTCCGGGAAACGTGTTGCCGTTGCAGAGCCCGCCCGGGGTTCCAGCGCATTCGTCCAAGAACACCAGGGGCGGTGTCTTGTCGGCGATGTTGTTCACGCCCAGCCGCAGCGCGAAGTGATTGCCGAGCTCGACGATTCCGTTCAGATCGAAGTAGCAATACGCTGGAATATGAGAAAGCGGCGGGTAGGAAGTCCCGGACAGGAACGGACTCGGGCTCGTCAGGGCGGACTCGGTCGGGCCTACGAAGCGCCACCGCAGGCCTACCGTGACGGCATTCGCCGGTGTTGACCAGCTGGCGTCGAGCATGTGGCGCCACCTCGGCGTGGCGACACCACAGAGCGTGCCGAAGTAGCCGGCGCAATCAAACGAACCCAGGCCCGCCACGGGCGTGGTCTGCAGGCGCTGCAGGTGTGTCCCCACCAGCGTGAACGTCAGCGAGCCGGCGGCCTGGAGGGGCAGCCGATAGTGCCCGTCGACGTCAACGCCACGGGTCGAGAGTTCCCCTTCATTGACCAGGAGATCCGAGACGTACCCCGACGAACTCAGCCAAAGCGATCCTTGCTCGTCGCGATGTACCAGCGGGCAGAAACGCGCCGCCTGCGCCGGATTCCCCACGCTCGCGAGACAGTCGCGCAGGACGGTATCGGCGCCGGTGACCCCGATCACGCCTGCGATCCGGATGTCAAAAAAATCGACGCTGAGCGCGAGGTCCTTGCCCGTGCTCGGCCGGAACACGAGACCGACCGTCCGCGTATCGGCGACCTCGGGTCGCAATTTTGGGTTGCCGCCCGTCAGCCCGTTGTAGGAGCCCAGCGTAGGCGGGAGGATATGGCCGTACTGGGCAGGGCGAACGCCGGTCATCTCACAGGCCGCCAGCGAGGCTGTCGGCGTTCCCGCGCACGCGTCGATTGTGCCGTCGGAGGAGTTGATGGACTGCAGCGAGAATAGTTCGCTGATATTGGGTGCCCGCACAGCGCGCTGAAAGCTTCCGCGCAAGCGGATGACGCCCACCGGCGCCCACTGCAGACCGACCTTGTACGTGTCCGTGTCAAAGCCGCTGCTGTACCGCGAGTACCGGATGCCGCCGTCCGCGAACAGGTCTTCGGCCAACACCTGTTGAGAGGCGAGCGGCAGGCGCATCTCCGTAAAGACCTCCTTTACCGTGAACTCGCCCGCGACGGCTGCGGTCGCGGTCAGGGTGCCCGCGACATTGCCTTGCTGCTGCTCGTCATTCGGCACGAAGGACAATCGCTCCTTCCGCCACTCGCCGCCCACGTTGACCTGAAAACCCTGGTTGGCTGCAGGAAGCTTCGCGCCGAACTGGCCGAGATCGACGGTGGTGGAGCCGGAAGCGACTTGCTCGGTCACGCGCCCGTTCGTGAACGACGGGATGGACATGAACGCGCGCGAGGCCGCGCTGGCGCCATTCGGCACCCAGATGTTCCAAGGTATGCATTTTGGATTCGGAGTGAACGCGGAGCCGGTCTGCCCGCCGCAGACGGGTCCGCTCGGTCCGGGCAGCACATCCAGCGCTTCCGTGATTTGCGAGTTGCCGAGCATGTTCTGGTCGCTCTCGCCGGCGAGGACCGTGCTCAGTTCGGCGTAGATGTCGTACGCCCAGCCATCCCCGGAACCGCCCTTGACGCCGACGACCGCTCGCGTTGCCTCGTTTACATAGGTCGAGATCCGGTTGCCGCTTTCGACGCTACGGCGAAATATCGTCAGGTCGACACCGGGATAGCTCTTGTCGCCGTACACCTCGTAGCTTGCTCCGTTGGCCATCAGGTTTGCGGGGGTACAAAGCGTCGCGACTTCCTGGGCCGTGAGCAGGGGGTCGGCACACGGTATGAACACGTACGCGCCGAACGCGCCGCTGGGGGCTTGCTGCGCGGTCAGTGAATTTCGCATGTACATCACGCTGGCGTACCCATCTGCGTGCGGGCCGAACTCATAGTTCATGAACATGCCGCCGTTCCAGCGCTCGCTCGGAAGCTGGAAATAGTTCGTCGGGTTGAAGTTGTACACATCGCTGGCAGCGTACGGCCGCAGCGCGCCTGTCATCGGGTCGACGGTATCGTCGAGCAGCGTCCCGGTTTCGCTAAAGGCGACCAACCGACCGCCGCGCGAAGTGTCAGACCCGCCGCATGTCACGGCAGCGCCTCCAGTCGCGACGGTGAGCGCGCAGGCGCTGTGGTCGAACTTACTCTGCAGCGTGGCCGCCTGGGTGTCATAGGTCGCATATCCGGTGAGATTGCCTCGGTTGTCATTGAAGCTCGTACCCAGGATGACGGATGCGGTCTTGCCGAACCCCGTGGCGACGGCGCTCGGCGGCAGCGGATAACCGGCAGCGCTCACCTGCGAGGAGATCCCGGCCGGATTGTTGTTGCTATGCTGGCTGAGGTGATAACTGACGTCGACTTTTACGCCTTCGAAATGGGTGTTGATGATGAAGTTCACGACGCCCGCGACCGCATCCGCGCCATAGACGGCGGAGGCGCCTCCGGTGAGCACATCGACGCGCTCAACCAGCGCGGCGGGAATCTGGTTTACGTCCGACCAATTGCGGCCATCGGCGGACCCCGGGCCAAGCCGCGTGCCGTTGACGAGTACGAGCGTGCGTTGGTTCCCCAGGCCGCGCAGGTTGAGCGCCGCGGTACCGTCCGCGGCGCTGTTGACGGTGGAATTCGTGCTCGCGGAAAACATCGAGAGCCTCTGGAGGGCGTCTTCGACGCGCGTCAGCCCCGTCTCGCCGAACTCAGCTGCCGATACCGAGATGACCGGGCTGGTGGCGTTCTCTCTCGAGGTGACCAGGCAGGTGCCAGTGACCACTACCTCGATTGCCTCCTCACCCACGGCGCCGAGGTTCCTGGCGTCCGACCCGGCTGCCGGGGCGGCGACGATCCGCACGCCGCCCACCGTTAGGCGCTGAAACGTCAGACCTGTCCCTCGCAGCAATAGCTGAAGGGCCGCCTCCGCGTCATTCCCGGCCGAGACCGCGTGGGATTTTTTATTTCGTACGACTCCGGAGACGTAGACGAGCTGCAGCCCCGTTTGGTTGGCGAGCGCCGCAAGCGCCTGCGCAAGTGCCTGCGCGGGAATGTCGGCGGCCAGCACCGGAGGTACTGCGGCCTGTGCATTCGCAATGGACGGCTCTCCGAGTGCCATCACCGCACAAAATGAGAGTGCACGAAAGAGCGCGCATCCCGCGCGGGCGATTTCCAGGCACCGAAGGGAGCGAGCCGACATCCGTGTTTCCCGTTGCGAAATTTCGCTTGCGTCCCTGGCCGTACGCCCAGTATGCGAGAAGTGAGGCGCCGTGCGCCAACGGCTATCGCTGCGACACCAGGATTTTGGTGGCGGTCACTTCGACGCGTACGCCCTCGAGGCTTCGCAGGAAGGCGATCAAAGTGTCGCCGCTGTCAATGGCGAACACACCGCTGACTTCGAGAGTCCGCAGCGCGGGTGATCCTATTTCGATGGGCTTGCGAGCGTAGCGATTGAACTCGCTCACGACACGCTCCAGCGGTTCGTTCTCAAAAATGAGTTGCCGATGCAGCCACGCCGTCGTGCGTCGCGCGTCGACGACGACCGGCGTGACGGGCCATGTCCCGTCAGCCGCGACGATCTGCTGGTTAGCGCCGAGCTGCACAAAACGGGTCGGTTCGGTCGGCAACGATCCGCTGCCCTCCGGTGGCGCAACCAGTCCGACCGCAACGCGCCCCTCCACCACAGTGACCACGGTCGAGTCGTTCCGGAGGCGCACATCGAATCGGGTTCCGACGTCCACGATCTCAGCGGGGCCTGCGAGCACCCGGAACGGGCGCGCGGGCTCGTGCTCGACTTCGAACTCTGCCTCACCGGAGGTAAGCACCACCAGCCGCTCCGTCTTGCTGTAGCGGACGGTCAGTGCCGTGTCGGTGTTCAGGTGCACGACGGAATTGTCCGCCAGACGATGGGCCCGCTGTTCCCCATGACGAGTTTCGAAATGGAACGTCGAAGCCTCGGCGCGGGTCGAGATTTGCGGCGTTGGTCTGAGGATCCACGACGCGAGCCCGACGACGCTCACCGCCCCGATCGCTGCCATCGCTATTGTGGCAACCTGCCAACGCGACGAACGTGTCCGCACCCCGTCCACCAGGTGCGACCAGAACGGCCGGACGGGCGTATCCGCCTGGCGTCGTACACGCTCCAGCAGCGTATCGATCGAATCCTGGGAGGCTTTGCTGGCTTCGCGCAGGTCCCGTCCGATGATCTCGAGCTCGAGGTACTCCTCGACATGCACGGGCGACGCCTTGAGCCACGCGACAAAATCGTTGCGTTCACCGGCCGAGAGGTCGGCGCGGTTCGCCACGAACCAGTCCGCCGCATCCTGTTCGATGAGACTGCGCACCTGCTGCTCTCGCCCACTCATGTGCTCACCTCAGCCGCCTCATGCGACGCCGACAGTGCACCATCGCCTGGCTCAGGTACTTCTTGACCATGTGCGTCGAAACTCCGAGGCGCTGCGCGATTTCCTCGTAGCTGAGTCCTTGCCAGAACTGCATCACGACGGCGGCGTGGCATTTCGGGGGAAGCTGATGGAGTACCTCGGTCAGCCTCCTAACGCGCTGTTCCGCGTCGAGTTGTCCCGCGAAACCCGGCAGCTCGGCGAGTTCTTCCTGAACCAGTGGATCGTCGACGTCGAGCACCGTTCGATCGGGGCGCTCCCGACGCGCGAGGTCCCGTGCGAGGTTGCTGGCGACCGTGAAGAGGTACGCCCCCGGATCGCGGATGGCCGCTAGGTCCGGTACGCGCAGCATGCGGACGTAGACTTCTTGAGCAAGCTCCGCCGCATCCGGTTGCCGACGGACGCGCCGAGCCAGGAACGCCTGCAAGGCGCCCCTGTGTTCGGCAAATAGCCGTGCAACCACCGTCTTCTTGGACTCAGCCATCGGGGCGGACAGCTCCGGGGCATGGTTTGTGGGGTCTCTCAATACCGGGGACGCAGGTCCCGCGAGGACGGGTACCGGAAACTCGCGTCCGGCGCTCGGCACGGCGCGGGTTGGCCGCGGGCCTCACCTCGCATTACCCGAATCCGCGGCTCGCTCGTCCTACCTCACAGTTGCATCGCAAACGCGCAATGGAGTCCCGCGTCGCTCGCCCGGAAGCGATCACCCCGCGGTATTCGATTCGCGACGAGGCAATGGGGAGATTCAGGTCGACCAAATCACATCCTACAGCTCGGAGAAGATCATGAATAAGTTTTGCCCAAAGACGACGAAGATACTTGCGCTGAGCGGCTCGGCGGTCTGCTGCCTAATTGCAGGCCTCGCCCTGGCTACACCGACGGTCGGCGCGTTTGATAACAATATTCTGTCGGCCGGACTTGCCAACAACGACATCCATGCGCATGGGTTCGTTCAACTGGCAGATGCGGACTTCTTCGCGGCGGTCCATACCGATGGAGCCTCGAATGTCATCGTGCAGGACGTCAAGTTCTCCCCGGGCGGAACGACCGGCTGGCACAGGCACCCGGGCGTCCTGCTGCTGACTCTCGCCGCCGACTCAGGGCCCGTGGACTGGTACGACGCGCAGTGTGGGAAGGTCACCTACCAGGCCGGAGATACCTGGACTGAAGGTACCAAGCTGCACGATGTCGTGAACAACAGCTCGATGTATGCCCACTTCCTGGTGACTTACGTGGTACCGGCCGTCGTCCCGGCGGGCAGCAACAAGCGCACGGACGAGCCCGCGCCCCGGTGCGCCGCGGCACTCGGCCTGAAATAACGTCGGGTTCGGTTCACCGGCACTCCCGAGCTCTGCAGACGCCATATCTCGGGAGTCGCATTGTCGGTTGTCGTAACGTTGGGGCGGATTCGCTGACACGGATCCGCCCTTCTCGTTCGGCGGTCGGATTTCACACGTGACGTGACGGCTGCTACCCACGCTGGCGGTGCGTGGGCGTCGCCACCGAACCATTGCCGCCACTTGGGTCTAGCTGCCCGACGGTCCACAGGTATCCGATCAGCCCCGCACGCGACAACGACAGTGCGCACTCCCAGCCGGCTCGCTCGTGGTCCGGATCGCGCTCCGGAGATGCCGGCGCTCTCCCCTCCGCGCCCCCCTTTAAGCCGATCCGGAACAACCGACGCGGCACGACGGACACGGCACTCACCGCGGATGACGTGTACCAGATCCTGAAGTTCTACGGACGGAAGACGGGAATCAACGTCGACCGGTTTGGACCGCACTCGGCCCGAGCCACCGCCGCGATGAATGCCCTCGATCAAGGCGCCGACATCGCGAAGGTCCAGGAGTGGCTCGGCCACGCGAACGTCAGCACGACCCGCGTCTACGATCGCCGCAAGACGAGGCCCGAAGACAGCCCAGCGTTCAAGGTGAGCTACTAGCGAACCTTCCCAATTGCGAGTGTTGGCGCCGATCGGCGCGCTCGCCGCTCACGTCATACGACTGATATCGGGAGGCAGATCCGGCGGCTCCTGGCCACTTCCCGACGCTGGGGCCACTCGTTAGCGTGCCTTGAAGCGGTCATTCATGTAAATTCACCGCAATGCACTTGTTACTGCTCACGGCCCTGGTCGCTGTTTCTACCCCTTGCACGACGGGTATGCCTGAGTGTACGGAGTGGATCGCTACAAAAGGCGACTCGTCGAAGGTGCTCGTTTACCGCTCATATGCCTTAGGTGTGAAAAACTCTCGCGTCACACGTGCATTTCTACTCGTGCACGGAATCAATCGCGATGGTCGGCAACCAGGGACTCACGCCGGAATTCGTCGCGCCGCGGCTATGGTTCGCGGAACAGACGACCGACGGCTGCTACACCTCGAACAGCGCCACCGATCGCGCCTATGCGTGGGATCGCACGAAGAAAGCCG
>JANXZZ010000196.1 GCA_025355245.1 Pseudomonadota bacterium | reverse complement strand
CGGCAAGTGCATAAACAGAGGCGAGCGCATACAGCCGGTCGCTCAGGTCCGCCGACAGGCGCGACTTCGCGACGTTGAGGCGGCTCAGCGTCCGGCTGCCGACCTGGAGCATGGTTGCGACGTCGGCATCGCCGAGCTGCGTCGCCCGCTTGAACTGCTTGAGCGTCGTCGCCGGCAATCCGGCCGCCAGCTGCTCGAGGAGCTTGAGCGGCTCATTGTCGGAGAGTGCCGTGCCGAGGAGTGTTTCGGTTTCCATGTCCTCACCTTGCCATCTGGCGTGATTCTACTCGCCAAGTGGCCGATTGTCGAAACGGCCTCCGGCCCCGGCGCGGGAGGCCCGGACGGGGAGCTTCCAGCCCGGCCGAATGAAGTGGCACGTGTAGCCACCCGGATTCATGAGGAGGTAATCCTGGTGCTCGGGCTCGGCTTCCCAAAACGGCCCCGCCGGCGCCACCTCCGTGACTACCTTGCCGGGCCAAAGACCCGATGCATTCACGTCGTCGATCGTGTCGTCCGCCACGTGCTTTTGCTCGTCGCTCGTGTAGAAGATCGCCGACCGGTAGCTCGCACCGACGTCGTTGCCCTGACGATTGCGCGTCGTCGGATCGTGGATCTGGAAGAAGTACTCGAGCAATTGCCGGTACGAGATCTGCGCGGGATCGAAGGCGATTTCCATAGCCTCGGCGTGCGAGCCGTGATGGCGATACGTCGCGTTCGGCACGTCGCCGCCCGTGTAGCCGACGCGCGTCGAAATCACGCCTTGATACCGCCGAAAGAGGTCCTGCACTCCCCAGAAACAGCCGCCGGCCAGCACCGCTCGTGCTTCACTCATCGATGTCCTCCATTAATCGTCCTGTACGGAGCGCCGATCCGACGCTCCGAGCGGCCGCACGCTCAGCCGCAGCCCCATCGTCCTAAGCACAGCCACCAGCGTCTTCATCTCGGGATTGCCCGCGCGTGAGAGCGTGCGATACAGCGTCTTCGCATGCAGGTCCGCCTCGGTCGCGACCTCCCCGACTCCGCCGAAAGCAGCCGCGACGCGCTTGAACGCCTGCAGGAGCTCCGCCTCGCCGCCGTCCTCGAGGATTGCGTTCAGGTACTCCGCCGCGAATTCGGGTTCGTCCCGAAAGCTTCGGATCGTTGCCTCGTCGTGTGAGCGTGACACTGGCGCTGTCATCGCGGCCACCTCTTAAGCTAGTCCTTCCAGTAGTCGATCGGCTTGCCGACGCCCGCGCCTGCGTCGACAGGTCGCCGGCGACGAGCGGGAGCAACAGCGCGTCGCAGTCCTTGCCGAAGTACACGCGGTGCTCCGGCCCGAGATCAGTACCTACGCTCAGTGCCTTAGCGCTCGTCGATGGATTCTGCCGCCGGACCTACGGCCTGACGCTGGCGTCAGCCCGTCTCGCCGTGACGCGCCGCTCCGTGATCACGGTTCCGATAGCCTCCGCGTGGGAGCGCCGCTCGCCTCAATCCTGCGAATGCACCCTCACGTTGCGCCCGAGTGCGGCCGGTGCCCGGCCAATGGTGGCGAGCGTCACCGACGGGTCAGTCGCATCGAGCAGCCGATGCACGATCATCCGGCGGGCGAGCTCGGCGGTCTAGACGCGGTTCTTCTTCATGGCCTGGTCGAGTTCCCAGGCCAGCACGCGCTTGATCGCGAGCACCGTCGACTCATCGAGGTTCCCCTCCTCTTGAAGGAATTCCTCGAAGTCGCTGCCGACGTGCGGATTCGTGTTCTTGCGCGCCATTCGCCTGCTCCTGACTTTCGACCTGCAACGAGTGCCTTGGGCCGATTTCGCGCGAACTCGAGCGCCGGTGCCTGCTGGCTCTTCTTGCTGGTGAAGCGGGATCCTAACGCGATTCAGCCGATCGTCGTCAGAGCGCGGAGCCGCTTGAGAACGACATCGACTCGCGCCTGGCTCCCGCTGTCGCCCGGCAAGTGCCCCGGCAAGGCGGTTACGAACGCCTCCTCCGCCAGCAACGCCAAAAACCGGTCCCGGAGATAGCTCTGGACCGCACCGGGCGCGACTCGCGACTCCCTTACGAGCTCCTCACGTCCATCGATGACGGTCACGATGTCCTCGAGATCGTGGCTCGCGAGGTAATCCGCCCGGCCGCGATCGCGGAATGCTTCCAGCTTCGTCGCAATGAAGACTGGGGCCGTCACCAACCGAATTGATTGGTTGGGCCTCAACGAGTACGGCACAGCCGTTTCCACCGCGAGCGGGTACCACCGATTGTGGAATGCGAGCACGCCTGGTTCCGATGAGAGCAAGTCGAGGTGTAGCCCGGACATCACCCACCGGCAGATCGGCGCGTCGAGGGATTGGTCGTGGCGAAAGCCGCGTTCGGCGAGCCGCGCTTCGACGGCGTGGTACTCCCGGATCGTCGCGGCCTTAGCGACAACATCAACGTCGGTCGTGACGCGCACGGCCTGGGCCCGTTCGGCGGTCACCAGAAGGCCGGTCGCGCAGCCGCCGACGAACACGAGTGCGTCGGCCACGTCGCCGAGGAAATCGACCATTGCCGACAGCAAGGCGATGTTCGCGTCCCGGCCAGGATCATCGCTCGTCACTGCAGGCGCTCCTCGAGCAGGCGGAGTGCGAAGTCCCGCTCGCGCGCCTGCCCGATTCTGAGCGCGTCAAAAAGCGCGAGCAGTTCGTACAGTCGGGCATCGTCCAATGCCGCGCGCGGCGCCTTGGGATACAGCGGCAACAACGCCTGACCTCGCACTTTCCCTCGAGCGTCGGGCCACACCAGGGGCAACTCCTTGCTGGCAACGACGAGGTCCTTCAACGGCGCTACCGCGTGCGCGGTCGGGGTGCCGATCGTCACCTCCCCTCTCACCGGCGGATAGGCGTACGGGGCACCGCGAATGATGAAGCTCCGAAGCGCTGCCATCACGGGACGTATTCGTCCTTCGATATTCGTCGCGAGCCGTGCCGCGATCAGTCGCTGCACCGCGGCGTGGACTTCGAACTGGGACAAGTGAAGCGCCGCGCCGAGCGCGGCGTAGGAGAGCTTCTCAGCGCCGAGGACGAATAGCTTGAGCGCGACGACCAGATCCTGGGGCTTCAGGACCCACTGCCGCCCCGCCGCCCGGCGCAGGGCAACTGACTCGAACGGGTTGGTCTGCCTCTTCATATGCTGTATGCATATAGCATACTTCGATAAAGGCCGCTTCTGTCACGACGCAGGAGAGGCGTCAGCACCGCATATTTGCGATGTGCAAACAGCAAATGCCAGTCGGCCGGAGGTGTTCGCGCGCCAACGCGGGCGGATGAATACCCCCCGTCGTGGCCCGACGCACCAGCGCGCCGTCCTGGCCCAAATACACGCGGCGCCGCTGCCCGCGTCGATCCGCAGGCCCGACACCCCGCTCTCAATCGTTGAAGTGTTCGCGGCGCTCGATCCGGCCAAGCCGCGCGACGCCCCTCGTCCGCCGGTCCGCGTACAATCGGCGTTCCGGACGAACGACGCATGGGCTGACAGGCCCGATCGGGAATTCAGGTCGATCCTGCCTTAAATACCCGACGCATTGCTAATTACCCGACGTCGGGCGTAGTATCTCCTCCCAGCTTAACTTAAGCCGTCAGCGAACGCGCGTAGCTGGGGTCTTTGCGAATGGGTGACATCCGACCGAACCGTTTCCCGCCCGTCGGCATCGACGAGCTGCGCAGCCTCTCGGCCCGCGCCTCGGACCTGATGCAGCGGGCCCGGAACGCGGCGCTCGAGCCCAACCACCAAAAGATCCTCCGCAAATGGAGTATCTCCGAGGTCGCCGAGCTCCTCGGGACCAACGCCGACACCCTCGCCCGCCGCCTGAAGAAGAAGCCCGAGCTGCCTCAGGGCGAGACCGACGGCCGCAAGCGGCTCTTTGCGCTCGACGAGATCCACACGATCCAGGGTGACATGGGCCTCCTCCCCCACCGCGATCCGGCGACCGATGCTCCGGTCACGATGGCGATCTGTAACTTCAAGGGTGGCGTCGCGAAGACGACGACGTCCGCGCACTTAGGCCAGTACCTGGCGCTGCGCGGCTACCGCGTTCTGATGATCGACTTGGACGCGCAGGCGAGCCTGACGCAGCTGTTCGGGATCCTGCCGCACCTCGAGGTCGAAACGACTGACACAGTGCTCCCCTATCTCGAGGGTCCGGAAACGGCCGGGGCGGACTATAGAGACTCGCTCGCCAGCTGCATCCGCAAAACGCACTGGCACAACCTCGACCTGATCTGCTCGAACCTCGGCCTCTACGGTGCCGAGTTCGCGCTCGCCGGCCGCGCCATCCAGGCACCGGGGTTCCCGTTCTACCGGGTCCTGAAGGACGGCATCGCCACCGTCTCGGCCGCCTACGACGTGGTCGTGATCGACACGGCGCCCGCCCTCTCCTTCGTCAACAGCAACGCCCTGTTCGCGGCCGACGGCCTCGTGCTCGCGCTGCCGCCGGCGATGCTGGACCTGGGCTCCGCGGCGCAGTTCTTCGAGCTGATGGCGCAGCTGATCGACCAGACGAATACCTACGAGTCGACGCCGAAGGTGTACGACCCGTTCGCGATCCTGATCTCGAAGTTCAAGCCCAACGACGAGGTCCACCAGACGCTGTCCGGATGGATTCGCACGCACTTCGAGGACCACACGCTGCTCTCGCCAATGCTCGAATCGACCGTTCTTCAGAAGGTCGGCCCCGAGATCCTGACCGCCTACGAGGTCGCGAACTACGAAGGCGACCGGCGGACGTTCCAGCGAGCACTGCAGAGTCTCAATGACGTAAACGCCGAACTCGAGACCGCGATCCGCCGCCGCTGGCCGTCGAAGCGACCGGCCGAGAGGCCGTTGCGCGCCGCGGCCGGCTGAGCCCATGAGCAAGCGCGACGACATCAACAAGGCGGTCATGGGGACGAGTTCGTCGCCGAGCCCGGCCCCCGCGCGCCCGGTGGCCGTTCCCTTCGTCGCGCGCATCGCGCAGGCCGGTGCTCAGGGGCTCCTCGAGGAGAACCAGAAGCTCAAGGCCGAGCGGGCCCGCGGTCGCGTAGTACTCGAACTCGACCCGAAGCGCGTGAGGTTCGGCGAACTCGCCAATCGCGACGAGCGCGGTCTCACCGTCAAGGACGAGGCGTTTCGGGACCTCAAGAACGACCTCGCCGAGAGCGGCCAGGAGTTCCCGATCAAAGTCCGCGCGATCGAGGGCGATCCAGCCCACGAATACGAGGTCGTCGCGGGCCATCGGCGCCTGCGCGCCGCGCTCGAGATCGACCGCGAACGCGGGGGGTTTCCCGTGCTCGCGATCCTTGATGCCCATGCGGCCGAGCTCAAGAGCATTGCGCTCAAGATGTACCGCGAGAACAAGATTCGCGCGGACCTGTCGCCCTATGAATACGGCCAGACGTTCCGCAAGTGGCTTCAGGCCGGGATCTTCAAGACCCAGGCAGAGGTGGCTGCGGCGGCAAAGCTGAGTCAGCCGTCGGTCTCCTTTTACCTCGGCGTCGCGGAGCTCCCGAAGGAGATTCACGCGGCGTTCGGCGATCCGCGCCAGAT
>JANXZZ010000186.1 GCA_025355245.1 Pseudomonadota bacterium | reverse complement strand
CCGGTTCCGGCGGCCGAGCCCGCGCCCGCCGGCGGCGCGCAGCGATGAAGCCGATCGCGCGCGGGCGCGCACCGGCTAGCGCGCTCGGCGTTGCGCTCCTGCTCGCGCTCGCCGGTTGCTGGCAGGCGCCCGTGCGCCGGCCGCCGCCGCAGGTTCCCGCCGTCGAGCCGGCCCCGCTGCCCGCGCCGCAACCCGCGACCCCGCCCGCGAGCCGGCCGAGTGATGCGGAGCTCCTCGCGCTGCCGAACGCGAGCCCGCGCGTCGAGCCGCGTGCGCGGCTCGGCAACCCGGTGTTCTACGAGGTCTACGGCCAGCGCTACACCGTACTCGCGGACAGCCACGGCTACCTCGAGCGCGGCGTCGCGTCCTGGTACGGACCCGACTTCCACGGCGAGCGCACCTCGACCGGCGAGCCCTACGACATGTACTCGATGACCGCCGCGCACCGCACGTTGCCGCTGCCGGCCTACGCACGGGTCACGAACCTGCGCAACGGCCGCAGTGTCGTCGTACGCGTCAACGACCGCGGGCCCTTCAAGTCGAATCGCATCATCGACCTGTCGTTCGCCGCCGCGCTCAAGCTCGACATGGTCCGCGACGGCACGACGCTGGTCGAGGTCGAGGCGCTCGATGCACAGGGCCCGGCGCCGCCGCCGCCGCGCGCGAGCGAGCTGTTCGCCCAGGCAGGCGCCTTCGCCGTCGAGGCGAACGCCGTCGCGCTGCGCGAGCGTCTCGCCGCCGCCGGCATCGCCAACGTGCTCGTGCAGGCGGACGCGGGCCACGAGCCGCCGTGGTACCGCGTGCGCATCGGCCCGATCCTGTCGGTCGCCGGCTACGACGCGCTGGTGGCGCGCCTCAAGCTGCTCGGCATCGCGAGCCCCAAGCTCGTCGCAAACTGACGACGACGGCACCGCGGCTGCCTTCCTAGGGCGCGCGCCTGGCGACGCGGGACCGCGCAAGACGTTAGACTTTCCGTTCGGGTTCATTCCTCCTTGAAGGCGAAAAGCACGATGCCGACTTTTTTGAACGCATGCCTGGCCCTGTTCCTGTCGCTGGCCCTCGGCAGCGCCAGCGCCGCGCCCTCCCCCGTCCCGCCGCCGCCCGAGCTGCCGGCGAAGGGCTACGTCCTGCTGGATGCGTTCAGCGGACGGATCCTCGTCGGCCACAACGACACCGAGCGGCTCGAACCCGCGAGCCTGACGAAGCTAATGTCCGCCTACGCGGTGTTCCAGCCGCTCAAGGACGGCAAGCTCAAGCTCAGCCAGACCGTGCCGATCTCGACGCACGCGTGGAAGGCCGAGGGCTCGCGCACCTTCGTCGACGTCGGCAGCCAGGTGTCGGTCGAGATCCTGATCCAGGGAATGATCGTGCAGTCGGGCAACGATGCGACCATCGCGCTCGCCGAGGCGGTTGGCGGCTCGGAAGCGACCTTCGCCGCGCTGATGAACCAGTACTCGCAGCGGCTCGGCCTCAAGGGCTCGCACTTCACCAACAGCTCGGGGCTCCCGGACCCGCAGCACTACACCACGGCCCGCGACATTGGCATCCTGAGCGCGGCGCTGGTGCGCGAGTTCCCCGAGTACTACAAGTGGTACTCGCAGCGCTCCTTCACCTACAACAACATCACCCAGCAGAACCGCAACGGCCTGCTCGAGCGCGATCCGACCGTGGACGGCATCAAGACCGGTCACACCGACGCCGCGGGCTACTGCCTCGCGAGCTCGGCGCTGCGCGACGGCATGCGCCTCGTGTCGGTCGTGATGGGCACGGCGAGCCCGAAGGCCCGCGAGGATGCGAGCGCGGCACTGCTCGGCTACGGCTTCAACTTCTACGAGTCGAAGCGCCTATACGCCGTTGGCACCAAGGTGGGCTCGACGGCGGTGTTCAAGGTCTCCGACCCCGTCAGCGTCGTCGTGCACGACAACCTCTATGCCATAGCGCCGCGCGGCGAGCTTGCCACCGCCACCACGCAGCTCGAGCTCAATACGCGCCTGATCGCGCCGCTCGCGGCCAACGCACCGATCGGCCGGCTGCGCGTGACGGCCGGCGGCACCGTGCTGGGTGACGTGCCGGTCTACCCCGCGAGCGCCATCGAGACCGGCAACCTGTGGCGCCGCACGGTTGATACCGTGCGGCTCTGGTTCAACTGATGGCGGCGCCGCTGCCCGTCGCGCACTTGAACGGGCGGTTCCTGCCGCTCGCCGAGGCGAGAATCTCGCCGCTCGATCGCGGCTTCCTGTTCGGGGACGCGGTCTACGAGGTACTGCCGGTGTTCGGCGGGCGCCCGTTCCTCGCGGCCGAGCACCTGGCGCGACTCGCGCGCAGCCTCGGCGAGCTCAGGATCCCGAATCCGCACCGCACCGAGGCTTGGGCCGCGCTGATCGCGGAACTCATCGCGCTGAACGGCGGCGGCGACATGAGCGTCTACCTGCAGGTGAGCCGCGGCGCGGAGGCGGGACGCAATCACGCGATGCCGGCGGGCCTGGCTCCAACCGTGTTCCTGATGGCCTCGCCGCCGCTCGTCGAGGACCCGGCCGTGCTTGCAGAGGGACTCGCGGCCATCACGATGCCCGACCCGCGCTGGAAGCGCTGCGACATCAAGAGCACTGCGCTGCTCGGCAACGTGCTCGCGAAGAGCACAGCAGTCGAGGCCGGCGTCAGCGAGGCGATCCTGCTCGCGGACGGCGAGCTTCGCGAAGGCTCGTCCTCCTCGGTGCTGCTGGTGACCGGGAGTACGCTATGCGCCCCGCCCTACGGACCGGAGATCCTGCCGGGAACTACGCGTGACCTCTGCCTCAAGCTCGCGCTCAAGGCGCGCATCCCGGTCCGCATCGAGCGCGTGCCCGCCGCGGCGCTCGGAACTGCGGACGAGATCATGCTGTGCTTCGCCTCGCGCGGGGTCCTGCCCGTCACGAAGTGCGACGGCGCGCCGGTGGGCGCGGGCCGGCCGGGACCGGTGTGGCGCAAGCTCTACGCGGGATTCATCGACTACCGGCGCGAGGTCGCCGGAACGGCGGCGCTGTGACGGAGGAGCGGACTGCGGACGGCGCGCCCGACGTGCCGGTCGGCCTCGAGTTTCCGTGCGACTACCCACTCAAACTGATCGGCCGCCACACCCCGGAGTTCCGCGAGGCCGTGCGCGCGATCGTCACGCGCCAGCCGCCACAGGCGAGCGCCACCGACGCCGAACGCATCAGCCGCGACGGCAATTTCCTGTCGATGACCTGCCACGTCCACGTCGCCAGCCGCGCGGAACTCGACGCGCTCTACCGCGAGCTGCACGCGACCGGGCTCGTGCTCTACGCGCTCTGAGCCCGCGCGCTCAGGCGGGGATCGAGACCCGTTCCGGAAGTGCTTCGGCGACGAACGCGGCGCCACCTGCGAGCCCGAGCGTGCGCGCGAGGTGCGGCACGAGCCGCCGCGCGGTGGCCTCGAGCGTGATCGTGGCGCCGAGCGACTTGAGATCGACGACGCGCAGCCCCTCGAAACCGCAGGGATTGATCTGCGCGAAGGGTGCGAGATCCATCGCGACGTTGAGCGCGAGGCCGTGGTAGCAGCAGCCGCGGCGGATCCTGAGTCCCACGCTCGCGAGCTTCGCGCCATCGACGTACACGCCCGGCGCCTCGCGACGCGGCCGTGCCTCGATGCCAAGCTCTGCGACGAGGCCCACGAGCGCCGTCTCGAGCGCGGTCACGAGGTCGCGGACGCCGAGACCGAGGCGCTTGAGGTCGATGAGCGGATAGACGACCAGCTGGCCGGGACCGTGGTAGGTCACCTGGCCGCCGCGGTCGATGGCAACGACCGGGATGGAGCCCGCGTCGAGCACGTGGCTCGCATCGGCGTTCATGCCGAGCGTGAACACGGGCGGGTGCTCGAGGCACCAGATCTCGTCGCTCGCGGCCGCCGTGCGCGTATCGGTGTAGCGCTGCATCGCGCGCCAGGTGGGCTCGTAGTCGACGCGCCCCAGCCAGCGGGCGAGCGCGCTCAACCGAGTCCGGCGTTGTTGCGCTCGAGCGCGCGCTCGGCGCGGTAGCTCGAGCGGACCAGCGGCCCGGCAACGCATTCGAGGAAACCGAGCTCGAGCGCGCGTGCGCGCAGCGCCTGGAACTCCTCCGGCGGCACGAAACGCTCGACCGCGAGGTGATTCGGGGTCGGTCGCAGGTACTGGCCGAGCGTGACGAGATCGACCGCGGCGGCGCGCAGATCGGCCAGGCACTCTTCGATCTCCGCCGTCGTCTCGCCGAGGCCGAGCATCAGGCTCGATTTCGTGAGCACCGTGGCGCGCGTCGCCTTCGCGTGCGCGAGCACGGCGAGCGTCTGCTGGTAGCCGGCACGCGGATCGCGCACCGGATGCGTCAGGCGGCGTACCGTCTCGATGTTCTGCGCAAACACGTCGACGCCGCTGGCGAGAACCGTATCGACCGCCTGCGTCGATCCCTGGAAATCGGGTGTCAGCGCCTCGACCGCGGTCGCGGGGCAAAGCTCCTTGATCGCGCGGATACACGCCGCGTAGTGCGCGGCGCCGCCGTCGCCCAAGTCATCGCGGTTCACGGAGGTCAGCACCACGTACCTGAGCCCCATGAGCTCGACCGTGTGCGCGGCGTTGGCGGGCTCTTCGGGATCGAGCCAGCCGCGCGGATTACCGGTGTCAACCGCGCAGAAGCGGCAGGCCCGGGTGCACACCGCGCCCATCAGCATCAGGGTCGCGGTGCCCGCATTCCAGCACTCACCGATGTTGGGACACTTGGCTTCCTCGCACACGGTCGCGAGCCGGTGTTCGCGCACGACCGAGCGGACCGACTCGAAGGCCGCGCCCGAGGCGAGCGGCGCACGCAGCCACGAGGGCTTACGGCCGGGGCTGAGCGGCGTCGCGCCCGCGCTTGCCTTCACGCCATCGCGGATGGCCGTAAACCCTTGTGGGGTAACGTATTTTTGGCCGCTCTTCGCAAGAACGACGGGGATGCCCTTGAGATCGGCCACGCGCTGCCCGGAGGAGGACTGGAGCCTCCTATTCTACCGGAGCCCGGCATTGACCGCCGCGAGCCGCTCGGGGGTGCCAACGTCGGCCCACGCGCCCCCGAACAGCTCGGCGGACACCTGCCCGGCCGCGAGGCCTGCGTCCCACAGCGGCTTGAGCGCGCGCCGGCCCGGCGCGAGGCCGGCGAAGAAACGCGGCTCGTAGCTCGCGAAGCCCGCGAAGGTGAAGCGCGCGGGCGAGTCGAATCTCAATTCCCCGCACTCGATGCCGAAGTCGCCGCGCGGGTGCTCGGGCGGATTCGGCACCAGCACGAGGTGGGCGAGCCGTCCCGGCGCGGGCGGCGGCGGCAGCGGGTAGTCGCTGAAGACATCGCCGTTGACGACCACGAAGGGGTCGCCCCGGAAAAACGGCAGCGCGTTGACGATGCCGCCCGCGGTCTCGAAGGGCTCGGGCCCCTCGTCGAACCACGCGATCTCGACGCCGAAGCGCTTGCCGTCGCCGAGCGCCGCCACCAGCTTCGACCCGAGCCACGAGCTGTTGATCGCGACCTCGCGGATGCCGCCCGCGACGAGACGCTCGAGGTGCCATTCGATCAGCGGCCGGCCGCGCACCGCGAGCAGCGGCTTCGGCAGCGTGTCGGTCAGCGGCCGCAGGCGCATGCCGCGTCCGGCGGCGAGCACCATCGCCCTTGTCAGCGGCTTCACGCGCGCGCCCGCGCCTGCGCCGTCGCGAAGCGCGGCACCACGACGCCCTCGAGGAACTCCTCGAGCGCGCCGAGCTCCGGATAGTTGCCCACCGTGTCGAGCACGTACTTGAGCACGGTCGGCAGGTCGTTCAGGTAGTTCGACTTGCCGTCGCGGTACCAGAGCCGCGCAAACACGCCGAGCACCTTGAGGTGCCGCTGCACGCCCATGAGGTCGAACCAGCGGATAAACTCGGCGTCGTGCGCGCCGGCGCCGAGGCCCGCGGCGAGCGCGCGGCGCCGGTAGCGCCTGAGCCACTCGAGCACGCGCTCGCGCGGCCAGACGACGTAGCAGTCCTTGAAGAGCGAAACGAGGTCGTAGGTGATGGCACCCCGCATTGCGTCCTGGAAATCGAGGACACCGGGATTGCGCTCGGGCGTGAGCATGAGGTTCCGCGAATGAAAGTCGCGGTGCACGAACAGCTGCGGCTGCTCGAGCGCCGAATCCGCGAGCGTCGCGCACACCTCGGTGATCAGCGACTCCTGCGTCGCGCTCGCCTCGAGCCCGAGATGGCGCGCGAGGAACCACTCCGGGAAGACGCGCACCTCACGATCGAGGAACGCGCGGTCGTAGGGCGGCAGCGCGGCCACCGGGCCGCGCGTCTGGATGGTCAGCAGCGTCTCGGCGGCGTCCGCGTACAGCCGCTCGCTGTCGGCTCCCGCCGACAGC
>JANXZZ010000155.1 GCA_025355245.1 Pseudomonadota bacterium | reverse complement strand
CGTCGTGTGGGCGCACCACATGTATGTCAGTGGCATGAACCCCTACTTCGGGTTCTTCTTCGCGACCACGACGCTGATCATCGCGGTGCCGACCGCGCTCAAGGTATACAACTGGGTGCTGACGCTGTGGCGCGGCGACATTCACCTCACGGTGCCGATGCTGTTCGCGATCGGCTTCATCTTCACGTTCATCCACGGCGGCCTCACGGGCCTGTTCCTCGGCAACGTAACCGTCGACGTGCCGCTGTCGGCGACCTACTTCGTGGTCGCGCACTTCCACATGGTCATGGGCGTGTCGCCCATCCTCGTGGTGTTCGGGGCGGTCTACCACTGGTACCCGAAGATCAGCGGCAAGATGCTGAACGACACGCTCGGGCGGCTGCACTTCTGGATCACCTTCCTCGGCGTCTACGCGATCTACCTGCCGATGCACTACCTCGGGATCCTCGGCGTGCCGCGGCGCTACTACGCCTACACGACGACGGACTTCCCGCAGTCGGTGCAGGAGCTCAACAAGGCGATCACGATCTCGGCGCTGATCGTGGGCGCAGCGCAGCTGATCCTGCTCTTCAATCTGGTGTACTCGCTGTTCAAGGGCAAGCCCGCCGGTGGCAACCCGTGGCGCGCGACGACGCTCGAGTGGCAGACGCCGGACACGCCGCCCAAGCACGGCAACTGGGGGCCGAAGCTGCCGGTCGTGTACCGCTGGGCCTATGACTACAGCGTGCCGGGCGCAAGCGATGACTTCATTCCGCAGAACGTGCCGCCGGGCCCGAACGCACCGGCCAGCCACGGCCACGGGACCGAGACTTGACGCTCACCGTCGCCTACAGCGCGCTGGCAGTAGGAGTGCTCGTCTGGGCATTCCTGGTCAGCAAGCTGCGCGCCAAATCGTGGGAGACGAAAGGCGCGACCGGCGCGATCCACGAGGGCGGCGGCACCGAGCTTGCGCCCGGCAGGATCGGGCTCTGGACCTTCCTCGCCGTCATCACCTCGCTGTTCGCGCTGTTCCTGACCGCGTACCACATGCGGATGATGGCGGGCATCGAGCACGGCGACTGGCTGCACTTTCCGATACCGCGGATCCTGTGGGCCAACACCGCGATCCTGATGCTCGGCAGCATCGCGATGCAGTGGGCGCGCATGGCGGCCGAGCGCGGGGCGCCCGCGCAGATGCGCGCGCGGCTCGTGGCCGGCGGCATCCTGACGGCTGCCTTCGTCGTCGGCCAGCTGCTGGCGTGGCGCGAGCTCGACGGCACCGCCTTCGTCACGCGCGCGAACCCCGCGGTCGCATTCTTCTATCTCCTTACCGCGGTGCACGGCCTGCACGTGCTCGGCGGCCTCGCCGTGTGGGCGCGAACGGTCGTGAAGCTCGCGGCACCGGCCGCCAAGGCCGTGGATGTGCGCCAGGTCGTGGTCCTCTGCACCATTTACTGGCATTACCTTTTGCTCGTATGGCTCGTGCTGTTCGGCCTGATGTTGTCCACCTAAGACGAAGGATTCCGAGCGTATGGCGACCGACGTAATGACGGCTGGGGCTCCCGCCCCGGCAGGGCTGCACGGCGTGGCGAGCGATCTCGCCGCGGACAAGCAGGCGTTTCCGGTGCCATGGGGCAAGCTGATGATGTGGATCTTCCTCCTCAGCGACACGTTCATCTTCAGCTGCTTCCTGACCGGCTACATGAACGTCCGGATCTCGAACACTGCGAAGTGGGCGAACCCGAGCGCAGTGTTCAGCCTGAGCGTCGGCCAGTCAGAAGTCCCGCTGCTGCTGATCGCGATCATGACGATGGTGCTGATCACCTCGAGCGGCACGATGGCGATGGCCGTCAACTTCGGCTACCGCCGCAACCGCTCGGTCACGACCGCGCTCATGCTGGTCACCGCGGGCCTGGGCGCCTGCTTCGTCGGCATGCAGGCCTTCGAGTGGAGCAAGCTGATCCTGGTCGAGGGCCTGCATGCCGACGAAGCAGGCGCCCAGGCCCGCGGTGACCAGCATGAGCGCGGTCGTGACCGAGCGGTTGCGGCGGTAGCCGAAGTTGACGGCCATCGCCATCGTGCCGCTCGAGGTGA
>JANXZZ010000128.1 GCA_025355245.1 Pseudomonadota bacterium | reverse complement strand
CGGCACCGTTACCCGGTGTCACCTCGACCGCGGCGAAGGTCGAGTTCCCGGCCAGCGTCTCGCGGAACATGACGCCAGCCTTGGCCCAGACGTTGCTGTTGGTCTGGCTGACGACCCGGGCGATGATCGAGCCATCGCCGGTCAGCGGCTGGGACACGAACTGGAAGCCGTCGGCGTTGTACCAGATGTCCGAGCCGGAGCCGTTGACCGTGAACGTGCCGTTGCTGAGCGAGTAGGAGCCGGCCGCCGCGACCGAGCCGACGTCAGCGCCGCTCCAAGGTGGAGTCGACGTCGACGTCGACGCAACGGCGGCATGCATGCGCGGTGCGGCGACTGTCATCGGCACCGATGCGGCCGTGCCGGTCGGCAGCGCACGCGCAGGACGACCGCCGCTTCCGGCGCGAGGCGCGGTGCCACTTGTTGGTGCCGTCGCTGCCGGAGCAACCGCACTCGGCACCACCGCCGCGGACGCCACGGGCGCGGAGGCCGGGTTGCCCGCGGACGCATAGCTCAGGCGCCGAACGTCGGAGCCCGAAACGCCGGTGATGTAATAGAGGCCGCGCGTTGCCGGATCCGCCGCGAGCGCACTGATTGGACCACCGCTTGCGAGGAAGTCGTGGACCGATGCCGGGCTGTCGCCCGAGTCGAACGCGAAGGCCTTGATCCAAGCACCGCCGGTATCGGCATGGAAGTAGACGTGGCGGAGCGAGGCCGGGAAGTCGCTGCCCTCGTACCAGACGCCGCCGACCGAGGTCGTCCCGCCGAACAGCGGACCGGTCACGCGCTTGCCGTTCGGTGCCTGCATGCCGAGCGTGAGCGCCAGGGGTTCGCCCGCGGCGTCGTACGCCGCCCAGCGCGCGTCCGTTCCCCCATGGATCCAGTCGATCGCCGGTCGTTCGCGAATGAACACTTCGTCCGCCAACGGCACCTGCGTTGATGGGCGGCAGGGGTTGGGCCACGCAGCGGCGTTGAGTGAATCCGCGCGGATCAGGTCGCGGAAGCGGAAATAGCGCTGCGAGCACGCGTTGCGACGCAGGCCAGTGGGTGCATCGAGATTGAACACCATGGCGCCGGCGTAGCGCGTCGTCTCATTACCGACACCCTCGTACAGCGGCCAGCCGAAGTTCGTGCGGCCGGCGCGCGCGACGTCGAGCGACTCCCAGGACGAATACCCTATGTCACCGATGTACAGGGTCCCCGGCTGCCCGTCGCCGGGCCGCGCACTGCCCGAGCCCGGCCGCACCGAGAAGTGCTGCGGGTCGTGCAGCCCGAGCACCCAGACGCGCGAGCGTGCAGAGCGCGGTGCGGTCGGATCGTAGAAGGGGTTGCTCGACAAGCCGTCGCCGGTCGCAGGGTCGAGCCGCAGGATCTTGCCCGACAGCGAATCGACGAGCTGCGCGCGGAACGCGCCGACGTTCTCGGCCGGCGTCATCAGCCGGTCGGCGAGGGCCTGCTGATAGTGGGTCTCGGGCTGGCTGCCCACGTCGTCGGCACTGGCGCTCGCGCCGTCGCCGCAGGCCGCGAGCAGCGTGCCGTCGCGGCCGAAGGTGAGCCCGCCCGGCCCGTGAGCGGTATCCGTCACCAGGCAGCCGGTCGGCGATGCGCCGCCTGCCGGCGTCTCGCCTATGAGCACGCGCCGACTCGAGTAGTCGACCTGCGCCGCACGGTTGAAGTTACCGTCCCCGGCCGGCCGCACGAACTGGTAGCGGACGAGGCGCCCGATGGTGGCGCCACCCGTCGCATGCTGACCCGGCCGAAACGGTGCCCGGCAGACCGGGACGCCGGAGCGTGGTGACTCGCAATTGCGCAGATGCTGCGGGTCGACCGCGTAGAACAGATAGATATAGCCGTTCAGATCGAACTGCGGATCGAGCGCGAGGCCCGTGAGCCCGAGGGTGCCGATCGTGCTGACCTCGGTGGAGAGGTCCAGCACGGGTTGCTGGTGGGGTTTCGCCTCGTCGATGAGCCAGACCCGGCCGCTCCGCTCCCATACGAACATCCGGCCATCGCTCGAGAAAGTCAGGCCGACCGCCTCGTCCCAAGTCGCGCCGTCGGGGCGTGTGATCGCCGTGTCGCTGAACCCGGCGGGCACGGAACTCGCGAACGCCCAATTGCCCGCCGCCGCAAGGAGCAGGGATCCGAGCAGAATCAGCACGCGCCGTGCAGAGCTGCGACCAATGGCAATCGTCTCGGCGACGGTCCGCCGTTCATGGCGATCGACTGATGGCTGGGTGGCGGGCTGAATCCTGTATGCCTCCAGATCTCGGTTCGGCATTACGCCGAGCCCAAGAACGCGACCGAGGCCACGGCGAGGATGGGAATACCCGCGGCTTCGGATTCCGTGATCGCCACGGCATGTTCGAAGCTCTTCATGGATCGCGATCTCACGTGGTGCGGGTCTACCTTCGAGTGTCGGTGCCGCGACGAGTTCCAGTGGTGCTGGCGCAAAAAGCGCTCTTCAACACGTCACGGTCTCATTGCGACGGCATCAGAATGACCGTCACTCAACTGTATTGCCTGTACGCCGCAACGCTTACGCGCTCGCGGCGGTCCGTCGTTGCTGCACAGCATGCTTTGCCTCGGTTCGCGTATCAAGGCTCGCGCAGCTGCGGCTCGTGGCGCGCCGCACGTTATGTCATCTCGACTGAGCGAGACGCGCGAACTCAGCCAGCTGATCGCCATCGTCACTTGCTGACCCGGGTCCTTTTACCGCGGCACGCGCGTGGATCGGTGCATTGAATTCGACGTCGCCGCCTGAAACAGGCGTTGGCGATGAGGATGTCCGCGAGCGGCACGGGCGGCGGCGCAGGTTCGCCCGCCCGCCCGTGCGGTACAGGATGGCGGACGCGGTCGGGGCTCGCGTGACCTATGGCGCGAGCCCGTAGACGGTCAGCTGGCTGCCGCCGCCGACGTACACACGGCCGTTGGCGACAACGGGAAGCGTG
>JANXZZ010000117.1 GCA_025355245.1 Pseudomonadota bacterium | reverse complement strand
CGAGCATCCGCCCGGTCTGCCACTTCTGCAGCACCACGTCGTTGAGCGCGCGCGCGCGCTTGTCGGGCTCGCCGGGCCGGCTGATGCGCGCCTCGAGCACGCGCCTACGGTCGCGCGTGTAGGCGCCCGCGAGCACGTCATCAAAGCGCTCCAGCATCTCGGCGGCACTCACGTCCGCGAGGAAGCCGAGGCGGCCGCGGTTGATACCGAGCAGCGGCACGCCCGTGCCCTCGGCGAGGCGCGCAGCATAGAGGAGCGTGCCGTCGCCGCCGACGGAGACCAGGAGCTCGGCATTGGGCGCCAACTCGCTCTCGCGACGCCGCTCGACGGCGCCCCGGAACTCGACCGGGCAGTCGGCGTCGATAAGCACGCGCACCCGGCCCGCGATCGCGTGTTCGGCGAGCGCGAGCATCGCGTCGGCGACGAGCGGATCCGCGTAGCGGCCGATCAGTGCGATGGTGGTGAAACGCGCGTTCATGCGATTGGCGGGACGTTAGCACGCGCCTTTCGGGGCCAACCAGTCGGCGCGCGATAGCTCGGTCAATGCACTAAATTGAGCGCATGGTGGCCCGCGGGATGTGGCGCGCGTCAAGAGTCCGCGCGCCGGCCTTGACACTCCGCGCGAGGCATCGCTAGATTCAGGGCGACTGTCCCGAAAAGGCTTTCTCGTACAGGGGCTTATTGAGCATGGTGGACGAGCTGCGAGGAGCCGCCGGTGCCGAGTCCGCTGCGCCCGGGAGCGCACTCAACGACCGTGCGCAACGGCTCCTGACCGCGCTCATCGAGGCCTACATCCGCGACGGCCAGCCGGTCGGGTCGCGCACGCTGACTCGCGAATCCGGCCTGCAGCTGAGTTCGGCGACGGTCAGGAACGTGATGGCCGACCTCGAGGAGTACGGCTTCGTCAGTTCCCCGCACACCTCCGCGGGGCGCGTGCCGACCGACAAGGGCTACCGCTTCTTCGTCGACACGCTCCTCAAGCTGCGACCCACGGGCAGCGTCGACCAGGGCGTCCTCAACGTGCTCGAGCGGCGCTTCGGCGCGAACGCCGACGATCCCCGCGCGCTCATCTCCTCGGCCTCCCAGCTGCTCTCGAGCTTCACCCAGCTCGCCGGCGTCGTCACGATCCCGCGGCCCTCGCACGCGGCGCTGACCCAGATCGAGTTCCTCGGCCTCACCGAGAACCGCGTACTCGCCATTCTCGTGGTCAACGGGCGCGAGGTGCAGAACCGCGTGCTGCAGCTCGAGCGCTCCTTCGCGCCCGAGGAGCTGCGCCGGGCCGCGAATTTCCTGAACGAGCAGTTCCGCGGGCGCGAGCTCGCGGACGTGCGCGCGCAGCTGCTCGCGCAGCTGCAGGAAACCCGCGCCGACATGAACCAGCTGATGCTGGATGCGATCAGCATGGCGCAGCAGATGTTCGGCCAGCGCGCGGACGGGGAGGTACCGACGGACGTGGTCATCGCCGGGGAGACCAACCTGATGGGCTTCGCGGAGCTCTCCAACGTCGAGAAGCTGAAGCGCCTGTTCGATGCCTTCAACGAGAAACGCGACATATTGCACCTGCTCGACCAGTGCGTCACGGCCGACCGGGTGCAGATTTTCATCGGCCACGAATCCGGCTACCAGATCCTGGACGACCTCTTGGTCGTGACGGCGCCCTATACGGTCGACAACGAGATCGTGGGCGTCCTCGGCGTGATAGGCCCGACCCGCATGGCCTACGAGCGGGTGATCCCGATCGTCGACCTGACCGCACGGCTGCTCGGCTCGGCCCTCAACCAGGGACGCTGACGCCGACCCTTGAACTCGCGCCTCCGAGCCTCCATCCTCCGCGCGGGCGCGGCCGGACGGCGGCGTCCGGCAGCGCGGAGGTATTGATGAGTCATCCGAAGTCCCCCAAGGGCGCCGCGGCGTCCCCCAGCCCGAGCCACGATCCGGAGGCGACCGCGATCCTGCCCGAGGACACGTTCCGCCCCGACGTCGCCGACCTCGACGCCGCCCTGGCCGCGGCGACGGCCAAGGCCGAGGAGCACTTCAACCAGTACGTGCGCACGCTTGCGGAGTTCGACAACTACCGCAAGCGCGCCGCGCGCGATCTCGAGAACGCACACCGCTTCGCGGTTGAGCGCTTCGCCCAGGAGCTGGTGCCGGCGCTCGACGGCTTCGAGCTCGCGCTCGCGAATGCGGGCAAGAGCGACCTGGCGCTGCTGCTCGAGGGGCAGGCGGCGACCCAGCGCCTGATCCTCAAGGCCTTCGAGAAGGCGGGCATCACCGCCCTCGACCCGACCGGGCAGCCCTTCAACCCGAACGAGCACGAGGCCATGGTCGCCCAGCCGAGCGCGGCCCACCCGCCGGGAACCGTCCTGCAGACGGTCCAGAAGGGCTACTTGCTGAACGGCCGGCTGCTCAGGCCCGCGCGGGTCATCGTTTCCCGCGGCAGCGATGCTTGAGAAGGGCCGCCGCGCCCTTATCTAAGGGCTAACAGAATTCCGTTCGGTCTTTTGAGGAGCTTTTGACATGGCGAAAGTCATCGGTATCGACCTCGGCACGACCAATTCGTGCGTGGCGATCATGGAAGGCGGCAAGCCCAAGGTCATCGAGAACAGCGAGGGCGATCGCACGACTCCGTCGATCGTCGCGTTCACGAAGGACGACGAGGTGCTCGTCGGCCAGTCCGCCAAGCGCCAGGCCGTCACCAATCCGCAGAACACGCTCTACGCCGTCAAGCGGCTGATCGGCCGCAAGTTCGCCGATGACGTCGTGCAGAAGGACGTGGACCTCGTGCCGTACAAGGTCGTCAAGGCCGACAACGGCGATGCCTGGGTCGAGGCGCAGGGCAAGAAGATGGCGCCGCCCGAGGTCTCGGCGCGGGTGCTGATGAAGATGAAGAAGACCGCCGAGGACTACCTCGGCGAGCCCGTGACCGAGGCGGTCATCACGGTGCCGGCCTACTTCAACGATTCGCAGCGCCAAGCCACCAAGGATGCCGGTCGCATCGCCGGCCTCAACGTCAAACGCATCATCAACGAGCCGACCGCGGCGGCGCTCGCCTACGGGCTCGACAAGGCGGGCGGCGATCGCAAGATCGTGGTCTATGACCTGGGCGGTGGCACCTTCGACGTGTCGATCATAGAGATCGCCGAGGTCGACGGCGAGCGCCAGTTCGAGGTGCTCTCGACCAACGGCGACACCTTCCTCGGCGGCGAGGACTTCGACCGCCGCATCATCGACTTCATCGCCGACGAGTTCCGCAAGGAGTCTGGCGTCGACGTGCGCAAGGACCCGCTCGCGATGCAGCGCCTCAAGGAGGCGGCCGAGAAGACCAAGATCGAGTTGAGCTCGAGCCAGCAGACCGACATCAACCTGCCGTACATCACTGCGGATGCGTCGGGGCCGAAGCACCTCAACGTCAAGCTGACGCGCGCCAAGCTGGAAAGCCTGGTCGACGATCTCATCATGAAAACGCGCGGACCTTGCGAGCAGGCCCTGAAAGACGCAGGCCTCAAGGCCGCCG
>JANXZZ010000032.1 GCA_025355245.1 Pseudomonadota bacterium | reverse complement strand
GCCCAGGATGTCGGCGAGAACCAGCGCCCGAACGCCTCGCGGATCGCGACCCTCACGGGTCTCACTCGCCGTGAAGTCGCAGCGCTCCTGCAGGCCCCTGAGGACGCTGCCCCCGAGGTCGAGCGCGGCCGTCCGCGCCTGCAGCGGGTCCTTTCAGGTTGGTGGACTGACCCGGATTTCCAGGACTCCCTCGGAGCTCCGGCCGCGTTGCCACTGCGGGGCAAGAAGGTGTCGTTCGCCGCCCTCGTCAAGCGCTATAGCGGCGAGCCGCGCGTGCTCACGATTCTGGACGAGCTCCTGCGCGTCAAGGCGGTCCGCACGCGCCCCGACGGCCGCTTCGAGGCGCTGAGCCGCAACTTTGCGCCCGCCCGCTGGGACCCGGACGGCCTCACCGCCGTCGGCGAGCAGGTGCGGGACCATTTCGAGACGCTGGTGCACAACCTGAAGCACCCGAGCCGGCCGCGCTTCAATCGCGTCATCGAGAACAGCCAGCTGGATCCCAAGTACGTTCCTCTCCTCGTCCGGGACATTTCCGCCCAGGCCGACACGCTGGTCGACACCATCGACGACGCGCTCAATAACCCTGCCGCGACGGTCAAGCCAGGAGACGAGGTCCAGGACGCCGTCCGCCTTGGGATCGCGGTCTACGTATTCGAATCCCCGGTCGTCGTCGAGCCGACCAGGGCCCGGAAGGCGCCGTTCCGTTCCCGGCGGAAGGAGCGTTGAGCCATGCCGCGGCCAGCCACTCGTCGGGCGGTGACCCGCAGCGCGGCGAGCGGCATCACGGCCGCCGAGCGTAATCGCGCCCTCGAGCAGATGTGCCGGATCCTGTTTGAGTTCGCCCTCACGCTGGGCGCGACGCGCCAGGATCTACGAAAAGCAATCGCGACCGCGCTCGTCAACACCGGCCGCCTCCCCTACCGGATGGCGGACGTCGAAGGATTTGAGTTCTGGCACGGCGCCGGTGAGCTGATGGCGGCCTGGTATGACCAGGTCGCGCTCCTCGGAGAGGACGCAGAGCCGAAGCCGCTGCCGCTGAGCGGAACTACGAGCCTGGAATCTTTGATCGCCAAGTACCTTCCGGACTACCCCTCGACCGAAGTCGTCGACCTCCTGGTCACTGATGGCCTGCTGATCCGGCTGCCGAACGGCCGCTATCGGCCGCGCAAGCGCATGGCGGTCTTCCCGGGCCTCAACGACCGGACGCTCGACCGGATGGCGGTGGTGCTGCGCGCTCTGCTCACGACCTTCGCCTGGAATGCCGTCGAGAGCAAAGGCCGCCCGGCTCGCCCGGAGCGCCAGGCCCACACATCCCACCTGCCGGTCGACAAGCTCCCCGAGTTCGAGGCCATGGTGAAGCAGCAGGCCACGGCTCTGATCGACCAGGTTGATCGCTGGATGTCGATGCGCCAGGCAACGGGTTCGCGAAAGACGCGTACCGCGCGCGTCGGCGTGAGTCTCTTCTCCTACGTCGAGGACAACGACCGCGGGGCGCCTCCCCGGAGCGCACGGAAGCGCCGATCATGAGCAGAAAACCGAAAGCCGCCCGCACATCCGATCCGTCACCGGACGAATCCCGCCGCCTCGCCCGGCTGATGGAGAAGTTCGCGCGCCTGCTCGTCCTGAACGGCTACTCGCCGAGACTCCTCGCGCGGCACTTCTCGGCCGTGTGCGCGACGCTCGAGGAGCCGCGACATCCATTCGAGCCGCGCCGGCCGGCATTCACGATCGAGCTCGGCCATATCCTCAGCTTCTGGTATACGGATCCGCTTTGCGTCGACGCCCGGGGTCAGCCGAGGCCTTTGCCCGCCAAAGGACCCGGACTCTCGGTTACCGACCTCGTCCGCCGCGCGAGTCAAGGCCTCGATCCAGCGGTCGCGCTCGCAACCCTCCTTCAGCACAAGGCATTGAAGCGCAAGGGCCGCCTCTACGTCCCGACGAACCGCCGTCTCGTGTTTGATCCCCGTGACGCCGCCGCACCGGCGCGCGGGTTCCTCCCGCTCGAAGGCCTGCTCGACACCCTTCACCGGAACTGGGCGAGCGGTCGCCGCAGCGTCGAGAC
>JANXZZ010000002.1 GCA_025355245.1 Pseudomonadota bacterium | reverse complement strand
GATAGACGTTCACCCCGACCGCCATCGACGCGACCAGTACCACCGAGCGTACTTCAATTGGCGGTAACTTGAGCGCGATCGCGAGCGACCACACCACCAGGGGCTGCACGACGAGCTTGATTGCGCACAGTGCAAGGCTGGATGTCCACGCCTGGCGGATAGGGAACCCCGCCAGCTCCAGGCCCAGCGCAAGCAGCGCGGCCGGTGCCGCAATGCTGCCCAGCGTGCCCAGCGCCGTGTCGGCAAACCGCGGCAGAGCGAACCCGAGCCTGCCGAACAGGGCACCACTGACGATTGCGAGAACGATCGGGTTCCTGAGCACGCTCAAGGCCGTCTTCGCGACCCCGCGCGGCGTGAAGGACCCGTGCAAGGACCACTCGACCGACACGCTGACGAGCGTCCACAGGATCAGCGCGTTGAACACGAGCAGCAGCGCGACGACCGGGACGGCTTCATCGCCCAGCGCGATCTTGGCGATCGGCAGGCCGACCAGCACGATGTTGGAGAAGATCCCGCCGAGGCCGAAGACGGACTGTGAAACGCCGTCCATCCTGAAGAGGGCGTGTGCAACCGCGCGCCCGATGAAAAACACGATCAGGCAGCTGCCGAAATACGCGATGAGCACCCGCGCGTCCACAGCCGGCAGCGCAGCCTGGTGGCTCATCATCTGGAACAGCATGGCCGGCAGCGCAAACGAGAACACGGCGCTGGAGGCGCGCTTCGACCAGTCGCGTCGCCACCACGGCAGGGAGGCCACCAGGTAGCCGACCCCGACGAGGGCATACAGGGGTGTGGACAGCCGCACGAAGTGCCACAACAGGTTCACACGAACAACGCTCCGCGCAGTCGATTGTCCGGCGCCCACTCACTCAACGATTCGATACCCCGCCTCCACCTGCGCCCGCGCAGCCGCATCGTAGTGCCACCACTCGTTCGGCATCTGGATGAATCCGGCGCTTTCCATGACGCGCCGCAGCAGCAACCGGTTGCCGAGCTGACCGCGACCGAGCTTGCCGGCACGTACGAGCTCGTCCTCGTGCCGCGGCTCCGCCTGCTCGCTGAAGTCATCGAACCAGGATCCCATGTCGAGCTCGCGGCCGTGCGCATCGACCACTGACAGGTCGACGGCCATTCCGTAGTTGTGGATCGAGCCGCGTCCGGGCTCGGCGACGTAGGGCTCCTGCGGCGTTCCCCTGACGTGGTTCCAGAGGAGCCACTGCACCGAGCGCGGCCGCAACGCGTCGTAGATGCGCAGGCGATGGCCGGGATTGAGTTCGAGCAGCGCTTGCGCGGCGCGCCTCAGTTTCGCAGCCGCATCCTTGTGTAGCAGTGCGCGCTCGAACGCCCCGCGCACGACAGCACCCGTGAAGTTGTTGGCCGTCGCGTAGCGCAGCTCGGGGACGATGCCCGGGTAGGCGCCGATTTCGACGAACACCCCCGAGGCGAGCAGCGATTCGACTAAGCCCATGATTGCGTTGGCGCTCGCAGGCGGCGGACTCAGCCGCCCAGCGGCCGTAGCATCGCCCGCGAAATGATGTGGCGCTGCACCTCGCTCGTGCCGTCCCAGATCCGCTCGATACGTGCGTCGCGCCAGATGCGCTCGAGCGGCAGGTCGGCCATGAGCCCCATGCCGCCGTGGATCTGCAGCGCCTCGTCGGCAACCATCGCGAGCATTTCGCTGGCCTTGAGCTTCGCGATCGCCATGTCCATGTCGGTCGCGGTGTTCTGGTCGACCTTCCACGCCGCCTCGAGCGTGAGGAGCTCGGCGGCCCGGAGCTCGACCGCCATGTCGGCGAGCTTGAAGCAGACCCCCTGGACCTTGCCGATCTGCTGGCCGAACTGCACGCGCTCGACCGCCCACTGCGTGGCGAGCTCGAGCGCGCGCTCGGCGCGGCCGAGGCAGGTCGAGGCCACCTGCAGGCGCGTAGAGCCGAGCCACGTGTTGGCGACGTCGAAGCCGTGGTGCAGTTCGCCGAGGATGGCTGAGCGCGGCACGCGGCAGTCGTTGAACTCGAGGATGCAGTTGTTGTAGCCGCGGTG
>JANXZZ010000340.1 GCA_025355245.1 Pseudomonadota bacterium | reverse complement strand
CTGCTCGCGCAGGAAATTGTGCATGTAGTACTGACCGCGCGTGGCATCCCAGGTCCATGCGGAGCCCACGAACAGCGACTGCCAGTTGTTGGGAGGTGAGCCGTCGGGTTTCGCATCCGCCCACACGTACCAGTCCGCCCGCTTCGAGTCGCGCGCCGAGCGGCTGTCGGTGAACCACGGATGCTGGTCGGAGCTGTGCGAATAGACCTGGTCGATGACGACTTTGAGCCCCAGCGCGTGCGCGCGCACCACGACGGCATCGAAACCCTCGAGCGTGCCGAACATCGGGTCGACACCGCGAAAATCAGCGACGTCGTAGCCAAAATCAAGCATCGGCGAGGTATAGAACGGCGACACCCAGACGGCATCTGCACCGAGCCCCGCGATATAGTCGAGGTGCGTGACGAGCCCGGCGAGGTCGCCGATGCCATCGCCGTTCGAATCCGCGAAGCTGCGCGGATAGACCTGGTAGATGACCGCGCCGCGCCACCACTCGCTCATGTCGGCCCCCGTCGCAAGCACAATGCGGCTGCGATCGAAAGCGACGCAGCTCCCACGAGCATGATGCCGGCGGGGTCGCCCGGAAAGGCGTGCCGCACCAGGAATCCCGCGGTGCCCGCCACGAACATCTGCGGCAGCACGATGAAGAAGTTGAACAGGCCCATGTAGACGCCGAACTTCTGGTACGGAATCGCACCGCACAGGATCGCGTAGGGCATCGTCAGGATCGAGGCCCACGCGATGCCGACGCCAACCATCGCGAGCACGAGCAGGCGCGGATCGCGGACCAGCCAGAACGCCGCGAAGCCGAGTGCCCCCGCGATCAGGCTCGCGGCGTGGGTCCCCTCTTGGCCGAAACGCGCTGCGAACTTCGGCAGCACGAATGCGTACAGGGCCGACACGGCGTTGTAGGTCGCAAACAGGACGCCGATCCAGTCGGCGGCCGCGTCGTAGGAGGCCGTGCCCGGCCCGGTGCTGTGGAACTGGTGTGCCGCGACGACCGGGGTCGAATAGATCCACAGCACGAACAGGCCACTCCAGGAGAAAAACTGGATCAGCGCGAGCCGCCGCATGACGCGTGGCATCGCGAAGAGATCGCCGAGCAGCGCGACGAGCGGGTTCGCCGATTTGACGCCGGTCGCGGTCGCGTCCGCGGGCGCGCGCGCGGTGGCGGCGAAAGCTGCCAGCTGCGCCGGCGAGTATTCGCGCGTTGACAGGACCGTCCAGAGCACGGCGGCGAAGAGCGCGACCGCCCCGATGTAGAACGCCACGCGCACCGAGTCGGGTACGACGCCGCGCGGCGCGACGCCGGACACGCCCGCCCAATGGCTCAGCACGTAAGGCGCCGCGGAAGCCGCGAGCGCCCCGGCGCCAATGAAGATCGTCTGCACGGCGTAGCCGCGGGTGCGCTGCTCGGCGGGCAGCATGTCGCCCACGAACGCGCGGAAGGGCTCCATCGACACGTTGATCGACACATCGAGCGCCCAGAAAGCGATGACGGCGAGCCACAAGAACTGCGCATTAGGCAACAGCGTGAGCGCGAGCGCCCCCGCCAGCGCACCGGCCAGGAAGTATGGCCTGCGGCGCCCGAGCTTCCCCCACGTGCGGTCGCTGAAATAGCCGACCAGTGGCTGCACCAGCAGGCCCGTCACCGGTCCCGCGATCCACAGGATCGGCAGTTGATCGATGGACGCACCGAGCGTCTGGAAGATCCGGCTCACGTTCGCGTTCTGCAGTGCGAATGCCACTTGGATGCCGAAGAATCCAAACGACAGGTTGCCGATTGCGGGCAGGCTCAGGCGGGGCTTCTGCGCGGCCAGCGGCATCACGGTCGAATCCAGCATCGAGCTGCCCCCGTCGTCGTCGCCGTCAAGGTCGCGCAGTATGAACGTGGAGCCCGGCTGGACGCCATCGCTCGATTGCGGACAGCGGCTTGACCACCGCTGCCTCGATGTTCTCTACTCGCCGCGTCGCGCTGGCGCTGACATAAGGGGACGACGTGCGAAACCGTGGCAGCTTGGCGAGCGTTGGCTGGCTCGGCCTTCTGATTGCCATTGTCGGTGGCCTCGCCGATGCACGTGCTGCGACTCCGATCGAGCGAGTCGACCCGCCGAGCTGGTGGGTCGGGTTCGTCAACCCTGAGCTCATGCTGCTGGTTCACGGCCGCGACGTTTCGACGCTGGAGGCGTCGATCGACTATCCGGGCGTGCGCCTCGCGAAGTCGACGCGGCTCGAGAGCCCCAACTACCTGGCACTGTCGCTCGTCATCGAAGCTGCCGCAGAGCCCGGCAGCATCCCGATTCGCTTCAGCCGCGCCGGACGGCCCGTCGCGCGATACGACTATCGCCTCGAGGCGCGCCGCGTGGGTTCGCGCGAGCGCAGGGGTTTCGATCAGCGCGACGTCATCTACCTCGTGATGGCCGACCGCTTCGCGAACGGCGATGCGCGCAATGACCACCCTGCCGGGACGTCGGACCGGGTGGATCGAAGCGTTCCGGGTGCGCGGCACGGGGGCGACCTCGCCGGCATCGCAGCGCACCTCGATTACCTGGCGGGTATGGGCTATACGCAACTCTGGCTGACGCCGGTCCTCGAGAACGCACAGCCGCAATACAGCTATCACGGCTACGCGATCACCGATCACTACCGGGTCGATCCTCGCTACGGGAGCAACGACGAACTCAAGAGGCTGAGCGCGGCGGCCAAGAGCCATGGCATCGGGCTGATCGGCGATATCGTCGTCAACCACATCGGCTCGAAGCACTGGTGGATGAGCGACCTGCCCTCGGCCTCGTGGATCAACGGCAGCGCCGCGATGCCGTGGACGAATCACATGCACACGTCGATCGAGGATCCGCACTCGGCGCAGGTCGATCGCGAGCGCTTCACGCGCGGCTGGTTCGACAGCATGATGCCGGACCTCAACACGACTGATCCCTGGCTCGCGTCCTACCTGATCCAGCAAGCGCTGTGGTGGATCGAGTACGCCGACTTGTCGGGTCTGCGGATGGACACGTACTCCTACTCCGACAAGGCATTCATGGCGGCGTTTACTCAGCGCGTGATGTCCGAATACCCCATGTTCAACATCGTCGGCGAGGAGTGGCGCTACGACCCCGCCATGGTCGCGTACTGGCAGGCCGGAAGGCAGAATCGCGACGGCTACGTCTCATACCTGCCAAGCCTGATGGACTTTCCGGTGATGAACGCGCTGCTCGGCGCGCTCACGGTGCCCGATTCCTGGCAGGGCGGGCTGCCCGGGCTCTACGAACGCCTCGGCGATGATTTCCTCTACCCCAATCCCGCCAATCTCGTCGTCTTCGGTGACAACCACGACACGGACCGACTGTTCACGGCGCTCGGCCGAGACTACGACCTGTGGCGCATGGCGATCACGTTCATCGCCACCACGCGCGGCATTCCAGAGCTCACCTACGGCACCGAGATCCTGATGGCGAATAACCCGCCCAAGGACGACGGCGACGTGCGGCGCGACTTTCCCGGAGGCTGGCCCGGCGATTCCGTCAACGCGTTCACCGGCCAGGGACTCGCGCCTGAGGCGGCGGCGGCTCAGAACTTCCTGCGCACGCTGCTCACCTGGCGCAAGACGGCACCCGCGCTTCGCGACGGGGACCTCAGGCATTACGCGCCCGAGAACGGCGTCTACGTGTACTTCCGGCACGCTGCCGGCGAGACGGTCATGGTTGCGATCAACAAGTCGGGTGCGGCTGCGACCCTCGATCTCGCGCGGTTCCGCGAGAGCCTGCCCCGTGGCGTGACCGGACGCGACGTCATCAGCGGGGAGTCGGTGATGCTCGATGACCGGCTTACGGTCGCTGCGCGAAGCTCGCAGGTCATCGACATCCGCTGAGGATCCGCGCCCGCGGCTATCCCGCCTCGGCGCTCGCGCGAAGCTCGAAGACGACCGCGCTGTGCGCCTCGATGCGCAGCGCCGGACCCAGCTCCGTACCCGGCGTTGCGCCGGGCGCGGCCGAATCGAGCAGCCGACGCCACCCCAGGCCCGCGCGCCCGGGAGCCTGCTGGAATTCGCCCGACACGCCGCCGGCGTTGAATACGATCAGGAGGTCGGCACCGTCCTGGCCTTCGTCCGCCGCCAGCCTGAGCCCGATGCTGTGCAGCGAGGGGTCTTGCCAGTCGCCCGGGCCCATCTCGCGCCCCGCCGGGTGCAGCCAGCTGATGTCAGCCGCGCGGCCCGCGCCGCGCGCGCCCTTGAAAAACGTCTCGCGGCGCAGCTCCGGCCGGCGCTTGCGCAGCGCCACCAGCTGCCGCGTGAACTCGGTGAGCTCCGCGTAGGTACTCGCGGCCGACCAGTCAAGCCAGCCGGTCTCGTTGTCCTGGCAATAGGCGTTGTTGTTCCCCGACTGGGTCCGCCCGAACTCGTCGCCGGCCTGCAGCATCGGCACGCCCTGCGACACCAGCAGCGTCAGCACGAAATTGCGCATCTGCCGGGCGCGCAGCTCGAGCACGCGCCGGTCGGCCGTCTCGCCCTCGACGCCACAGTTCCAGCTCAGGTTGCTCGAGTGGCCGTCGGCGTTGTTCTCCAGGTTCGGCTCGTTGTGACGCTCGTTGTAGCTGACGAGGTCGCGCAGCGAGAAGCCGTCGTGCGCGGTGACGTAGGTGATGCTCGCCGAGGGTTTGCGACCCCGGTAGCGGAACAGGTCGCTCGAGCCCGCAATGCGCTCGGCAAGCTCGCCCTGGCGGCGCGCATCGCCACGCCAGAACCCGCGCACCGTGTCCCGGTAGCGGTCGTTCCATTCCGACCAACCGGCCGGGAACTCGCCGAGCTGGTAGCCGCCCGGTCCCATGTCCCAGGGCTCGGCGATCAGCTTCGTGTACGTCAGCACGGGATCCGCACGCAATGCCGTGAAAAAGTCCGAGTGCCGGTTGAAGGCGGGCCGTTTGCGGCCAAGGATCGGCGCGAGATCAAAGCGAAAGCCGTCCACGTGCATAGCCTCGGTCCACCAGCGCAGGCAGTCGAGAACGACTGCCGTCACCATCGGTTCGTCGACCGCGACCGTGTTGCCGCAGCCCGTCCAGTTCTCGTAGCGACTGGGATCCTCCGAGTCGAGCCGGTAGTAAGTCGCATTGTCGATGCCGCGCAGCGACAGCGTCGAGCCGCGCTGGTCACCCTCGGCGGTGTGGTTGAACACCACATCGAGGATGACTTCGATGCCCGCCGCGTGCAGCGCCTTGACGAGCGTCTGGAATTCGCGCACCGGATCGTCGATGGCGTACTGGTTTGCGGGCGCCGACCACGCAATCGAGTTGTAACCCCAGTAGTTCTTGAGCCCGCGCTGCTGCAGGAAGTATTCGCTCGTGAATGCCTGGCACGGCAGGAGTTCGACGCTCGTGACCCCGAGCTTCGACAGCCACTCGATGGCCGCGGGCTGCGCAAGCCCGAGGTAGGTGCCGCGCAGGCGCGCCGGCACGTCCGGATGGCGCTGCGTGAAGCCCTTCACGTGCAGTTCGTAGAGGACCGTGTCACGCCACGGCGTGCCGGGAGCGCGGTCGCCGCCCCAGTCGAAGGCCGGATCGACGATCCGGCAGCGCGGCATCGTCGCGGCACTGTCGAGGGAGCTTGGCTGGTCGCCATCCGCGAGCGCCGGCGACAGCATCAGCTCGCCGGTGAGCGCGCGGGCGCACGGGTCGAGCAGCAGCTTGGCCGGATTGCAGCGCACCCCGCGCTGGGGCGCGTAGGGTCCGTGCACCCGATAGGCATACAGATCGCCGGGCCGCGCGTGCGCGAGCGGCAGGAATCCGTGCCAGTGATCGCCGGTGCGCCCCGGCAGCGCGACGCTGCCACGCGCGACGCCACTCCCCGCATCGTAGAGACACAGCTCGACGCGCTCGGCGACCGTCGAGCTCAGCCCGAAGTTCACGCCGCCCGCCGTCGGAGTAGCGCCGAGCGGGGTCGGTGTACCGGGAAGAATCGCCGCCGCCAGCCGCGCGCTGTCCGGATTCGCGCTCAACGCACGACCCTGGCCGTGGCCTCGGCGAGGGCACAGGCTCGCCTCGCGCGGCGCGGTTCGCGTGGCATCAGGCGCGCCTGAAGATGACGGCGCCGAGCGGCGGCAATGAAAGCCGCAGCGCGAAGGAGCGCCCGTGCGCCGATGCGGCAATGGCCTCGACCTCGGTCGCGCCGAGGTAGCCGGAACCGCCGAAGCGTTTTTCGTCCGAATCGAGGAGCTTGTGGTAGCGCCCGGGTGCGGCCACGCCGACCCAGTAGTCATCGCGCGGCACCGGGGTCGCGTTGAACACGCACACCAGCGGCGGACCCGGATCCCCCGCCGTCGCGCGCCTCTCGAATGCGAACACGCTTTGCTCCGCGTTATTGACGTCGATCCACGCGAAGCCCTCGCGGTCGCAGTCGCTTCCGTGCAGCGCCTGCGCGGACGAGTACAGCCGGTTGAGCGCGCCGTTGAACTCGAGGAGCTCGCGGTGACGGCCATCCTCGAGCAGGCCCCAGTCGAGGCTCGCAGCGTCGCGCCACTCGTGCCACTGGCCGAATTCGCAGCCCATGAACATCAGCTTCTTGCCGGGATGCACGGTCATGTAAGTGCGAAACAGCCGGTAGTTCGCACGCTTCTGCCACTCATCGCCCGGCATCTTGTCGAGCAGCGCGCGCTTGCCGTGCACCACCTCGTCGTGGGAAATCGGTAGCAAGAAGCTCTCGCTCCACGCATAGACGAACGAGAAGGTGATGAGCCGGTGCTCGTGGCTGCGGAACACCGGATCGAGCGCCATGTAGCGCAGCGTGTCGTTCATCCAGCCCATGTTCCACTTGAACGTGAAGCCGAGCCCGCCGAGGTGCGTCGGCTGCGTGACGCCGGCGAAGGTGGTGGATTCCTCGGCGATCATCAGCGTGCCCGGTGCGTACTCGCGCGCGGCCCAGTTGAGCTGGCGCAGAAAGTCGATCGCGCCGAGATTCTCGCGGCCGCCATAGGGGTTCGGGATCCACTCGCCGGGCTCGCGCCCGTAGTCGAGGTACAGCATCGAGGCCACCGCATCGACCCGCAGGCCGTCGAGGTGGAACTGCTCGAACCAGTAGAGGGCGTTGGCGACCAGGAAGTTGCGCACCTCGTTGCGCCCGAAGTTGAAGACCTTCGTGCCCCATTCGCGGTGCTCGCCCTGGCGCGGATCGGCGTGCTCGTAGAGGGCGCTGCCGTCGAACTCGGCAAGGCCGTGATCGTCCTTCGGAAAGTGCGCCGGCACCCAGTCCATCAGCACGCCGAGGCCGGCGCCGTGGCAGCGGTCGATGAAGCTGCGGAACTCGTCGGGCGTGCCGAATCGTGCCGTCGGCGCGTAGTAGCCGGCGACCTGGTAGCCCCACGAACCGTCGAAGGGGTGCTCCGCGACACCCATCAGCTCGATGTGCGAGAAGCCGAGGTCCTTCACGTACGGGATCAGCTGGTCGGCGGCTTCGCCCCAATTGAGGAACGGCGGATGGCGACCTTCCGCACGGCGCCACGATCCGAGGTGCACTTCGTAGACGTTGATCGCCTGACGCCGGGGATTCGCGTGGCGACGAGCCTCGAGCCAGTCGGCGTCGTGCCACTCGTAGCCATCGAGGCGCGCAACCACCGAACAATTGTCAGGACGCAGCTGCATCTGCAGACCGTAGGGATCCGCCTTGAGGCGCGTGCCGCCGCCCGCGCTGCGCAGCTCGTACTTGTAGAGATCGCCGGGGCCGACGCCCGGCACGAACAGCTCCCACACTCCCGCGGTGCGCGCCTGCATTGCGTGCCGCCGGCCGTCCCACAGGTTAAAGCTGCCCACCACGCTGACGCGCTCGGCGTTCGGCGCCCACACCGCGAAGCGGGTACCGGCGAGCCCCTCGAGAACCGTTGGGTGCGCACCCAGCTTCGACCAGATGCGGTAGTGGTTGCCCTGGCCGAACAGATACAGGTCGAAGTCAGAGAGCTGCGGCGCGAAGAAGTACGGGTCGTGCTTCACGAGCTCGTGGCCATTGCGGTAGCGGACCCGGATCCGGTACGGGATCAGCGGGCGCCGATAGGGAATGCGCCCCTCGAAGAGCCCCGCCGCGTGCAGGCTCGTGAGCGGTCGTGCCGCGCCCGGCGACTCGTCCTCCCAGAAGACCGCGACCTCGGCCGCGTCGGGCTCGAGCACGCGCACCAGCGCGAGCGGCTGTTCCGCGTCGCGGGCGAACTCGTGGTAGCCGAGCACGGAGCGCGGCTCGCGGTGGGTCGCGTGCACGATCGCCTCGATGTCCGTCGCCGACAACGTGTTCAGCAGCGCACCCCTTCGCCCCGCGCGCGCCCGTCAGATGACCGGGCGGATGTTCCAGATTCGCTCAGCATACTCGCGCACGCTGCGGTCGCTCGAGAACGGCCCCATGCTGAGGCAGTTGAGCGCGGCGTGGCGGCTCCATTCGTCGGGCTTGAGGTAAAGCTCGTCGACCGCCGCCTGCGCGGTCGCGTAGGCACGATAGTCCCGGAGCACCAGGAACGGCTCGCCGTCCGAGCGCAGCCGGTCGACCACCGCGCTCGCATCGTCGCGATTGCTCGGCGTGAAGAAGCCGTGCGCGATCATCTCGAGGGTCGCGGCAAGTTCGGGGTCGCCTGCGACGAAGTCCTCGGGCACGTAGCCGGCGGCGCGCTCGGCCTCGGCCTCGGCCGCGGTCAGGCCGAAGATGAACATGTGCTCGGCGCCGACCTGGTCGCGGATCTCGATGTTGGCGCCGTCGAGCGTGCCGATGGTGAGCGCGCCGTTCAGCGAGAGCTTCATGTTGCCGGTGCCGGAAGCCTCGAGCCCTGCGGTCGAGATCTGCTCGGAGAGATCCGCGGCCGGCATGATCGTCTGCGCGAGCGAGACGTCGTAGTCCGGCACGAACACGACCTTGAGGCGCCCGGCGATGACCGGATCGGCGTTGACGACGCGCGCGACATTGTTGATGAGGCGGATGACCGACTTGGCCATCGCGTAGCCGGGAGCCGCCTTGCCCGCGAAGATGACCGTGCGCGGCACCACCGCCGCGGCCGGGTTCGCGCGGATCCGGTTGTAGCGGCTGATCACGTACAGCAGGTTGAGCAGCTGGCGCTTGTACTCGTGGATGCGCTTGACCTGAACGTCGAACAGCGAATCGACGCTGACCTCGAGGCCGATGCGCTCGTGAATCGTCGCTGCGAGGCGCAGCTTGTTGGCGCGCTTGATGTCGCGAAAGAGCTTGCGGAACTCGGGATCGGCCGCCGCGGGCCGCAGTCGCTCGAGCTCCTCGAGATCGTTCTCCCAGGCGTGCCCGAGGCGAGCGGTCAGCAGTGCGGCGAGCCCGGGGTTCGATTCCCTGAGCCAGCGGCGCACCGCGATGCCGTTGGTCACGTTGGTGAAGCGCGCGGGATAGAGCGCCGCGAAATCCGCAAAGATGGTCTTCTGGATCAGCGCCGAGTGCAGCTTCGCGACCCCGTTGACCCGATGGCTACCGACGATCGCGAGGTGGCTCATGCGCACGCGCCGGTCGTTGCCTTCCGCGATTATCGACATGCGCCGGCGCCGGTCATGGTCGCCGGGATAGCGGCTGCTGACCTCCTCGAGGAGCGTGCGGTTGATCTGGTAGATGATGTTGAGGTGCCGGGGCAGCAGGCGCTCGAACAGGTGCACGGGCCAGGTCTCGAGGGCCTCCGGCATCATCGTGTGGTTGGTGTAGCCGATGACCTTCTGCGTGATCGCGAAGGCCGCGTCCCACTCGATGCGCTCCTCATCGACCAGCAGACGCATGAGCTCGGCGACCGCGAGCGCCGGGTGCGTGTCGTTGAGCTGGATCGCGACCGCGTCCGGAAGCTGGCCAAGCGAGCGCCCCTCGAGCTTCAGCGTCGCGAAAAGGTCCTGCAGGCTCGCGCTCACGAAGAAGTACTGCTGGCAGAAGCGCAGCTCCTTGCCCTGCGGCGTGGAGTCGTCGGGATACAGCACGCGCGACAGGTTCTTGGCCGCGACCTGGTCCTGCACCGCGAGCGCGTAGTTGCCGGCGTTGAAATCGCCGACGTGGAAGGGTTCGAGCGCGCGCGCGGCCCAAAGCCTCAGGTGATTGACGGTCGGGCTGCGGTTGCCTGGCACGAGGTGGTCGAATCCGACGGCGAGGATGCGCTGCGCCTCGACCCAGCGGTGTGCGACGGATCCCTTCGCGTCGGTCTCGGCGACGCAGCGACCGCCGAAGCTCACCTCGTAGCGCGCACCGGCACGCGGCATCTCCCACGGGTCGCGTAGCCGCAGCCAACTGCTTGCGATCTCGCGCTGGCCGCCGTCCGGACCGATGACCTGGGTGAAGATGCCGTAGTCGTAACGGATACCGTAGCCGACCGCCGGGTACTTGAGCGTGGCCAGCGAGTCTAGGTAGCACGCGGCCAGCCGACCGAGGCCGCCGTTGCCGAGTCCCGGGTCGTGTTCCTCGGCGGCGACTGCCTCGAGGTCGAAGCCGAGTTCGGCAAGCGCGCGGCGCGTGGCGGCCAGCAGCTCGCCGTCCAGGCTCGACAGCGCATTGACCAGCGCGCGGCCCGGCAGGTACTCGACGGAAAGGTAGCAGACGCGCTTCACCTGCGCGCTCGCGACGCGTCGCTGGGTCGCGACCCAGCGCGAGGCGAGCTCTTCGCGCACGGCCACCGACAGCGCCTCGTAGACATCGCGGTGGGTCGCCGTCGCGGGGTCCTTGCCGAGGAACCGCACCAGCCGGTCGACGAGCACGTCGCGGACGTTGCCGGGGTTGAGGGCGATCCCGCTGGCCGCCGCCGCTGTCTGAGTCACCTGGTCCGTCCGTGCGCCGCGGAATACCCCGCGCGGTCACAATACCGTCAACGCGGGGTCCGGCACCATGCGCAGCCACCCGAACGGCGTGCGCGTCGATGCACTCTTTTGGGGCGCGGCGTTCAGCCGGCCGGCGTGTCGACTTCGAGCGCCGTCACGCGTCGGTAGGTCTTCGGCAGCATCGAGCCGCGCTGCGCGCGTTCGCCGCGGTAATCCTCGAGCTCGGCGTAGCTCAACGTCATCGAGCGCTCGCCGCACACGACGCGCAGCTTCGCGCCCGGCACCACCACCGCGACGCCGACCACGAGCTCCTCGCGCGCCTCGGCGCGCGCGCTCGGGATACTGAAGAGTTTGTTGCCGCGACCCTTGGCGAGCTCCGGGAGGTCCGCGACCGGGAACACCAGCAAGCGGCCGTCGACGCCCTCCGCCGCCGCGGCGACCGCGAGCAGCGCCTCGGGATTTTCCGGGACGTAGGCCGCGGGAATCGCCTTCGCGTGCGCGGGCACCGACAGCACGGCCTTGCCGCCGCGGTTGCGCGCGTACAGCTCCTCGAGCTTGACGATAAAGCCGTAGCCGGCGTCGGTCGCGACCACCCAGCGCTCGGCGGGCTCGCCCAGCATCACGCTCGCGAAGGTCGCGCCTTCCGGAGGATCGACCCGGCCGGAGAGCGGTTCGCCCTGGCCGCGGGCGGACGGGAGCGTGTGCGCCGCGAGCGAGTAGGTGCGGCCCGTCGAGTCCAGGAACACCGCCTGCTGCGTGCTCTTGCCGCGCGCGGCCGCCTGGAAGCCGTCGCCCGCCTTGTAGGAGAGCGTGCGCGCATCGATGTCGTGGCCCTTGGCCTGGCGCACCCAGCCCGCTGTCGAGAGCACGACCGTGACGGGCTCGGCGACAACGAGCTCGGTCTCGTCGATCGCCTTGGCTGCATCGCGCTCGACGATCTTGGTGCGGCGCTTGTCGCCGTACTTCTCGGCATCGGCGCTGAGTTCCTCGCGCATCAGCTTCTTCAGGCGCGCCGGGCTCTTGAGGGTCTTCTCGATGCCGTCGCGCTCGAGGGCAAGCTCGGCCTGCTCGCCCTTGATCTTCATCTCCTCCAGGCGCGCGAGGTGGCGCAGCTTGGTCTCGAGGATGGCCTCGGCCTGCTCGTCGGAAAGCTTGAACTTCTTGATGAGCACGGGCTTCGGCTCGTCCTCGCGCCTGACGATGCGGATGACCTCGTCCAGGTTCAGGAACGCGATCAGCAGGCCCTCGAGGATGTGCAGGCGCGAGTTGAGCTTGCCCAGCCGGTACTCGAGGCGCCGCGTGATCGTGCGCGTGCGATACGAGAGCCACTCGGCCAGCAGGTCCTTGAGCCCCATCACGCGCGGGCGGCCGTCGAGCGCGATCACGTTGAGGTTGACGCGATAGCTGCGTTCGAGGTCGGTGGTCGCAAACAGGTGCGCCATCAACTGCTCGATGTCGACGCGACTCGAGCGCAGCTCCAGCACGATGCGCACCGGATCCTCGTGATCCGACTCGTCGCGCACGTTCTCGACCATCGGCAGCTTCTTGGCGCGGATCTGCTGCGCCACCTGCTCCTGGATCTTCGCGCCCGACACCTGATACGGGAGCGCCGTGATGATGACCTCGCCGTCCTCGACCTCGTAGATCGCGCGCGCGCGATAGCCACCGTTGCCGGTGTCGTACATCGAGCGTAACTCGGACTTGGGCGTGATGATTTCCCCGCCGGTCGGCAGGTCTGGCCCGAGCACGATCTTCAGGAGATCCTTGAGGCTGACGTCGGGCTCGTCGATGATCCTGATGCAGGCGGCGACGATTTCCTTGAGGTTGTGCGGCGGCACGTCGGTGGCCATGCCGACCGCGATGCCGCTTGCGCCGTTCAAGAGCACGTTCGGCAGGCGCGCCGGGAGCAGCGAGGGCTCCTCGAGCGTGCCGTCGAAGTTGGGGACCCACTCGACGGTGCCCTGGCCGAGCTCGGAAAGCAGCGTCTCCGCGTACGGCCGCAGCTTCGCCTCGGTGTAGCGCATCGCGGCGAAGGACTTGGGATCGTCGGTCGAGCCCCAGTTGCCCTGGCCGTCGACGATCGGGTAGCGGTAGGAAAAGTCCTGCGCCATGTGCACCATGGCTTCGTAGCAGGCCGAGTCGCCGTGCGGATGGAACTTACCGATGACGTCGCCGACCGTGCGTGCGCTTTTCTTGTGCTTGTTGCCCGCCGACAGGCTCAACTCGCTCATCGCGTAGGTGATGCGGCGCTGCACCGGCTTCAGCCCGTCCGCGAGCTGTGGCAGCGCGCGGTCGAGGATCACGTACATCGAGTAGTCGAGGTAGGCCTTCTCGGTGAAGACCTTGAGCGGCCGGCGCTCGATGCCCTCGAAGTCGAGCTCGCCCGGCTTCACGCCAGCACCTCGGCGAGGTTGCCCTTGGCCTCCAGCCAGTCGCGCCGCTCGCCCGCCCGTTTCTTGGCGAGCAGCATGTCGAAGAGCGCGTCGGTGCCGTCCGCCGCCGTGACGGTGAGCTGCAGCAGGCGGCGCGTCGCCGGCGCCATCGTGGTCTCGCGCAGCTGCAGCGGATTCATCTCGCCGAGACCCTTGAAGCGCGTCACGGTCACCTTGCCGCGCTGGCCCTCGGCCGCGATGCGATCGAGGACGCCCGCGCGCTCGGCGTCATCGAGCGCGTAGTAGACGTTGCGGCCGACGTCGATGCGATAGAGCGGCGGCATCGCGACGTAGACGTGCTCGGCGAGCACCAGCGGGCGGAAGTGCCGGAGAAAGAGCGCGCACAGCAGCGTCGCGATGTGCTGGCCGTCGGAGTCGGCATCCGCGAGGATGCAGATCTTGTGGTAGCGCAGGTCCTCGAGCCTGGGGGAGCCGGGCTCGACGCCGATCGCGATCGAGATATTGTGCACTTCCTCGGAGGCGAGCACGCCGCCCGCATCGACCTCCCAGGTGTTGAGGATCTTGCCGCGCAGCGGCATGACCGCCTGCGTGTCGCGCTCGCGCGCCTGTTTGGCGCTGCCGCCTGCCGAGTCGCCCTCGACCAGGAACAGCTCGGTGCGCGCCGGGTCCTGCGAGGTGCAGTCGGCGAGCTTGCCGGGCAGCTGCGGGCCCGAGACGACGCGCTTCCTGATGATCTTCTGCGCGGCCTTCAGGCGCGCGGTCGCGTTGGCGATCGCGAGCTGCGCGATGCGCTCGCCCGCCTCGGCGTGCTGGTTGAGCCAGACCGCGAAGGAATCCTTGACGAGCCCCGAGACGAAGGCGGCGGACTCGCGGGAAGCCAGGCGCTCCTTGGTCTGGCCCGCGAACTGCGGCTCGGACATCTTGACCGAGAGTACGTAGCAGAGCTTGTCCCAGACGTCCTCGGGCGCGAGCTTGACGCCGCGCGGCACCAGGTTCCGGAACTCGCAGAACTCGCGCACCGCATCGGTGATGCCGGCACGCAGGCCATTGACGTGGGTGCCGCCCTCCACGGTCGGGATCAGGTTCACGTAGCTCTCGCCGACGACTTCGACGCCGTCCTCGAGCAGCCACGCGAATGCCCACTCGGCCACCTCGTTGCCGCCCTTGAGGCTGGCGACGAACGGCTCCTCCGGCAGGATTGCCGCCTTCTCGAGGCGCTCCACCAGGTAGCTCGAGAGCCCGCCCGTGTAGAACCACTCCTCGTGCTCGCCGCTCGCCTCGGAGTCGAGCGTGACCTTGAGCCCGGGGCACAACACCGCCTTGGCGCGCAGCAGGTGCTTCAACTTCGGCAGCGAGAGCTTCTCGGAGTCGAAGTACTTGGGGTCGGGCCAGAAGCGCACCGAGGTGCCGGTGTTGCGCGCGCCGACCTTGCCGACCACCTTCAGCTTGGCATCGAGCCGGCCGTCCTTGAACGTGATCAGGTATTCGTTGCCGTCGCGCTTGACGCGGCACTCGAGCCTTTTCGTGAGCGCGTTGACGACCGAGACGCCGACGCCGTGCAGGCCGCCGGACTGCTGGTAGGTCTTGTCGGAGAACTTGCCGCCCGCGTGCAGGCGCGTGAGGATCAGCTCGACGCCCGGGATCTTCTCCTTGGGGTGCACGTCGACCGGCATGCCACGGCCGTCGTCGACGACCTCGACCGAGCCGTCCTTGTGCAGCGTGACCGCTATTTCCTTGCAGTGACCCGCGAGCGCCTCGTCGACGCTGTTGTCCACCACCTCGTGCACCAGGTGATTCGGGCGCGTCGTGTCGGTGTACATCCCCGGGCGGCGGCGCACCGGGTCGAGACCCGACAGGACTTCGATATCGGAGGAGGTATAGGACTGGTTCATCGCGGCCGCGAGGGTACTAGAAATCGCCGGCGGAGGAAGCCGTCCGTGCTCGCCGACAGGAGCCCCGGCCCGGTGGCGGCCACTTTCACGAGCCGAGATCGGCGAGCAGCGCCGCGCGCGCGGCCGGGACAAGCTCGGCCGAGTGACGGTAGGCGGGGTGGTCGATGCCGGCGATCAGCGGCGCGCCCGCCGCGAGGAACGCACGCGCGGCGGGCCCGAGTTCGAAGCGCAGGAAGTGCACCGCCGAGGTCTTGAGGTCGTTCTCGCGTTCGAGGTCCTCGTCCGCGACCGCCTTCGAGAGCTCATCGCCGAGCGCGAGGTAGCAGCAGGACTCGACGCCCTTGAGGCGCGCGAGCGCGACCGCGCGCTCGTCGGGATCGGTGTACTCGATCAACAGCGTCGCCTTCAGGTTCGCGCCGTCCGGGATCAGCGGATTGTAAGCATCGAGCTCGTCCTGGATCCCCCGCGCCTCGAAAATGCGCTCGATCCTGAGCATCTCCTGGACCTGGTACTGGACCGTGAGGCGATCCTCGAAGCACCAGGTCGTGTGCGGGCCGACCGCGACGGTGCGCAGGCGCTTGTGGGCGATCACGCGTGCGCGAAAGTCCGCGCGCGTGCGCGCGTACTGCTCGAGGCTCATGAGATCGCCCGGCATCAGGCGCCCCCGGCGCGAGGTACCGGGATCAGGTGACGGTGATGCCATAGGCCTGCCTCAAGAGCGTGAGCGGGTGGACGGGCGGGCGGCGGTTGTCGAGGATCCCCGAGATCTGGTGACCCGCCATCGGGCAGTCGCTCGAGTGCTGCACGGCACCGGACCCGGCGACGCGCGTCGCGACGGGGCGGCCGATGCGCACCGAGGCCTCGTGGAACTCCTGCTTCACCGCATAGCTGCCGTTGTGGCCGGAACAGCGTTCGATGACCTCGAGCGTGGTGCCGGGCACGAGCTTCAGCACGTCGCGCGTCTTGAGCCCGATGTTCTGCACGCGCAGGTGGCAGGGCACGTGGTAGGCGATCTTGCCGAGCGCGACCTTGAAGTCGGTGCGCAGCCGGCCGCCCTTGTGCCTGAGCATCAGGTTCTCGAAGGGGTCGAACATGTGCTCGGCGACCTTCGCAACCAGCGGGTCCTTCGGGAAGAGCAGCGGCAGCTCCTGCTTGAACATGAGCACGCAGGACGGGATCGCGGCGACGAGGTCGAAGCCCGCATCGACGAGCGCCGCGAGCACGGGCACGTTGAGGTCCTTCATTGCCTCGACGGCCTCAAGGTCGCCGAGTTCGAGCTTGGGCATGCCACAGCACTTCTCGCGCTCGGCGAGCGTGACCGCGATGCCGTTGTGCTCGAACACCCGCACCAGGTCCGCATCGATCGCGGGCTCGTTGCGATTCCCGTAGCAGGTCGCGAACAGCGCGACCCGTCCGCGCGTCCCCTCGGTCGCGAAGGCCTCGAGCGCGGGCTTCGCGCGCCGCCCCTCGCGTGCGCGAAAGCTCTGGCTCTCGAAGCGCGGCAGCGGCGCATCCGGGTGCACGCCGAGCGTCTTCGCGAGCAGCGAGCGGCCGAGGGCGGAGTCGTTGACGGCGTTGACGATCTCGGCGATCACGGGGATGCCGGCGAGGCTGCCCACCCGGTCGGTCGCCGAGAGGATCTTGTCGCGCAGGCGGGTCTGGCCCTTGGCGTGCTTGAAGGATTTCGCGCGCAGCATCAGGTGCGGGAAGTCCACGTTCCACGCGTGCGGCGGCACGTAGGGACACTTGGTCATGTAGCAGAGGTCGCACAGGTAGCAGTTGTCGACGACGCCCCAGTAGGCCGTCTTCGCGACCGCCGCGACCTCGCCGCTCGCGGTCGCATCGACCGCGTCGAAGAGCGTGGGAAAGGACTGGCAGAGGCTAAAGCAACGCCGGCAGCCGTGGCAGATGTCGAATACCCGCTCGAGCTCCTTAAAGAGCAAAGCCTCGTCGTGGTAATCGGGATTTTTCCACTCGATCGGGTGGCGCGTGGGCGCCTCGAGGCTGCCCTCGCGGGCGCCCGGCGGGGGCGACTGGCTCATCGGTCGACGATCTTCCCTACTCCAGAGGGGCACCCGTCGCCGGCGACAGGTGCCGTTCGCAATGGCTTACAGGCTGTCGAGCGCCTTCTGGAAGCGGTTCGCGTGCGAGCGTTCCGCCTTCGCGAGCGTCTCGAACCAGTCGGCGATCTCGCCGAAGCCTTCCTCGCGCGCGGCCTTCGCCATGCCCGGGTACATGTCGCTGTACTCGTGCGTTTCGCCGGCAATCGCCGCCTTCAGGTTGTCCGAGGTCGCGCCGATCGGCAGCCCCGTCGCCGGGTCGCCCACGGCCTCCAGGTACTCGAGGTGGCCGTGCGCGTGGCCGGTCTCGCCTTCGGCGGTCGAGCGGAACACCGCAGAGACGTCGTTGAAGCCTTCGACATCGGCCTTGGCTGCGAAGTAGAGGTAACGGCGATTTGCCTGGGACTCGCCGGCAAACGCGTCCTTCAGGTTCTTCTCAGTCCTACTGCCCTTGAGGTTCACGAGAGATCTCCTTGAATCATCACAATTTTTACGGGGAGCGCGCGGGGAGCGCGGCCGGTTCAGCGACCGGTCGAAGGAACTGTAGTCGCGCCCGCTCGCGCGCGTCAATCGCCCGCCGCACCCCTTCGTTGACGCTCGAAGGGAGCCACCGGTAGTCTCGCGCGGTTCCCGAGCCCCAAAGAGTCCCATGGCCCGCACCAAGTCCGCGACTCCCGCCGGCGCCCCGATCGACGGCGCGCCGCCCTTCGCATTCGAGCAGTCGATGACCGAACTCGAGGCGGTGGTCGCGCGCCTCGAGGAAGGCGACGTGCCGCTCGAGGAGGCGCTCAAGGCTTTCGAGCGCGGCGTCGAGCTCACGCGCGCCTGCCAGCAGGCGTTGAGCGCGGCCGAGCAGAAGGTCGAACTGCTGGTGACGCGCACGGACGGCTCGAGCGTCGCGGTTCCCTTCGACGAGCCCGACGCGGCGGACGCGGCGGAGTGACCGACGCCGAATTCGCGAGCCGCCTCGCGCATTACCAGGCGCGCGTCGAGGCCGCACTCGAGGCGCGAATCCCGGCGGCGACCCAGGTCCCCGGGCGCTTGCACGCGGCGATGCGCTACAGCGCGCTCGGCGGCGGCAAGCGCATCCGCCCGGCCCTCGTCTACGCGGTCGGCGATCTCTACGGGGTCGCGCTCGAGGCGCTCGATGCCGCGGCCGCGGCGGTCGAGATGATCCACGTCTATTCGCTGGTGCACGACGACCTGCCGGCGATGGACGACGACGACTTGAGGCGCGGTCGCCCGACCTGCCACCGCCAGTTCGACGAGGCGACCGCGATCCTCGCCGGCGATGCGCTGCAGGTGCTCGCCTTCGAGAGCCTGGCGATGGCTCCGGCGAGCGCCGCGGCGCGCGTCGGCATGATCCGCGCGCTCGCCGCGGGCAGCGGCACGCTCGGCATGGCGGGCGGCCAGGCCATCGACCTCGCGGCTGTCGGCCGGCAGCTCGATGCGCTCGAGGTCGAGGCGATGCACGCGCGCAAGACCGGCGCCTTGATCGAGACCAGCGTGACGCTCGCCGCGCTGTCGGCGGGCGCCACGGACGCGGACGTGCTGGCGCTCGGTCGCTTCTCGAAGGCGCTGGGCCTCGCCTTCCAGATCGTCGATGACATCCTCGACGTCGAGGGCGACCCGACGCTGCTCGGCAAGGCCGTCGGCGGCGACCAGGCACGACATAAGCCAACCTACCCGGCCGCGGTGGGCATCCCGGCGGCGCGGGCGCGCGCGGCGGGGCTCCACGCCGAGGCGCTGGCCGCGATCGAGGGCTTCGGCTCGCGCGCGGCAGTGCTGCGCCGCCTCGCCGCCTACATCGTCGAGCGCAGTTCCTAGGCCGCCGGCGCGGCGCCCCGGCGGCCCCTCCCCGTTGCGGTTAGACTGGGGCAATGCCCGGGCCCGCCGCCTATCCGCACCTCGCCGCGATCGACTCCCCGGCCGACGTGCGCGCGCTCCCCGAAGCCGAGCTGCCGGCGGTCGCGGAGGAGCTGCGCAAGTACCTGATCGACACGGTCAGCCAGATGGGCGGCCACTTCGCCGCGGGGCTCGGGACGGTCGAGCTCACGCTGGCGCTCCACTACGTCTACGACACGCCGAACGATCGCCTCGTCTGGGATGTCGGCCACCAGGCCTACCCGCACAAGGTCCTGACCGGGCGCCGCGACCGCCTGCACACGATCAAAGGCAACGGCGGGCTCGCGCCGTTCCTGTCCCGCGCCGAGAGCGAGTACGACACCTTCGGCGTCGGTCACTCGAGCACCTCGATCTCGGCCGCGCTCGGCATGGCGATCGCGGACGAGCTGCAGCACGCGCCGGGCGCCGACCCGAAGGCGCCGCGCCGGCACCACGTCGCGGTCATCGGCGACGGCGCGATCTCGGCGGGACTCGCCTTCGAGGCGTTGAACCACGCGGGCAGCCTCGAGACCGACCTGCTGGTGATCCTGAACGACAACGACATGTCGATCTCGGAGAACGTCGGCGCGCTCTCGAACTACTTCGCACGCGTGCTCTCCGGACGCCTCTACGCGAGCCTCAAGGAAGGCAGCAAGAAGATCCTCCGGCGCATCCCGGCCGCCTGGGAGCTCGCGCGACGCTCCGAGGAGCACATGAAGGGCATGGTCCTGCCCGGCACGCTGTTCGAGGAAATGGGCTTCAACTACATAGGTCCGATCGACGGCCACGACGTCGGCGGACTCGTAAAGACGCTGCGCAACGTCAGGAACCTGCACGGGCCGCAGTTCCTGCACGTCGTGACCCGCAAGGGCAAAGGCTACGCGCCTGCCGAGGCGGACCCGATCAAGTGGCACGGCCCCGGACCCTTCGACCCCGACAAGGCGGTCATCTTCAAGGAGAAGAGCTCGGGTCCGAGCTACTCGCAGGTGTTCGGCGAGTGGCTGTGCGACATGGCCGAGAGCGATCCGCGCATCGTCGGCATCACGCCCGCGATGCGCGAGGGTTCCGGCCTGGTCGAGTTTTCACGGCGCTTTCCCGACCGCTACTTCGACGTCGCGATCGCGGAGCAGCACGCGGTGACGCTCGCCGCGGGTCTCGCCTGCGAAGGCATGCGCCCGGTGGTCGCGATCTACTCGACCTTCCTGCAGCGCGCTTACGACCAGCTGATCCACGACGTGGCGCTGCAGAAGCTGCCGGTGACCTTCGCGCTCGATCGCGCCGGGGTCGTGGGCGGCGACGGCGCGACCCACCAGGGCGCCTTCGACCTCACGTTCATGCGCTGCGTGCCGAACCTCACGATCATGGCGCCGGCGGACGAGAACGAGTGCCGCCAGATGCTCTACACCGCCGTCTGCCTCGGCGCCCCCGCCGCGGTGCGCTATCCGCGCGGCGTGGGCCCGGGCGTCGCGCCGCGCGCGGAGATGGAGGCGCTGCCGATCGGCAAGGCGGAGCTGCGCCGCGAGGGGCGCTCCGGACTTGCAATCTTCGCCTTCGGCACCATGGTGCAGGCGGTGAGCGCGACCGCCGAGCGCCTCGATGCGACGCTGGTCAACATGCGTTTCGTGAAGCCGATCGACGCAGCGCTGATCATGCGCATGGCCGACCGGCACGAGTACCTCGTGACGGTCGAGGAGAACGTCATCGCGGGTGGCGCCGGGGACGCCGTGCTCGAGGTGCTGACCGCGCACGGCTACGCGCGCCCGGTACTGCAGCTCGGGCTCCCCGACCGGTTCATCGAGCACGGCACGCGCGCGGACAACCTGACGGCCGCCGGGCTCGACCCCGCCTCGCTCGCCGCCGCGATCGATCGCTGGTGGCAGCCGCGCCAGCAGCGCGCCTGAGGGGCTCGCGGCCGCCGGGACGATTGCCAGGGTTTGGAACGTCGCCGCAGGCGGCAGGATGGATTGCCGATGGATACCCCGACGAGAACGCCGCCGACCGCGGCGCCGATCGAAGACGTGCAGGGCCGCGCCGACACGCGCCAGCTCGCGATCGACAAGGTCGGCATCAAGGACATCTTCCACCCGGTGCGCGTCAAGGACCGCGCCGGCGGCGAGCAGCACACGATCGCCAACTTCAACATGTACGTGTACCTGCCCCACAACTTCAAGGGCACGCACATGTCGCGGTTCGTGGAGATCCTGCACGAGCACGAGCGCGAACTGTCGGTCGACTCGTTCCGCACGATGCTGCGCGAGATGGTCAAGCGCCTCGATGCCGAAGTCGGCCACATCGAGATGGCCTTCCCCTATTTCGTGATGAAGAAGGCGCCGGTGTCGGGCGTGCAGAGCCTGCTCGACTACCGCGCGACGCTGATCGGCGAGGTCAAGGGCGAAAAGACCTCCACCTGGCTCAAGGTGGTGGTGCCGGTGACGAGTCTCTGCCCCTGCTCGAAGCGGATCTCCGACTACGGTGCCCACAACCAGCGCTCGCACGTGACCATCAGCGCGCGCATCGACGGCCACGTGTGGATCGAGGAGCTCGTCGACATCGCCGAGCAGGAGGCCTCCGGCGAGGTCTACGGGATCCTCAAGCGTCCGGACGAGAAGTACGTGACCGAGCGCGCCTACGACAACCCTAAATTCGTCGAGGACCTGGTCCGCGACGTCGCGACGCGATTGAACGCGGACGAGCGCATCCGCGCTTACGTGGTCGAGTCGGAAAACTTCGAGTCGATCCACAACCACTCGGCGTACGCGCTCATCGAGCGCGACAAGGACGCGCCGGCGGGCGCGCGCGAGGCCCGAAGCGACAGAGGGGTTCGGGAGCGCCCGCCGGGCGGTCGCGAGGCTCGATCAGCCGACCGCGACGAC
>JANXZZ010000324.1 GCA_025355245.1 Pseudomonadota bacterium | reverse complement strand
CTGCTCGCGGTCGTGGTGCCGGAACCACTCGAGTTTCCGCCGCTGCCCGGCAGGTACACGATGCCGAGCGATCCTGGGTCCTGCAGGAACTTGGGCGCAGCCTCCATGATCACGTAGTACTGGTTGAGCGCGTTGTAGATGGTCGCAACCTGCCGCTGGCCGTACCAGTCGTAGAGCACCGAGTCGATCGTGCGCATGGTGAGGCCGAGGCGCGCCGCCTGGTCGCGATCGATAGTGAGGGTCGTCTGCAGGCCCTTGTCCTGCGCGTCGGTATTGACGTCGGCGAGCTCGGGCAGCGACGCCAGCGTCGCCCGCAGCTTCGGCTCCCACGCGCGCAGGTCGTCGAGCGAGTCCGCCTGCAGCGTGTACTGGTACTGCGCGTTCGATGAGCGGCCGCCGGTGCGGATGTCCTGCGCCGACTGCAGGTACAGGCTCGCACCCGGCTCGTGGGTCAGCGGGTAGCGCAGGCGATTGATGACATCGTCGGCGCTGCCCTTGCGCTCCGCGACGGGCTTCAACGCCACGAACATGAAGCCGCCGTTGCGCTGGCCGCCACCGGTGAAGGCGACCACGTTGTCGACGCCGGGATCGGCCTTCACGATCTCCTCGAAATGCGTCAACTTCGCCCGCATCGCCTGGAAGGAGATGCTCTGGTCGGCCTGGATGTTGCCGACCAGGCGCCCGGTATCCTGCTGCGGCAGCAGGCTCCCGGGCAGCCTGATGAACAGGAACACGACCAGCACCACCGTGCCGAGCAGCATGAGGCCCACGAGCCCCGAATGCCCCAGCGACCAGTTGAGGCTGCGCCGGTAGCCGTCCTTCAAGTCCTCGAACCAGCGTTCGGTGCGCGCCGCGAGTCCACTGGCAGGCGCGGCGGTGCGCGCCCGCAGGAGTTGCGCGGCCATCATCGGCGTTGCGGTCAGCGACACAAGCAGCGACACGAACACGGCCGCCGCCAGCGTCACCGCAAACTCCCGGAACAACCGGCCGATCAGGCCGCCCAGGAACAGGATCGGGATGAACGCGGCTACCAGCGACAGGCTCATCGCCAGCACCGTGAAGCCGACCTCGCGCGCACCCTTGAGCGCCGCCGCGAGCGGCTGTTCGCCGTGCTCGACGTGCCGCGTGATGTTCTCGAGCACGACCACGGCATCGTCGACCACGAAGCCGGTGGCGATGGTGAGCGCCATCAGCGACAGCGTGTCGATCGTGTAGTTGCAGAAGTACATCACCCCGAAGGTGCCAAGCAGCGACACTGGCACCGCGACCACCGGAATCAGCGACGCGCGCCAGTTGCCGAGGAACGCGTAGGTCACGAGTGCCACGAGTACGATCGCGATGATGAGCGTCCGCTCGACCTCGCGCAGCGACGCGCGGATCGTCGGCGTGCGGTCGAGCATGATCTCGAGGTTGATCGTGCCCGGAATCGAGGCACGCAGTTGCGGCAGCACCGCGCGGATCCGCCCGACGGTCTCGATGATGTTGGCGTTGGGCTGGCGGTTGAGGATCAGCAGGATCGCGGGCTTGCCGTTCGCGAGCCCGGCGTTGCGCACGTCCTGCACGGAGTCGGTGACGGTCGCGACGTCGCTCAGGCGGATTGCGCCGCCGTTCTGCCAGGCAACCACTATCGGCATGTACTGGGCGGCAGTGCGCGCCTGGTCATTCGCCAGGATCTGCCAGCGACGCGCGCCGTCCTCGACGGCGCCCTTCGGGCGGTCGACGTTGGTGTTGGCAATCGCCGTGCGCACCTGCTCGGGTGACAGGCCTGAGTGTGCGAGTGCCACGGGATTGAGTTCGACGCGCACCGCGGGCAGCGAACTCCCACCCACCGTCACCTGGCCGACGCCTTCGACCTGCGACAGCTTCTGTGCGACTACGGTGGAGGCGAGGTCGTACATGTCGCCGGGCGAGCGCGTTGCCGATGTCATCGCCAGCACCATGATCGGTGCATCCGCCGGATTGACCTTGCGATAGGTGGGATTTGCGGGCAGGCCCGTCGGCAGCAGCGCCCGCGCGGCGTTGAGCGCCGCCTGCACGTCGCGCGCCGCACCGTCGATGTCGCG
>JANXZZ010000319.1 GCA_025355245.1 Pseudomonadota bacterium | reverse complement strand
CGGTTGAAGTCGCGATACCAGGACCGGACCCGGGTGCGCAGTTCCGCGAGTGGGTCGACGAGGCGGCGCGCCTGAGCCACCGGCTCATCCTAGCGCCGGACGGTCACAGCAAGAGCGTCGTCGAATTCGCTGAGCGCGTGTTCTATGCCGCGGCACAGGTTCGTATGTTTTTCGGGACGCCACCGACGACCCCCGACGGAGTACTCCGCGCGATGGCGGCCGCCGCGGAGCTCGCGGACGAATGGCACGCGCTGGCGGTCAACGCGGCACTTGAGAAGCCGATGGCTGGAGCGATCCGCACGAAAGAGCGCGGCAGCGTTGGCGGCCAGCGAAAGGCGCAGAAGGCGAAGCCACGGGTCGAAGCGCGGTGGGCGACGATTGCGACGTACGCAAAGTCACTTCGCGCGACGAGCCGATCACGCGCAGAGATCCTCGCGGCAGTCGCCAAGCGATTCGATGTCAAGGCGTCGACGCTCGCGAGAAACCCCGCTGTTCGCGCGCACTTACCACGCGCTAGACGGAATCCTAGGGCCTAGGATTCCGCTTCTGCAGGGACGCTAGGCTCTCCAATTCTGAGGTGAGCCATGGCGAAGACTGCTGCCGAACGTGTCCCGCACTCTTGGGGCATCGAAGACTGGCCCGCGTCCGTCTACCCCAACAAGCCGAGCCGCGCCCGCTACATCGTGCGCAGCCACCGTGACGAGCTCGTCGCTGCCGGAGCGCTAACCCGTGTCGGTCGCGATCTCGTGGTGATGGGCGCCGGCTACTCGGCATGGCTGGCGAAGCAGGCCGGCCGCGTCGCGCGCTTCGACATCGCCCCGAACGCGACGCGCGGCGAGGCGGCCTAGTGGACCGAAGGTCCGACGGCACCGACCCCCGATCGTCGCTTGCCAGCTAAGGGTGCATGAGCGCACGCGCCCACCCACTGCCCGGGACTCTCGAGTTTGAACGCGCGGCGCGCGAGTTCGAAGCGGCCGCCCCGCTGGTCACGGTCACGGACGAGTATCGAGACTGCCCGGAGGCGCAGGACTTCGTCCGCGATCGGGCGCCGACGCCGGCCGCCAAGGGCAACGGCCACGCGACGCCCGACGCAACTCCCGCGCCGCTATTTTGGCCCGGCGATGTCGATACCTACGAGCCGCCGGCGCAGATCGTCTCCGGCCTACTGCCGCGTGTCGGCATCGCGGCGATCTACGGGGCGCCGAACTCCGGCAAGACCGCCCTGGCTTCGGACCTCGCTGCCTCGATCGCCCGCGGCACGCCTTGGCGCGGACGGGCGATTTCGGACGGCGGAGGCCTCGTCTTCTACGTCGCCGCAGAAAATCCGGGGTCGGCGAAGCTCCGCATGAAGGCGTACATCGCGGAGAACCCCGACGCCGTCGACATGCCATTGCCGATATTCCCGGGGCTGCTGCATCTCGGCGCCATCGCCAGCGTCCAAAGCCTGATCGAGCGGATCCGCGAGGCAGAGAAGCTCGCCGGTCGGGCCTGCGTTGCCGTCGTCGTGGATACCTTAGCGAGCGCGATGGCCGGGCTCGAGGAAAACTCCGTCCGCGACATGGGCCTCGCGTTGCACAGCCTCTCACTGATCCGCGACGCCATCGGCGGTCTGATCATCGTCGTGCACCACAGCGGCAAGGACTCCGAAAAGGGCGCCCGTGGCAGTTCCGCCCTTCGCGCGGCGGTCGACACGGAAATCGTCGTCTCCGGGGTCGATGGGACCCGTACGGCGACGGTCGTCAAGCAACGCGACTTCGCGACGGGCGCGACTTTTGACTTCACGGTAGATCCGATCGTGGTCGGCCGGAACCCGGCGACCGGCGAGAACGTGACCGCCATCGTCGTGAAGCACGGCGCCGAATCGACGGCCTCGGCAAAGCGTCGCCCGACAGGCAAGGCCCAGGTCGCGATCCTCAACGCGATGGAAGTGGGCGAGGTCGGCCGCATCTGGGCCTCGGACGACTTCAAGGTGATTTGCGCGGCGGCCGGCGTGACCCATCGGAACACCCGGCGCGATGCCCTGGTCGGCCTCGGAACCGCCGGGTTCATCGTCCCGACGGTAGGCGGATATCGACTCCCATGACCGCTGCACGAAAGCGCACGAAACGCACGAAGGCGCACGAACCGTGCAGCCCGTGCAGTGCACGAAGTGCACGTCGTCCCTTTAGGGGACGTGCATTTCGTGCGGGGGGTACGTGCGCCAGATGGGCAGCGCCATGAGCCAGCCGACTCGCCCGCCCGAACCCGCCAACAGGCACCGGCCACGAGACCGGGAGACTCTGCGCTGTGCGGCAGTCGAACTGCGCTCGCGCGGGCTGACTCCTCAGGACATCGCCCAGGCGCTCGGACTCTCCACGGCCGCCGTCGAGCAGCTGATCGGGCCAGCGATGCGCGCCACGGGCGGCCAGTGATGGCCTGTGCAATCTCTGCAGTAGTTGGGTTGAGTCGCGAGCCGGCCGGCCTGCAGGACCTGACAGGAGTCCCTGCGCAGGGGGTCGACCGGATCAAAAGGTACTTCCGCAGCTTGACGGGGTGCGGGTGCTGCGAACCGCGAGAATTGAGCAGGCATAGCAGTGCTTAGCACCACCACCACAACCGAGGATTTCAAGTGCAGCCGATTCTCTGGACGTTGAGCGGGCTCGCGGTCGAGCTGGGACGGGACCGTCGCAGTCTTGCGCGCGACCTCGAGGGGCTGAAGCCGGACGAAGAACAGGGGAAGCGCGGGCGCATGGAGCGCAAATGGCTCATGCGGCGCGTCGTCGAGCATCTGACGGTGCGCCCGGCTCCGAATGGCGTCCCCGGCGATTGGGCGACGCAGCATGAGCGCCTGGCGGCAGCGCAGGCCGATGCGCGCGAGCTCGCGAATGCGGAGCTGAGGGGGGAGCTGGGGCGGTATTCAGTCTGGCGCGAGGAGCTCGAGCGGATGGTTGTGGCCGTCAAATCCAATCTCCTGGCGCTTCCATCGAAGTTGGCGCCGATGCTCGAGGGAGACCTCGCCGCACGCCGAGCGGTGCTCGATCAGGGGATTCGCGATGCTCTGACAGCGTTGGCGACAGACCCATATGGCAAGCGGACCAAGCGCGCGCAACGTCGCAGCGACCGGAAATGACTTCACTCAAGGAGACGACGATGGAACGCACGCCCGACAGACCACCGCTGCCCGCCTCGCTGATCCGCCTGGCGGCGCAGGAAGACGCACGCGTCGCCGCGGCCGCCGCCGAACGCCGCGCCAAGCTGCGGGTTGATCTCGCCGCGGTACTCGTCCCGGCCGAGACCTGCCACGCCGAGACCGTCCGCCAGCTCAAGGTCGCGGACGCCCATTGCGCCCAACTCCGCGACGCCTGGACGGCCGCTTGCGCCGATCGGGAGGCACTGCGCCTCACCCGCGAGCAGGAAGGCTCGCGAATCGGCGCCCGACGGCAGGAACTCCACGTCGCGCTGAACGGCGTAGCCATCGCCGGCGGCGAGTGGATCGAGCCACCGAAGGCCGCCTAGCCACCGATGGCCGCGAGGCGTGTCCTGCCGCTCGCCGAGGCCGCCAAGGTGCTCGGGACATCGGTGCCGACGTTGCACCGCTGGATCGCGTCAGGGGCGCCCGTGGCGCGCGCAGGGAGGCGAGGCCGCGGGCACGCGGCGCTCGTCGACCCTGATGCCGTCGCGGCATGGCGGCGCGCTCAGGCCGCGCACGACGGCGCCACAGCGGCGCTCGTGGCTCACGGGACTCGGGCCGAGACGGTCTCCGATGCGGTCGCCGAGCGGCTCTTCGAGCTGTGGCAGCGCCGCGAGCTCGAGGTCTTCGGCGTGCCGCGCCATCAGACCGCGAAGCTGGCCGGCTTCGTATGGCACCAGGTCGCCGTCGCACTCCACGCTCACCTCGGACTCGATCCCGTCGACGTCGTGCCGCCGAAAATAGCTCAACTTCGAGAATTTTAGGGGCAGTTTGCGATAGTGCGCCCAGTCATAGCGCGGGGTTCCCAGATGGACGGCGTCCAACTCTCGGCGGTCAGGCAGATTCGCGCTGCAACCGGCCTGCTCGATTCACGCACGCGACGCTTCGATCTCTGCCGCGCGATCGGCGAGGCGAGCGAGCCTCACACCGGCGTCAGCGGTTACGAGCGCGAACGCGATCAGGAGCTCCGCCGCGAGCACAAGGCGCTGCAGCTCGGCGCCGGCTTCTGTATCGACGGCCGAGACCTCGCGGGCTACGCGGTGCGGACCCCGGACACAGTCGGGGTTGCGAGCCAGGGCGGCTACCTTGTCGGCACCGAGAACGTCAGCTTTGTCGAGCTCGCGCGGCCCCGGTCCGTGATCGGGACGCTCGGCGCGACGCTGCTGCCAGGGCTGGTCGGCAATGTCGGCCTCCCACGCGTGATCACTTCCGTGACGATGGGCTGGCAGGCGAACGAGACCGGCGGCCCATCCGACGGCGGCCACGCCTTCGGCGAGGTCTCGCTCGCGCCGAAGCAGGTCAGCGCGAACGTCAAAATCTCGCGGCAGCTGCTCCTCCAGAGTTCGCCGGCGGCATCCGCGCTGATCGCGAACGACTTGCTCGCCGCGGTCGGCCAGGCGCTCGACGTCGCGGCGCTTGGTGGATCCGGTGCGGCCGGACAGCCCGCAGGCCTCGTGAACTGGGCCGGAATCGGCAGCGTCTCCGGAACGACGCTCAGCAACTCCGGCGTGATCGACCTTCAGGGCGCTGTCGGAGCTCGCCTCGGCCCCTTCGGCGGCTACGCGGCGTCGCTCACCGTCGCGAAGCTGCTCGCCAAGCGGTTCAAGGACGCGAGCAACACGACGGCTTACCTATGGGAGGGGGGACTGTGGGGTGGCGTGGTCGCCGGCGAGCCCGCAGTCGCCTCGGACAACGTCCCCGCATCGACGATGGTCTACGGTTCCTGGGATCAGCTCATCGTCGGCCAGTGGGGTCCGTTGCAGGTCGAGGTCTCGCCGTTCGGCACGAGCGCTGCGGACTTCCAGGCCGGCCTCGTCAGTCTCCGAATCCTCACGTTTATCGACGCCGCGTGCCGCGATCCGAAGGCCTTCGCGGCCGCGACGTCGGTGACCTGATGACTTCCTCCGCGGTCACCGTCCGACCGCGGCGCGGCGCAGCTGATCGACGCCGCGCATCGCAAACATCGACAGCCGCACGGCGATCGCGATCCTGGCGAGGCGCCGGCCGTGGGAATCCGACGTGATAGGAATCGGCGCGAGCTCGAGCGCGCGCGGCGCCTCTCGACCCGCGATCCGCCGGATCGTCCGGCAGCTGTTCATGACCTGGCAGCGCGATCGCGGAGCACGGGGCGAACTTTCGTAGGAGTGGCGATGAGCCTGCAGCGCTTCGAATTCCCGATCTGCCGCGAGGGCCGCAGGGCGACGCTGGTGATATTCGCGGCGAGCCGCGCGGACGCTCAGACGCGAGTGGACCGCCTCCTCGAGAAGCTGCGTCAGGCTGATACGCAAACACCGGGAGCCGCTCGAATGCCAACCCTTAGCTACCGCGAGGAGCAGCCGTGAAAGACGTCGAACTCAAGATTTCCGCCGACGCGAGCGGCGTCGATACGGGAATGCAAAAGGCCGCGTCCGCGGTCAGCTCGGGCGTCGCTCAGATGCGCGAGCAGTTCGAAGGGTTCAAGAGCACCCTCGATGCGGTCTCCGGCACTCTGAACACCGCATTCCAGATCGCTGGAATCGGCATAGCGATCGAGGGCGTCAAGCAGTTCGGCGAGCAGATGGCGCGGACGGCCGAGAACGCCGTCCACCTCGAGCATACCGCGAGAATGCTGGGCGTAGGCACGACGGAGTTGCAGGGGTTACATGCCGCGGCGCGCGAGGCCGGTGTCGGCGCCGAGGAGTTCGATCACGCGATCGAGCAGCTCGAGCTGAAGATGCAGACTGCGCGCGATGGCTCGCAGGAAATGCGGGACAAGTTGGGGGCCGTCGGGATCACGCTAGCCGACCTCCGGGACGGCAGCTTCACAGCCGCCGATGCCGCCTATGCGATGGCTGCCAGTCACGCGACCGAGGCCGAGAAGATGGACGTCGTCGGGCGCCGAGGCATTGTGCTCGTCGCAGCACTCGAGAACCTCAAGGGCGGCCAGGCGGGAGCCATCGAGAAAGGACGCGAGCTAGGCGCGCTCACCGACGAGCAGCTGCACTCCCTCGATAAGTATCACAAGGCAATCACCGACGTCGGGATCAAGCTCGAGAACTGGGCCGGGTCGATCGCCGCATCCCTCTCCCCCGCGTTGACCGGCATGTTCGATACCCTGAATCGCATCTGGCAGGACGCGTTGAAGCCCGTCGCCGAAGGGCTGCTGTCCGCGGCGACCTACACCGTCGAACTCGTCGGGGCGATCTTTGCGGGGCTCCCCAACCTCGACCTGTTCCGCAACATCTGGACGTCGATCGGCCTCGTTGTGAAGACCGCGGCGAGCGCATTCGCAATCGCCGCGACCGGGGTGACGTTCTTCGGCGCGTTGGCCGTCGGGATCATCGAGGAGGTGCTCGCCTTCATCACGAAGCTCGCCACGGGGGTCGTCGCGCTCTTCGCCGGCGACTTCAAGGGCGCGGCGGCGATCGCCGGGTCGGCATTCAGCGGGATCGGCGACCAGGTCTCGACGACCATGGCGGAGTGGAACAGGCAGGCCGACAAACTCGGCGAGACGCTGAAGAAAATCTGGAAGGGGCCCGAGGAAGAGGTCCCCGAGATCGTCGTCACGGCGCGACGGCTGAAGGGCCATAACAAGATCAAGGACAACAGCGAGTCCGGAGAGCGCTTCCAGGCGATGAAGGTCGAGCTCGAGCGCATCAAGGATGAAGCGGGCGCGTTCCGCCAGCACGACATCGCGGCCGATATTGAGTACTGGCAGCAGAAGCTCTCGCTCGTCAAGGGCAACACCAAGCAGGACTCGAAGCTGCGCCTCGAGGTTGAGAACGAGATCCTCCAGAACCGCAAGAAGCTCGCGGCCGAGGACCTCAAGATCGACGAGGAGATCGCCAGCCACAAGAAGGCGATGGCGCTCGAGGACATCAAGATCGAGCAGGAAATGCTCGGGGAGCGGCTCGCGGAAGGGGAGATCAGCAAGGAACAGGAGATCCGCGGCCTGATCGACCTCGAGCAGCGCAAATACCGGATCGAGCAACAGGGACTGAAGGACCGCCTCAAGCTCGTGGAGGCCGACCGCGTCGAGCGTCGCAAGCTGCTCGACCAGCTCGAGCTTCTCCAGAAGCAGCACAACGCGGAGCTCGTGAAGCTCGACACGCAGTCGACCAAGGAGATGATCAAGTCGCTGCAGCCCGTGCAGAAGCAGTTCGAGAAGATGCTCGACGGGATGCTGCACCACACGATGACGTTCCGCTCGATGATGCGCGGCATCTGGGCAGGCATCGAGCAGAACATCATTCACTCGCTCGCGTCCGTATTCACGAAGCACATCGCGACCGAGGAAGCGAAGACCGCTGCGACGGCTGCCGGCGCCGCCGAGCGCACCGCGCTCGAGAATTCCGGCGCCCAGGAAGGCCTGCTCGTGCAGGCCGGCGCCGCGATCAAGTCGATCATGAACAACGCCTACAAGGCGGCGTCCGGCGCATTCAACGCCGTCGTCGACATCCCCTACGTCGGTCCGATCCTCGCGCCGATCGCTGCGGCAGCGGCATTTACCGCGGTCGCCGCCTTCGGCGGCAGCGTCGCCTCGTCCGCCGGCGGCTATGACATCCCGGCGGGTGTCAATCCGCTCGTGCAGGCGCACGCCAAGGAGACGATCCTCCCGGCGGGTCTCTCGGACGCCTTCCGCGAGGGCGCGCGGCGCATCAATCAGCCCGGCGGCGGCGGTGGCGGCCGTGGCAGCACCGCGAACATCTCCGTCAGCGCGCTCGACGGGGCGAGCCTGTCGCGAGTCGTGCGCTCGGCGACTTTCCGTCGCGAGCTGCAGGGCGCGATGGGCCGGTCACGGATCTAACGGCGCATGAGCCAAAACGTTTTCCCGTACTGGCTGCAAGGCCAGGGCCTCACCGGGCTCCCGAGAACCTAGGAGAGCATCCTTGTTCGGTCTGACCTCAAAGTTGTCGCGGCCTTCGCCGCGGGCGATCGAGCTGATCGCCAAGTCATACGAGCAGCAGGCGGCGATAGTCGACGAGTTCGCTGCCTGCCTGATCGAGCTCGCCGATGGTCACGAAAGCGCCGTGGCGGCGCTGCCGGAATCGGCCGATGCGGCGGCCGTCCGCGACAAGATGCTGGCGACGGTCGCGAGCGCGAGGCGCCAGGCACACGAGTTCAGCCAGCGCGGCCGCCTCATCAGGGACCGGGCACGCGAGCTGCGCCGCACCGGGCGCGCTTGAGCGTCGCCGCACGCGCCGACACCGGGAAGACCGTAGCGCTCGCTTCCTGGATTCTGTAAGGCCGCCTTACAGTTGACGGGCGTCGCGCCGGCGGCGCATTCTGAAGCGGAACCGGCCGGGTGTATCAGACCCGACCGGCCCCTGACCAAGCCAAAGCCCCAAGGAGGCTCCGACATGGCTATCCGCAATACTGCCACCAATCCCGCTGAATCGAAGGCCGCGATCGCTGCCTGGCGCCGCGGAACTGCACTCGCGGCCGAAATGCGCCAAGCTGCTGACCGCTACGAAGGCGAGTGTCACTGGACGGATGAGTTTCGCTACGGCGCCCCGTTCTACAACATCGTGGCCGACTACTTGGCGCGCGTTCGGGCTGTCGGACACCCCAATGCAGAGGCGGCCTTCACCGCAGCGCTCTCGTGCGTGATCACCGGGAACTGCGGCGGAGAGTACGAGGCGCAGGCGTTTCGCAAGCATGTGCGACGCCCGATCCCGTTCACGGTCCGTCCGCCGGCGATGTCCGCCGGTGATCGATTTCTCGCCGAGGAAGCTGCAGCAACGTCCGGCGAATACGCTGGGAGGGCGTGACATGACCGACACCGTCATCGACCCGTGGCAGGCCCTCCATGAGGAATGGGAGCGTCTTGTCGACCTCCAAGCGGTCGCCTCGGCGTTCGCCGCGGCCGTTTGGGACGAGCACGTCACGGCCAATGGGCGCGATCTCGACCTCGGCGCCATGATGCGCAGCCTCGCGCGCCAAATTGGCGATTCGCGGGACCGCGTCTCCGACATCCAGAACGCCGTCAAGCAGCTCCCGCGGACTCGCACGCGGCGATCGAAGGCAACGAAGCCAAGCCTGAGGATGGTAGTCGACAACGCTCGCGGGGAAACCTGACATGGCATTCCCTATCGAAACCCCCGCAATCCCGAGCGGATGGATCGCTGCCTACGATGTGATCGTCGAAGGCTTAGGCCACGTCAGGGCCGAAGAGAGCTGGGCCGACGCGCGCCGCCTGGCGACCAAACTGCGCGACGCCGGACTGCCTTCCGCGATCGAGGCGCGGATGTGGGATCCGCGGCCTCCGGCCTGCAGATCCTGACGTGGGGACGCGATTGGTCTGGCACTACACGGTAGGTGAGCGGATGGACGCCATCCGCTCGGCTGGCGAACTTCAATGTGCGACGAAGAACGTGCCTCCCGGCGAAAAGCCCGTTCTCTGGTTTTCGGCGCGCCAACATTGGGAACCCACGGCAAATAAAGGCTTAATTGGTCCTGATGGCGTTCAGCGAGGTCTCTCGTTCGAGGAGACGATCACTTATGGCGAAGGGGGCTATCGGTTCGGAATCGCGGCTGATCGGCTCATACCGTGGAGGTCAATTCCAGAGCAAACGGGAATGAGCGATTCCATGCGGCTGGGACTCGTGAAGGCTGCGAGAGCGGCCGGGGCCGACCCGTCTTTCTGGTATGGATCACTGAACCCAATTCCCATAGCGGACTGCGTCATTCAACGTTTGAGTGGCGACGACTGGGTCGACGAGGGGATCTGACGTGGGCCTTCGCTTCCGTCGCTCGCTTCGCATCCTTCCCGGGGTTCGCCTGAACCTCGGGAAGCGCGGCGCATCCGTCTCGGTCGGTGCCCGCGGCGCCTTGTTGACGTTCGGGAAACGCGGGACGCGCGCGACCGTCGGCATCCCCGGGACGGGCCTCAGCTACTGCCGCCTCGAGAAGCCGGCACAGCGGGTGCCGCAGGCCCCGGACGGCCCCGGACCGGCGCCTCTAGAGCCGCCCGGAAGCGCGGGCAGGGGCGTATTCTGGCTGCTCGCAATCCTCGCCGTCGCCGCATTCATGGCGTGGCGGCCTTTTCGGTAGCCGTCGGGAGCGCCGCGCGTCTCGAAACGGTCAGGAGGAGCTGAATGCGCTGGCTGTCGATTGCGCCCATCGTAGTCGCGTGCGCCCTCGTTGCACTCGCGTCCGCGGCACGGGAGCCGGTGACCGATCCCGAGGCGCAGGCCGCCTATTCTCGGGCGGTCGATGCATTGCTCGAGTGCGTGCGCGGGTATGCAGACGAATACGCCGGCGCTATCGCGAGCGCTTCGGAGATCGCGGATGCCTCCGTTACGCATTGCAGCCTCGCCCTGCAAGCGATCGACATCGCCGTTCGCGAATCGGTCATTCCGCGCCGACGAAGTTGGATCGGCAGATTGATAAAGGGCGACGCGGAGCCGAAGCGGAGTCCGCAGGACGTCGCGCAAGTCGAGCAGGTGCGCGCGCGGGCGCACGCTGACGCGGCGCGCACTGCGCGAGCGGTCGCGCTCGAGCGGATCATTCAGGACCGGAACGCGCCGCCCGCGAAGGAGGCCGCGTCGCCAGATAAGGCGATTCTGAATTGAGTCCGCAGGCGTTGTGGTCGACCAGGTAGCGGCGCGAATTGACGCGCCAATTCTGGTCTACGCCGAGATGCTAGCGGGGATCCCCGAGCGCAATTAGGCAACGCGGTCGCCCGCGTGAAACGGTTCTTCGTGGGAGCGTGGGCGTCGTTGGGCCATCTGCCGAACATCCATGTTCATAGCGGCTACTGCGAAGCTTTACATAGTCCTGAACGCTATGCGCGCTAAGCCGAAACCAGAATCCGTATTTGCCCGAACAGTCCTCAAGACCGCGCCCCAGCGCGACACGTCGTCCGGCGTCGTGGCTGCGAGACCTCTGCGCGCTGCTCCGTACAGGTATAGTGGGATTCTGCGCTGGCCGTGGACAGTAGTGCTTTAGGGGAGTTGCTAATGCCTAGGACCCTGCTTGCGCTATTGCTCATCTCGACACTCGCTGCGTGCGCGAAACCTACCGACATTGTTCTTGGGCCTAAACCGCTCGAGCAGATGGCGGAACAGGGTGAGAGGTTTAGGGCGCTTCCGGAGGGTGATCGCGCGCTGCTTGCAGCCTATATGGCGGCGAACGCCGTTGGGCTGGCGTTCGGCATGGAGGGGAAGCCGATCGTGGGCCGAACCGTCGGAGAGGTCCTTGTTGATGCCCGTGCGTGGAAGGCCAAGGTCGACGAACAGGCCGCGCTCAAGCAGAAATTCGAAGAAGAGGCGGCCGCACTAAAGGCGAAGGTTGAGGCGGAACGGAAGGCGACGGCGGCGAAGATTGAGGCCGCTGCAACGCTTGTGGTCGTCGACAAACGCGTTCTTCCAGAGGATTCGAGCGCTGGCCGCTACTCGCCGCTGCTGATGCTGACATACGCGATTGAGAACAAAGGCACTAAGGCGATCACCCAGATTAAAGGCGAGGCGGTCTTCCGGGATGCAACCGGTGACAAAGTTGGAGCGCTCCTCGTCGACATCGACAAGACGATCGCCGCAGGGCAGACGATCCGCACTGATCTCGGTCGCGGTTGGCGGGTGAACAGCTTTATGAACGGCGATATCCAGCAGATTGCGCGGCACGACTTCGCGCTCATGAAAGTGACCTTCGAACCGTCGGCGATTGCGTTCGCGGACGGTGAAGTGATCCGAGCGCCGGAATAGCCGGAGGCTCAAGAAGTCGCGCGCTATTCGCCGCTGCGGCGAGCTGCTCAAGCAGGTGAAGCCGGCGAGCGGGAAGCGGACTGACCTAGGGCCGGTACCGACCCGAGGTTCAATCGCTGACTCGGCTGGCATGTCCGAGCGCCAGCGCTCGATCGCGGTTGCTCGGCCTACACAGTACACGCGCGAAGCAAGTACGCAAGCCAAGCGAGGCCGATCAACATCACGAGACCCAGGAGCACTTTCCGATTTCCCTGCTGACCGCTTGAATCCGCATGGCTGGGCGAATATGGGAGCTGATTGGCCGTGGCGGCTCGCGCTCGGCGAGGCGAACGGCGGCCCAATCGAAGGTCGAGCCGCACTCCGTAGGAGCCTTCCGTTTCGCGGTTCTTCCAGCCGCCGACGATCAGCGCTTTCGCCGCATACGTCCCGCGTCCCTTGCCACACTCACTCAGTGCACGGCGATACTTCACGGCGTCGTCGCGGTGAAGGTAGCCGACCGTCTGGCCGAGAATCTCGACACGCACCGCGTTGGAGTCGAACCGGTTATCGTCCTCAAGACAGAGCGACGCGGTGCACTCGTAGGACTTGCCTTCGTAATGCTTTGGGCCAGCAACGGCCTTTAGGGTGGCTTGGTGGTGCGATTCGCCGGCGACGTCAATGCGGTAGTGACCACCGCCTTCCAGCGGGTCATAGGGCGAGTCCGGCGATGGTTTCGAACCAGTCACGGCGCCTGCGTAGCAACCTGACGCTCATTTTCCAGCCACCTCGATAGCCTACGCCGGGTCGGGCGATCGTGGTGCATGAGATACCCATGCCTCCCGCGGGAATCGGTACTTGCCGCACGCGAGACGGAGCGGAGATTCGCAACGCGCGACCGATTAGCTCGCTCCGCTCGTCTTCGCTACCATCAGCCCCTCCGTGCTCGAGGCCTGCCATGGCATCTCACACCGCAGCGATCCAGAGCCAAATCCTGCGCGCGGCTTCGGCCAAGCCGGCGAGGTCGGAGCGCAGCCGGCTCGCGGCCATTCGGGCTGCACTTGGGACCGAGCACCAGCAGGAGGCGCCACTCGGCGAGCTGATCGCGCGGGAGCCCATCCCGTGCGATGGCTGCCCGCACCGCGACAGATGCTCAAGAGGGGAGGCGTGCCTGGCCTTTGAGGTCTACCTCGCGCGGCCGACTCAGTGGCAGCAGGCGCCGCGGCAGCCGAGCGCGGCGATCTACGGGGAGCTGTTCGGCGAGGGGATCAGGGAGGCGGCGTAGGCCGATCTACTCATGGACGTCATTTCGGCGATGGTGCGTTCGGTCGGCGCTGCAAATTCCACCGGCAACTGGTACGCAGCCCTCGCAATGACGCTGGCGCTTCCGGACATCTGCAGCGGGATCGAGAACCCGACCGCAGCATCGTCGAAGCGCTACGCCGCATGGTTCGACGCTCACGTCGGCGAGCGCTACGTCGTGATGCTGGGGCCAGAGCGCGAGCGGAAAGTATTTCTATCGGGTGGCGATTGCTATGCCCTCCGGTGCGCGTTCCTTCATGAGGGCGGGGACGTGACGGCGCTCCAGCAGGCGAGAGTCGCGCTCGATCGATTCCACTTCTGTGAGCCTGCGCCGGGCTGGCGGATCCACAACAATATGTCCCAAGGCGCCCTGCAGGTCCAAGTGGACATCTTCTGCAGCGACGTGTGCACGGGCGTCGAGGCGTGGCTTAAGGGGCTGAATGCGAGTGCTGCGTCGGGCCGGAGGGCAGCGGCGCTGCTTCGGATCTACCCGACCGGCCAATTCTGATATCAGGTTCGGGCGCCTGCGACCGTTGGCGCGCGGGGCAGATGCCCGAGTCCGCTACGCCTCGAGCAGGCGCCGTGCGTCCAAGCGGCGGCGCGACTGGCGGCAGCGCGGCGAGGGCTCAAGCGGCCGGCGAAGCGGCCCCGCCGGCGTTGGCGACCGACGCACTCTACCGGATGCATTGGCTGCTGCGCCGCCTGAGAGCCTCCATGCGCCGCGCGGATCGTGTGGCACGTCGTGACACCCCGGTGAGATCGAGATCGGCCGAGCGTCGTCACGCCGGGCATCAGGCGCCCACACCATGGCGATGCTCGACAAGCGCAGCGCGTGTCTTCCCGATTCCACCGGTATTCCAGACCGGTGCAACGCTCCGATTTGCACTCGGTTTGCACTGAGGGTCGAAATCGCGAAAAACGCAGCCTCGGACTGCCTGGCGGGCACTCACGTCGATCATGCACTTACGTGCGACTGCGATGCGCGAACGAGCTACGTTTGCGACTTGAAAACCGGAGGCCCTTCACGGGGCTCGTGGGTTCGAATCCCACCCTCTCCGCCAGCATGCTGCGGCGTCATCCGCGAGGCCTGGAAGCGCCAACCGCGCAGCACGCATGGCAATCCGGCCGATCAGTTCGCGCGCCGCAGTAGTTCACCCAGCGCGTAGAGGGTCTTCTGCGGGAATCGGTCCAGCGGGTAGTAACGTTCGATGATCGCGACGGCCGTATCGTAGGAGCGGACGTCGAGATGGCGCAGCAGGTAGCGGACGTCGTCCTCGTCGTGGAACTCGGCACCAATTCTCATCGCCAGACACTTCATGGCGAGCAGGTAGGCTGGTTGGGCGACCATCACGCGCAGGTGATCCAGTTCCAGGAATGAGGCGAAGTCACCCTGGGCGCTGACCAAGCCCTTTACGCCATCGTTCAGCCAGTCGGGATTGAGGCCGGCGCGCGCCGCGACGCGCGTCGCCGCTTCGCGCACCTTCGCGGCCGGGCGAAAGACTGCGTCGACGGCCTGCGTCGATGGTCGCGCGGCGTAGGCGAGGCACATCACCGCGCCGCCGGCGAGGAATAGCTCGCCCTGAGTGTCCGACCGGCGTAGCTCGTCGTTCAGCAGGCCGAACAGTCGGCGAATATCCGCCTGCGTCGGCGCGGCCATCTCTAGACCCGCTCGCCGAGCGTGGCATCGATGAAGATGTTGCGAGTCCTGAAGGGCGCCGGCGAGTGCGTCAGCAGGTGCAACCGCAGACTCGCTAGCGTCGTGCCGAAGACCGGCGCGGCGAGCGGCGCAATCTCGCGTGTCCATCCAGGCGTCGAACAGCCAGAGCGGGCGCAGCCGTATTCGACCATTGCCGCCACATAGTTCGCGACGAACGGCGTGAGCTTCGCGACCGGCGGGCTGGCGACCGCAGCGCGAAAATCCTGCGGTGCGAGGCCGGAGAGGAAGGAGTTCAGTTCGGCGAGCGCGTAGCTCGGCGGGGCGGTCGTCGCGCACGCCGCGACGCACTCGAGGAAGCGGGCGCTGTTCGCTGACAGTACGCGGCTGAGCACGTAGGCCGACATGTCCATCCCGGCGCAGTGGGCCGCACGTTGGATCGCCGCCTTATCGGCGCTGGTGACTCGGATCTGCAGCTGGGAGTTCTTGGCCGAGCGGTCCATACCGCCACTTTGCTCGCGCGTCTCAATCATGTCTATACGTTGTATTGACAAGAGTGAACTCCGTTATCGGGCGCGAGATGCGCCGCTGCGCCGGGCGTCTGCCCCACCGCCCGGAGTTAGCCGTCGGCGCCAGCGAAGTGGCTGAAATGCCGGCCGATCCGTGTGGCTCACGTCGCCGATCACGGGCAGTCACTGCCGCCGTGCACTGCCCGGAGCCTGTGTTCGCGGCCCAGTGCGGTTGGTTCAGAAGCGGCGGCGGCGGGCTGCGTTGCTTGCAGAGCTGGTACTTGGCGATCGTCGCTCGCGGTTCGACGCTTCGACGTGAACAGCCGGCCCGGCTCCTGCGGTCACGGCGACGTGACGCCGCGCAGCTCGCTGCGTCTTGCGTGCCGCAGGCGATGGGTCGGCGGCAGCTGCCGCTGCGGCGCGATACCACCCGCCAACCGAAATGCTGCGGCGCACACCCGCACGCTCGACGAGCGGCCACTTCGCCGTGGCGCGACATCCGGCGCTCGCTGCCGCGCTGCGATGCCCTGCAGCCCGCCATGCGGCGCCGCTGCGATTGCAGTGGTGCCGATGACGGCGCTATCGTCGACGCGTGCCGCGGCACCGCGGCGCCGAGAACAACATCTGCATCAGCAAAAGGGGGATCCATGGACGCTTCCCGTCTGTTCAGCATCGCGGCCGCAGCCTGCAGCCTGCTCGTCGCGTCGACGTCGGCGCTCGCGCAGGCCGCGCCGCTCGAAATCAAAGTGAGCGCCGCCGACCGAGCGGCGATCGCCACGGCGTCGCGGCGATTTACGAGCGCGTCGCCGAAGCGCTCGCTCGCGCTGCTGCCGGGCAAGTTCCGCAGCGACATGGGCGCGCTCGGCACGGTCGCCGCCGCCCACCTGACGGGCTCGGCCGCGACGCGCGGTCCCGGCGAACTCAGCAATCACGGCGGCGCGACGATCGCGTCGGCGATCCATCACTCGATCTACCTGTACCCGCACGGCAGCGTCTGCACGGCGCCGTCGTGCTGGGGCAGCGTCGAGCAGTTCCTGTCCGACCTCAGCCGCAGCAACTTCATTCACGTCACCGACCAGTACGTCGGCAGTTCCGCCGACAACCGCTACCGGGTCGGCGCCTCGCTGTCGGCGCACTACACGCCGCCCAAGCTGCCGCTGCTCGACAGCGACATGGCGGCGGTCGCGCACGCCGCCGCGGCCGCGCTCGGCGGCGCGAGTGGCTACGGACACATCTACCACGTGTTCCTCGCGCCCGAGCAAGACGAGTGCTTCGACGCGAGCTTCACGGTCTGCGCCTCGAACTATTTCTGCGCGTACCACAGCAGCGTGATGACCAGCGACCTCGGCGAGGTGGTCTACACCGTCGAGCCCTATGCGGTGAACGTCTTCGGCTGCAACGTGCGCGCGGGCACGCCGAACGGCGCCTTCGACGATACCTACGACGTGCTGTCGCATGAGGTGGTCGAGACGATCACCGACCCGGACGGCGACGCCTGGTGGAACTCGACCAACGCACCGCTGCTCTACAACGAGATCGGCGACGAATGCGTGTTCCTGACCTTCGATTCGCTCGGCAATTTCGCCGGCTCTGACCCGGTCGTGGTGTCGCTGCGCGGACGCCCCTACGCGATCCAGTCGGAGTACAGCAACGCCGCCAAGGCCTGTGCCGCCAGCGCGCCGGACTGACGGCGTCGGCGCCGCGGCGCGGCGATCGGCCGCGGCGCGGGCGTGATCGCGAAACTTTCCGCGGCTGCGGCCGGTCGAACGAGGAGCCTGCCGCAGCCTGGAGGCCTGCCGTGCTGATCGCGCGCTGGCTGATGGTCGCGCCGCTCGTGCTCGCGCCGCTGCCGGCCGTCACCGCACCGGCCGCCGCGACGGTGCCGGTCAGCGTCCGATTTTCGGCCGAGCTCGAGCAACGCCTCGCCGATCAGTACGGTCGCGAGGAGCGTGACGTGCTGCAGGCGCTTGTCGCCGACACGGTCGCGCGCCGACTCGGCCGGGGGCCGCACGCGCCGCCGCTGCCGGCGGACGCGCGCGTCGAGGTCCTGCTCAGCGACGCCCGGCCGAGCCACCTGACCCGCCACCAGGCCTTCGTGCAGCCGTCGCTTGACCCGCTGCGCTCGCGCTCGCTCGGCGGGGCGGCGCTCAAGGGCGCGCTGCTCCGCGCCGACGGGCAGGTGCTCGCGGAGCTCAGCTTCGCGTACTTCGCGCCGGACCTCGCGACCGCCTCGGCGGCAGGCGAGCCGTGGGCCGACGCGCGCATCGCGATCGAGCGCTTCGCCGCGCAGCTCGCGCGCCGCTCAGCGGCGCCGCGCTGAGCCGGCGGCGGCGTCGCGCGCCCAGAGCCTGTGCGCGAGGGTGCCGCTGCGCCGCTCGATGGCGCGCGCGGCATCCAGACACAGGTCCTCGCGGTAGCGCGAGCCGATCAGCTGCACGCCGACCGGGCGCCCCTGTTGCAGCCCGACGGGCACGACCGCGGCCGGCAGGCCGAGCGCGTTGACCGACGAGATGAAGCGCAGGTCGTTGTAGAAGATGTCCTTCAGCGCCGCATCGCCGCCGAGGTCGGCGCGCGGCCCCGGCGTCGGTCGTACGCTCGCCGGCGTCAGCACCAGCGGGTAGCGCTCGAGAAACAGCAGCCAGTTGCGCAGGTGCCGCGAGCGCATCGCGATCGCGCTCATATAGCCGGCGAGGTCCAGCGGCTTCGACAGCGCCGTAATGCCGCGCATCGCGCGGCGGAAGTCCGCCGAGCCGAGCGCGTCCATCGTCGGCGCCTGCAGGGTCGCGATCTCGGTGCAGAGGATGTCGGCCCACAGCTGCCAGAGCGCAGTGAGGTCGGGCAGCGTGACCTCGTCGATGCGGTAGCCGGCATCCTCGAGGTGGCCGGCCGCGCGCGCCACGAGATTCATCGTGCCGGCATCGACGACCATGTCCGATGGTAGCCGCGCGAGCGCCACCCGGATCGGACGCGCCGGCGGCGGGCCCTTGAGCGGTGCCGGGACCCACCACGGATCGCGCGGGTCACGCGCGCTCATCGCGGCGAGCGCGAGCCGCACGTCGCGCACCTCGCGGGCCAGCGGCCCCTGCACCGACATCAGCTGCTGCAGCAGCGGGCGCTCCTGCGGCGCGCTCGGGTTGAACGCCGGCACCCGGCCCTGCGTCGGGCGAATGGTCGCGACGCCGTTGCAGTGCGCCGGCCAGCGCAGCGAGCCACCGATGTCGTTGCCGTGCGCGATCGCGCCGATGCCGAGCGCGACCGCCGCGGCGGCGCCACCGGAGGAGCCGCCGCAGGTGATCGCCGGATCCCACGGGTTCAGCGTCAGCCCGTGCAGCGGGTTGTCGGTGAACGCCCGCATCGAGAACTCCGGCGTATTCGTCAGCCCGATCACGATCGCGCCGGCGCGGCGCAGGTTCGCGACCACCGGGGCGTCGTCCGGCGCGATCAGCCCGCGCTGGGCCGGGACGCCGTTCGGGTTCGGCCGGCCGCGGACGTCGACGTTCTCCTTGACCGTGACCGGGACGCCGTGCAGCAGGCCGAGCGGCCCACGCTTGGCGACGGCCTGGTCCGCCCGGCGGGCGAACCGCAGCGCCTCGCCACCGAGGTCGACGACCACGGCGTTCACCGCCGGGTTCGCGGCGCGCATGCGCTCGAGGTGCGCGCGCACCACCTCCAGCGACGAGACGTGACCGGCGCGGATGGCGCGCGCGGTCGCCACGGCGGACCACTGCCAGATCGGGATGGAGGGCACAGGAGAACTCCGGGCGGCAACCCGGCGAGCATACCTGCACGCGCGCCGCGCGCGGCCTGCCGTTGCGCCGACGCGGACCCGTGCTAGGCTCGATCCGGCCGCGCACTGGGTCGCGGCGACGGTTCCCCATCCGCGCGCAAGGAGAAGCGATGACCCCCCGGATCCGCGGCCTGACGCTCGGTCTGCTGCTGGCACTCACCCTCGTCGTGACCCCGGCGCTCGCTGCACCGATCACTAACGCGGACGTCATCAAGTTGCTCGAAGCGGGCATGCCCGAGGAGGTCGTGCTGCAGGCGATCGCGACCGGCGAGCCGAAATTCAACACCTCGTCCGATGCGCTCGTGCAGCTGAAGAAGAAGGGCGCGACGCCGGCCATCCTGAAGGCGATGCTGTCGGCCCCGACCGGCGCGGCCGGCGCGGCGCCGGCCAAGAAGGGCGCGGCGGCGCCACCGG
>JANXZZ010000303.1 GCA_025355245.1 Pseudomonadota bacterium | reverse complement strand
TGCTGCGGCGGCAGCTTCAGCGTGATGCCGGGCTTCACCGCTTCGGCGCCGCCGAGCTGGTTGAGTGCCAGTAGCTCGGCAGGGCGCACGCCGTAGGCGCTCGCGATGCGCTCGAGGGTCTCGCCGCGGCGCACCTTGTGAGTCGCCTCGCGCTTCTGGCCGTCGAAGGATTCGGCGGAGACGAGCTTCTGGAAGGTGTGCTCGGAGGCGCCGGCGCCGCTCGCGGGCACGCGCAGCTCGAAGCCGCGCGGCACGAAGCGCTGGCCGGCCCACACCGGTTCCATCAGCGCGAAGTTGAGGTTCTTGAGCGTGTCGCGGTCGGTGCCGAGCGCGCGCGCAAGCGCCGTCACTGGCACGTAGTGCGCGAGGCGGATCGTGTGGCTCGAATCCGCCGGCGCGCGCTCCAGGCGACCGAAGTACTTGTCGACGTTGCGGTCGATCTCGAGCGCCGCCAGGAAGGAGACGTAGAAGTTGCGCGAGGCGAAGCCGAAGCTACGGCTCTGGTAGCCGCGCACGATCGTGACGATGTCGTCCGTGCCCATCAGCTCCTTGGCGCGCAGCATGCCGCCGGCGCCGTGGTTGTACGCGGTCAACGCCAGCGGCCAGGTACCGAGGATCGAGTAGTTGATGCTGAGGAATTGCGCTGCGGCCACGGTCGACTTGTAGGGGTCGAGCCGTTCATCGACGACGTTGTCGACGCGCAGCCAGCGGCGACCCGTCGAACGCATGAACTGCCACATGCCGGCCGCGCCGACCTTGGAGTAGGCACGCGGATTGAACGAGGACTCGACGTGCGGCAGTGCGGAGAGCTCGCCCGGCAGGCCCTGCTTCTGCAGCGTCTCCTCGACGTGGTGCTCCCAGGCGCCGGCACGGACCAGGCCTTCCTTGAAGCGATCCGCCTGGCCCAGCTGGAAGCGCACGTGATCGGCCGCCTCGCGCAGTGCCGCCCCGCTCACCGTCGCAGGAAACAGCGCGCGCACGCGCTCCTCGTCGGCGGTCATCGGCTCGTGCGGTGAGCTCGCGAGGTCGCGCAGGATGTGCTCGTACTTCGCGCGTGCCTTGTCGACGAGGTCGGAGCGCTCTCGCGGCGAGAGCGCGGGGGCGAACGTGATCTCCTCGTAGACGACGTCGAGGTAGCGGTCGTCGTGGAGGAGGCCGCCCTGGGTAGTGACCGAGGAGTAGACGCGTTTCCAGAACGCGACATCGGCTTCGAGCTGCGGCGGGCGCGGGAAATCGGTCGCCCCCGCCCGCGCCGGTCCGCTCGCGGCCACGGCGCAGCCCAACAGGGCGACGACGGCCAACGACACGTGGAAGCGCCGGGCGCCTCTGAACATCAAACCTCCTCGAGGGGCGGGGCGAGTGTCGCAAAGTCTTACACTCGGAGCGCCCGTGATTGTACAAGTTATTGATTCTACTAAGTGGCACGGGCTTTGCTTACTCTTGGGTGCGGGGTCGAATTCCCGCACTCGAACGCAGGGGCCGCTAGGGGATGCCTGCTCGGGAGCGCGGATTGCCGTCTCGGGTTCAGACGCGGCAATTCAAAAAAAAGCGCACCGATCGGGCGAGTGAGCCAGGCGCAGACAACTGCGGACCGGGAAGCCCCGCGCAAGCGGGGTTTTTTTCCCGTGCGCAGCTCACAAAATCCATACGTTGATGTTCTAGACTAGTCGTGATGGCTTATGTTCCCGGTGTTACGCACGGAAACCGCGTGACGTGGCCCTAGGTAGTTGCAGGAATGTCCAAACGCATCCTACCGCCCGACCCGCCGGCCTCGAAGCCGGCGCCCGGGGCGCCTGACAAGGCGACGCCCGCACCGGCCGCGGCGATGGGCTCGGGACGCGTGCAGTTCGACGAGCGCGGCCAGGCCGTTTGGGAATGGGCGGTGCGCACCGGCATGTTCGATCGCGACGCGAGCACCCAGCGCGTACGCGCGCTCACCGAGACGCCGGTCAAACTGGAACTCGAGCAGACGCTCGGGGCGATCAAACGCACGACGGCCACGCAGCACCCCGCGCCGAAGGCTCCCGCGAGCTTCAATCCCTACGAAGCCGCAAAGTCGAAAGCCAATCCGAAGGAGTCGGGCGGCACCGACCCCTACAGTCGCGGCGGTGCCAAGCGGCCCGAGACCGTGACCTTCAATCCCTACGAGCGCAAGCCGAAGAACAAGCCCTGAGCGTTCCCGCCCCGTTCAGTGGGCGCCCGGCAGGTGGAACAGCTGCTTGACCTCATCGACGGCCGCGCGCGCGGTGACTGCGACCGCAAGCGCCTCCTCGAGCCTGAGACCCGTGATTTCCCACGCGATCGGATGGATGGCGGGCGCATCCGCGGGCTCCTCGCTCTCGACCTCCGCCAGCACCGCGACGCTGTTGGCGATGTGGATGAGCGCGACGTCGAGCGGATGGGCATCGGCATCCGCCGGGTCGTGGTGGTAGCGGATGCACTCGACGAGCGTGGCCGGTAGGCGCCAGCGACGCGCGAGCGCGCCGCCGACCACCGCGTGATCGAAACCGAGCACCGCGCGCTCGCACAGGTGCAGGTCGGGCTCGTTAGGCTCATCGATCGACATCAGCAGCGCCGCGCGGCTTTCGCCGGGCAGCTTGTTGAAAAGGACGAGCTGGCCGACGTCGTGCAGGAGCCCGGCGACGAAGCTGCTGTCGGGGCGACCGCGCGTGCAGCGGGCGGCTAGCTGCCGCGCGGCGACCGCGCACTGCACGCTGTGGTGCCAGAACGAGCCCATCGACACGAGATCGTTCGGGATGCCGCTGAAGGCGCGGGTGGCGGAAAGCCCGAGCGTGAGGTCGCGTACCTGGCGGGTGCCGAGGATCGCGATCGCGCGATTGATGGTGTCCACCTGCCGCGACATGCCGAACATCGCGCTGTTGGCGAGCGTCAGGAGGCGCGCCGTGAGCGCCGCGTCCTGCGCGACCGCGTAGCCAATGTCTTCGGCCGAGGTCGCCGGATCGTCGACCAGCGCGTTGATGCGCATGACGACTTCCGGCAGCGACACCAGCGCCGCTACCTCGCCAACCAATATTTCGGGGTCAACCATGCTCCGTCCGCAGTAAGGGCTGTCAGCCATGCAGTCGGCCGGCCGGCCAGGTACTTGAGGGCCGGGGTAGAATCGCACATGGCTTTGCGTGTCTCCCCTACCCTGCTCAGGATCGCCATGAACCTCTGGCCGCCGTTCCGCGGCGCCGGGATCCGCGTGAAGTCGATCGAGCGCGACTGGAGCGGCGCGACGGTGGAGCTCAGGGATCATTTTCTCAATCGCAACTTCGTCGGCACCCATTTCGGCGGAAGCCTGTTCGCGATGACGGATCCCTTCCACGTGATCCTGCTCATCCAGCGCCTCGGCCAGGACTACGTCGTCTGGGACCAGGCCGCCGAAATCGAGTACCTGAGACCCGGCCGGCGCACCCTGACCGCGACAATCCTCCTGAGTTCCCAGGAGGTCGCGAGCCTGCGCGAGGACGCGCTCGGCGGCGCCAAGGTTCTCCGCGACTTCGTGGTGGAGATCCTGGACGGCGACAAAGAGCTCGTGGCGCGCGTTCGCAAGCGCATCTACGTGCGTCTCAAGAAGCGCCTGCGCGATGCGACCGAGCCGGTCGCGACCGCAGGCGGAGGACAGGAACCGTGACACTCGACACCACGCCCGCCGAAGTTGCCAGCATCGCGCATTCAATCCAGCTCGCGGTCGCGCCGGTGTTCCTGCTCTCCGGCATCGGCGTGCTGCTCGGTGTCCTCACCAACCGCCTCGCGCGGGTCGTCGATCGCGCACGCCACCTCGAGGACCGCCACGGCCAGGCGGATCCGGACGAGGCCGCCGATCTCGGCCGGCAGCTCGCCTCGCTCGCACGGCGCATGCACCTCATGAACACTGCAATCACGCTGAGCACGGTCTCGGCGCTGCTGATCGCGAGCGTGGTCGCGCTTCTGTTCGGCAGCACCTTCGTGAACTTCAACCTTGCACTGCCGGTCGCAGCCGGCTTCATCCTCGCGATGGCAGCACTCGTCGGCGCGCTTCTCGCGTTCCTGCTCGAGGTGCGCGTCGCGATCCGTACGATCCGCATTGGTCCGCGCGGCCGCTGAGTCGCCGAATCGCCCGATCGCCGGCGAAAAAAAAGGGCCGCCCCTTGGTAGAGGCGGCCCGGAACGCACGCGCCTCGCGCCGCTTTCGCGGCACCGGGCTTGTGGCCCGGCTCGAGCGCGTGTCGACGGGTTCGTCAGTTCATCAGCCGCACTTCGAATCACCGCAGTTAAGGCACGTCTGGCAGCCGTCCATCATGATGACTGCGGCGGTGCTGCATTTCGCGCACAGCTGCGCGCCATCGGGATAGTGGCCGCGCGAGAACGCATCCTGCTGCTTGTTGCGCGCCTGATACTCCTCGCGCTTGTCGTCGATCATCTTGCGGCGGTGCGCGTCCATCTCGGGGCGCAGCATCAGGCCGATCGTCTGCAGGTGCTTTTCGATCACGTAGCCGAGCTCGGCAATGATCGAGGGCATGAACTTGCCGCCCGGCTGCCAGTAGCCACCGCGCGGGTCGAACACGGCCTTGAGCTCATCGACCAGGAACGTCACGTCGCCGCCCTTGCGGAACACGGCGGAAATGATCCGCGTCAACGCGACTATCCACTGGAAGTGATCGAGGTTCTTCGAGTTGATGAACACCTCGAAGGGACGCCGCTGCTCGTGCTCGGTGCCTTCGTTGAGCACGATGTCGTTGATCGTCACGTACATCGCGTGGTCGGACACCGGCGTCTTGATTTTGTACGTCGAGCCGATCAGGCACTCCGGACGCTCGAGCTTCTCGTGCATCCACACGACCTTGTTGCCATCCTTGCGGTACTCGGCAACGTCCGCCCTGCGTTCCTCGACGGACCTCTCGACGGCCTTCGCCGGAGCGGGCGGAGTGGGCTCAACGGGCTTGTCGACGCGGAACTTGGCGATTCTCTTTTCGATCTTGGTCATGTCAGAACTTCCCGTAATAGCCTTCTTTGAGCGCGTCGAACAGGTTCGCCGCGGAATGGGTCTCGCCGTCGTACTCGACCTGCTCGTCGCCGCGCACCTTCACTTCCGTGCCGTCCTCGAGCGTGAACGCATAAGTCGTGTTCTTGAGGTCCGCCTCCTTCACGAGCACGCCCTGGTGCGCCTCGGGGTTGTAGCGGAAGGTCGTGCAGCCCTTGAGCCCCTGCTCGTAGGCATAGAGATAGATGTCCCTGAAGGTCTCGTACTTGAAGTCCGTCGGGACGTTAGCGGTCTTCGAGATGCTCGAGTCCACCCACTTCTGCGAGGCCGCCTGGATGTCGACGTGCTGGGTCGGCGTCACGGTATCGGCAGTAATGAAGTACGCCGGCAGCTCGTCCTCGGGCTTGTCGGCACCGGGTACGGCGCGCGGATTCACGAGCGCGCGATAGGCGAGCAGCTCGTAGGAGAACACGTCGATCCGCTCCTTGGTCTTGCGTCCCGGGCGGATCACGTTCCGGAAATAGTGATGGGCGAAGGAAGGTTCAATGCCGTTGGAGGCATTGTTGGCGAGCGACAGCGAGATCGTGCCGGTGGGCGCGATCGAGCTGTGGTGCGTGAAGCGCGCACCGGAGGTCGCGAGCTTGTCGACGAGTTCGGGCGCGACGGTGGCGAGGCGCATCATGTAGCGGCTGTAGCGCGCGTGCAGCACGCGCCCCGGAACCTTCTGCCCCAGCTTCCAGCCGTCGCGAGTCATCTCGGGCCGCTGCCTCAGCATCTTGGCGGTGACCGGGAACTCCTCGTTCATGATCGGCGCGGGGCCCTTCTCGCGCGAGAGTTCGAGCGCTTCCTCCCAGCCGGCGACGGCCATCTCGCGAGAGACCGCCTCGGTGAACTGCACCGACTCCTTCGAGCCGTAGCTCATGCCGAGCATCGTGATCGTGGAGCCGAGGCCGAGGAAGCCCATGCCGTGGCGGCGCTTGCGAATGATTTCCTCGCGTTGTCCCGCGAGCGGCAGGCCGTTGATCTCGACGACGTTGTCGAGCATACGCGTGAAGACCTTCACGACTTCGCGGTACTCGTCCCAGTCAAAGGTCGCGTCCGGCGTGAACGGTTTCAGTACAAAACGCGTCAGATTCACCGAGCCCAGAAGGCAGGAGCCATACGGCGGTAATGGCTGCTCCCCACACTGACCTGTCACGACACCGTTAAAAATCACTGTATTTCCATCAGCTTGCGTCGTGTCGTACACGGCTTCACGGCCGACGTGCTCGATCGCGGCGACAACACTCGTAAAGCGCTGCGAGATCTGCAACAACTTGTCGGCCACCCAAGTCGTGTATCGGGAGTTCTTCTCCGAAGACAGGAAACCCAACTCCGCCATGAAGCGCTCGCGCGATTCGCCGTCGACGATCAGTTCGTAATCAGCCTGGCACGAATAAACACGCGCGCCGCCCTTGCCATCGGGCAGCCGGCGCTCGCCGCCGGCGCGACGGTGATGAATTGCGCTGAACACACCAAAGTTCGCGAGGAGCGCTTGCACGTCGCGAAGCAATTCGCGACGGCTCGAGGCGAGTCGAACCGAACAGCTGGTGCGGCGCTTGCCGCTGATATTCACCGTTCCGTCGCACTGGAAAAGCGCGCGCAGGTAGCCTTTCACGCAAGCCTCGGAACCACGCCAGACGACCTCGGGCACTTGCGTCTTGGTCGCCGTGGTGAACCCGTAGTGCTCTAGCAGCCGCGCTAGGATCACCGAGCGAATCATGACCATGTTCCGCTGCGGCACAGCGACCGCGCTAACGCGGTAGTCGCGCTCCCGGGCGCTTGCGCCCGCAATCATCGCGTTGACGCCATCGACGATCCGGTCCGCGAACTGTCGGTCGCCTCCCCAGAGATTGATGACCGCTGCCTGCTCGCCTGCCCCGCGATTCGTGAAGTGGCCATCAGCGGCGAGAAATCCGATGAGCAGCCCGAGATCTTCGCTACCCTCGCGTCCAAACTGCCCCTTCCCCGACTGAATCAAAAGCTCATCACCGACCTTGAGGTCCCTGAGCTTGATCTTGCCGCGCTGCGTATAGAAATCATGCCACTCCGTGGCCTTAATTTCGTAGCCTGCCTTCGTGACGACGCGATAGACGTCGGCGGACTGTGAGGTCATGAAGGCCGGCACCGCCGGCCGGACAGCGACACCGTGCGCGTGTGCGCCAAGCGCACGCCGGTCGACCGTCACCTCGAGCGCGCCGCCATCGGCGACCAAGTCGCCGATGCGCAACATGCCGTGCTGCGTCGCCAGGCGCGTGTCGGCCGTAACGCACGGATTGGTGGCGCGGATGTTCTCGCACCACCAGTTGTTGTTCATTTCATTGACACGATCGATCAGCACGAAGCCGGGCTCCGCGAAGTCGTAGGTCGACGTCATGATGACGTCCCACATGCGTTTCGCCGGCAGCGTCTTGTAGA
>JANXZZ010000185.1 GCA_025355245.1 Pseudomonadota bacterium | reverse complement strand
GCCGAGCGGCGCACGGCCCGTCTGCGCCGCCTCGAGCGCGTTGCCGGTCTGGTCCTCGAGCCGAAACTCGAGCGTCGCGGTCTTGCCGAGGAGCCTGATGACCTCGCTCGCGTCCTGGATGCCAGGCAGCTGCACGGCGATGCGGTTCGCGCCCTGGCGCTGGACACTGGCTTCGGAGACGCCGAGCGAGTTGACGCGGTTGCCGAGCGCAGTGATGTTCTGCTGGATCGCGAAGTCCTGGCGCTGGCGCACCTGCGCGTCGTTCAGCGTCGTCGTGATCGTCGCCGCGCCACTGCCGCTCGAGCCCGTCGACAGCGTGACGTTCGGGTCAACCGCTTGCAGCGCCGTGCGCGCATCGTCGAGTCGCGATGAATCCTTGAGCGTGACCAGCACGCCGCCCGCGGTGCCGTCGACCGACTCGTACTGGATCTTCTTCTCGCGCAACGCCGTCCGGTAGTCGCGCTCGAGACGCTGCAGCACCTGCTTGACCGCGCCGTCGACGTCGACCTCGTAGACGAGGTAGATGCCGCCCCTAAGGTCGAGGCCGAGGCTCATGGGCTTCAAGCCGATGGTCCTTACCCACTCGGGCGCCTTCGAGGCGAAGGTCGTCGCGATCGCATACGTCCCCTCGGCCGAGGACTCGATCGCATCGCGCGCCTTCAGCTGGCTCGGCACGTCGGCGAAGCGCAGTACCACCCGCCCCTGCTGCACGAAGGCCGTCTCGATCGGCACCTGTTGCTTCTCGAGGAGCTCGCGAAACGGCTGGATAGCCGCGGGGCCGGTAAAGAGCTCGCCGTCCTTGCGCGACAGCTGCAGCGCCGGCGCCTCACCGAACACGTTCGGCAACGCGAGCACGAGTGCGAGCAGCATCACGCCGCCGAATAGAAGGCTCTTCCAGAGCGGGTAACGGTTCATGCGGAGGGAACCCCGGGGAAGTGGCGGGAGCGGCGCGCGCCGGCCGGCGTCAGGCGCTCTTGTAGGTACCCTTCGGCATCAGCTGCGAGACCTGGAAGCGCTGCACCCTGATCTGCACGCCATTCGCGATCTCGATCGTCATGAAGGTCTCGCCGGCCTCGATGACGCGCCCGAGGATCCCGCCCGTGGTCACGACCTCGTCGCCGACGCTGAGCTTGCCGACCATCTCGCGGTGCTCCTTGGCCTTCTTGGTCTGCGGACGGATCAGCAGGAAGTAGAAGACCACGAAGATCAGCACGAGCGGCAACATCTGCAGCCAGCTGTTCGGCTGGCCGGCCGCGCCGGCCTGCGCGTAGGCGCTCGAGATCAGGAAATCCATGCGGTGAGACCTTGCTGCGGGAGCCCGCCACGGGCGATCGGGGTTAGCCCTTAATTATGCCACAGGCTCGGCGACGGTCCGGGCCGTGCGACGCTCGAAATCGGCGCGCCAGGCGCCGAAGCGGCTGGCCGCGATCGCGTCCCGGATATCGCGCATAAGCGCCTGATAGAAGTGAAGATTGTGGATCGTGTTCAGGCGACTGCCGAGGATCTCGCGGGCCTGGTCGAGGTGCCTCAGGTAGGCGCGCGAATAGTGGCGGCAGGTATAGCAGTCGCAGGCCGCGTCGACCGGGCTCGAGTCGCGCGCGTGACCGGCATTTCTGATGTTGAGCACGCCTTCCGAGGTGAACAGGTGGCCGTTGCGCGCGTGCCGCGTCGGCATGACGCAGTCGAACATGTCGATGCCGCGCGCCACCGCCGCGACGATGTCCTGCGGCCGGCCGACACCCATCAAATAGCGCGGCCGCCCGGCCGGCATGAGCGGCACGGTCTCCTCGAGCACGCGCAGGCGCTCCTCCTCGGGCTCGCCGACCGCGAGCCCGCCGATGGCGTGGCCGGGCAGGTCGAGTTTCGCGAGTCCTTCCCACGAGGCGGCGCGCAGCGCGCGGTACATGCCGCCCTGCACGATGCCGAACAGCACGCCCGGCGGCGGCGCTCCGTCCGGCCCGTCGCGGTACGCGTCGCGGCTACGTACCGCCCAGCGCAGGCTCAGCTCCATCGACGCGCGCGCTTGCGTCTCGCCGGCCGGATACGGCGTGCACTCGTCGAACTGCATCGCGACGTCGGACCCGAGCACGCGCTGGATGCGCATCGACTCCTCGGGCGAGAGGAACACCTCGGCGCCGTCGACCGGCGAGCGAAAGTGCACGCCCGCCTCGCTTAGGCGCCGCAGCTTGGCGAGGCTGAAGACCTGGAAACCGCCCGAGTCCGTCAGGATCGGACGCTGCCAGTGCATGAAGCGGTGCAGGCCCTGGTGCGCGGCGATGACCTCCAGTCCAGGACGCAGCCAGAGGTGAAAGGTGTTGCCGAGCACGATCTCCGTGCCGATGTCGACCAGCTCCTCGGGGGTCATGGCCTTGACCGTGCCGCAGGTGCCGACCGGCATGAAGGCCGGCGTCTCGACCGTGCCGCGTGCGAACTCGAGTCGGCCGCGGCGCGCGGCACCATCGCTGGCGAGCACGGCGAACTTCACGTCGCGCCCCGCACCGCGCCGCCGTGGCGCGCCCCGGCCGACGGCGTCACTAACATCGCGTCGCCGTAGCTGAAGAAGCGGTAGCGCGCCGCGATCGCGTGCCGGTAGGCCGCGAGCACCGCCTCGCGGCCGGCAAAGGCGCACACCAGCACGAGCAGGGTCGACTCCGGGAGGTGGAAGTTGGTGATCAGCGCGTCGACCACGCGGAACGCGAAGCCGGGGCGGATGAACAGCCGCGTCTCGCCCTCGAAGGGCGCGAGCCGGCCGTCCGCCGCCGCGGTCTCGAGGCTGCGCACCAC
>JANXZZ010000171.1 GCA_025355245.1 Pseudomonadota bacterium | reverse complement strand
GCCGAGCGTGGTGAGGTGCGAGAGCTGCAGCTTCGAGGGCTCAGCGCCCACGGCCGCGATCGTGTGCAGTACGCCGAGTGAGCGGCCCATGAAGCTGACCGGCACGCACACGGCCGAAACGCGACCACAGGAGCGCCCGCGGAGCCGCGAGCAGGCGTTGAGCGCGTCGCTGTCAGGGAAAGAAACCGGGTTGCCGCGCCGCACCGCGACGCAGCTGAAGGGCGATTCGACGCCGCAGCCGGGGCTGCCTGCGGTCGGATGCGCGGTGGCGCACTCGAGATGCGCACGGCTCGAGTCGGCGACCAGAAGTTCCATCGGCATTTCGGGTGCGATCGCGAGCATCGCCCTCGAGATCGCCGCGTGGACCTCGTCCTCGGTGTCGGACATCTCGAGTGCCTCGACGAGCTGTGTACCGAAGGCGTCGCGATCGGCGTCGGCCCGCAGCTGATCGATCATTCCGCTCAAGTGCTCGGCCATCGAGTTGAGCGCTCGCGCCAGCTGGCCGATCTCATCGGCGCTCGTCGAGCTGCTGCGCACTTTGAGATCGCCCGCCGCCATTGCATGCGCGACGTCGCGCACGCGGCGCACCGAGCCGCGGATCGAGGCGGACACGAGTGCCACCAGGCAGCCCACCACGAGCGTCGTGACGATGAACGCGGACAGGATCCAGCGCTTGGCCGTCGCGGCTGCATCGGCCGCGTTGTTGTTGGCGGCAACGATGCGCTGCGAGAAGAGTGCGGTCTGTGCATCCATCGACTGGCGCAGCGCGTCAATCGCCTCGTCGAATCCCGGCAACAGAAGTTGTGCCGCCTTCGGGTCGCGCAGCGCCACGCGACCGGTGTCGAGGGCCTTTATCAGGAACGCCTCGGCGAGGCGCCGGACCTTTTGCTCGCTCTCGGTGAGCTCGGGGCTCAGGTCGATGCGTTCGAGGGTCTGCAGGTCCTTCCTGAAATCGAGCGCCGTTTCATCGAGCGACTTCTGCAGGTCGCGCTGCTCGTCCGCGCCCAGCTGAGCGCCGGCGAGGGCGCGATTGACGTCGGCACGCAGCGAGGCGTGCAGCATGTCCGCGTCCTGATGGTAGCGAGCGGCCTTGCTGATGCGGGCAAGATCGCCCATGGACTCGCTCTGCGCACTCAGGGCCGTCCAGGCGATGACGCTGACGATGACGAGCGCCACCTGCAAGAGTCCGTTTATAAGGAGCAGCCGGCCGCCGACCGACAGGCCTTTCATTTTGACGGCAGCGACGCTACGGGCGATCAACCGGTGACTCCCTCCCGAACCTGCCTTGTTATCGAACGATTCGGGCAATCCCTGAAGCCATGGGGCGCCGAACGGATCGCTGTCCGTGACGCAGAGCACAGTTTGCGGGGCGGCAGGCAGCCCCGACGGCCGCGGCGGGCGGTCTAGAACTTGGCGACGACGACGACGCCGCTGACCGGAACCGTCGTCACGTAGCTGCAACCACCGGAGGTCTGCTTAACGTAAGCGAAAACCTCGGCGTCGCTCGATTTCACCGGCGGCGGGTTCACGCCGTCGCGGAACGCCTTGCGGGTCCAGATGCCCAGGTACTTGGCGGGCACGAGCTTAAGCACCTTCTCGAGAAACGCGCCCTGTGCGGCGCTGTTGTCCGCGGGGGCAAGCTTGACCCCGCCCGCAAAGCTCTTGTCGCCGACGAAGACATCGCGGACGTCGGCGAGCTGCAGCGTGACATCGGCATTGCAGACGATGTAGACGTCGTCGGCCGCGACCGCGCTCGCCCAGAGGAGCACCAGCGCGGCAAACGCAAGCGGCGCGGCAACGCGCACGGCGCTCGACGGCGGTCTGCTACCGCTAAAAGCGGATCGCATATTGCACCAAGGCTTCATTGTACTCGTCGACGATGCGGTCCGTATCGTGGGTGTTGGCCAGCTCCAACTTGAACGCCGACTTGAGGTCGATGTCGAAGCGCACGCCGATTGCGCTCCGGTAATAGGAATTTCCGGTGGTCTGCTGCGAGAAGTACTGATCGTTCTGCTGGAACGCCGCCCGCTCGTAGCGGATGTAGGGAACGCCCCACGGCGCGCGGTACGCGAGCTGAACGAATCCCGCCTCGCTGCGATGCGAGCCACTGCCCCCGGTCAGGTCGCGATTGTTGAAGAAGTAGACTTCCGCATCGTGCTCCCACCGGTCGGTGTCGAAGACCGCGTAGCCGCCGACCATGTTCACGCGCGTCGCGTCGGTGGGCACCAGGTCGTCGTCGATGCGCGCGCTCAGCGCGTGCAGTCCCACCGTCAGGCCCTCCGCGACGCCCGCGCCGAGCTGGTAGCCGATGCGACCGCCGACAATCGTGCTGCCGTGCTGGTTGCCGGCGTTGCGCATGTCGACGACGCCACTGAGGATACGCTGGCCGTTGCCGACGTAGAGATCGTACAGGACCTTGTCGTCGCCGGCGCGCTGCGACCCGGTGAGCCAGGCGCCGACGGTGTGCGCGGGAAGGCTGCCACCGTGGTCCTCGAACGCCAGGAACTTCGGCCGGCGCAGCGCGTCGGAGATCCACGCACCGTGGTGCAGCGCGGTATTCAAGTAACCGTACGGCGTATGGAAGCGGCCAAGCCAGACGGTCGCTCCATCGCTGAACTGGTAGCCGATCTGCGCGCGCTCGAGGTCCACGCCGACCGCGCCGGCGGTGCTGACTTCGAAGTTGAGTTCGAAGAGCGCCAGCGTGCGATCGCCGAGTCGAGGAGTCAGGTAGAAGTCGAGGTTGCCGACGTTGAAGCCCTTGACCGCGGGATCGAACGGGTTGTAGTTGCCGGCGCCGACGTCGGCGAACCCGTGCACCGGAAGCCCCGTGTCGTCGGCGTGCCGGGTGGCGTTGGCCGTTTCGATCTGCGCAACCTTCTGCTCGACGCTATCGATGCGTTGCGCGTCGGTCGGCGCAGGAGCCGGCACGAGGGGTTGGGGAGCCGCGGCCACCGCCGGCGGAGACGCCGCCTGTCGGGTCTCGAGCTCGTGGACCCGCGCCGAGAGCGCCTCGATCATCTTGATGCTTTGATCCAGTTTCTGCTGGAGCTGGGTGATCTTGTCAGCGTCGGCGTCGGCGCCATGGGCGATACCGGGTGCGACACCCATCAAGGCCGCCAGACACAGCCCGCGAACACTACGACGCAGTTGACTCAAGCAGATACCTCGCACGCAGTTTCCGAATTTCTAAAGCGCATTCGCCCACCCCGGTTTCGCGGGATCCGCAGCGACCACCAGCGTCCCGTGCGCGTCGAATACGATCACACGCGATTCGTGCATCACGTGCTCGTCGTATTTCCAGAACTCAAAGCCGAGTTCGTGCGCGAGGCGCGCGGTGTCGTCGTGCGTGCCGCCCAAGAAGAACCAATTCGGGCGCGTCAGGCCGTGCAGCAACCGGTAGTGGTGCCACGCCGCGGCATCGTCGCGATCGGGGTCGTAGCCGACGATGACGAAATCCGCCGTCTGGCCGCGCTCGTCGAGTGACTGCTGCAGTCGTTGCAGCGCACCAATCGTCGCCGGGCAGATGCGGTGGCAGCTCGCGTACGCCATCGTCAACACCACACGGTGGCCGGCATGGGCCGCGAGCGCGACGCTCCGCCCCTCGTCGTCTTGCCAGCTCTGCGGAAGCTGCTCGAGTCGGGTGGCGCCGCCGAGGCCGGTCAGGAACGCGAAGCCGACTAGGCCCAGGGCACCCCGCAGGATCGTCGAGTAGATTGCGCTCAGCTCCATCCGCCCGTCTCCCGAGATGGCCGGCTCCCGCGCCGGCGCCGATCCGGCCCGTGTTGCTCGATTCGCCGGCGACCGGCAACGCCGCCGTCGACCGTGGCAGCCGATGCCCCGGGGGCCGTTTCCACCCGGTCCGTTGAGCCGGTTATCGGCACCCTTACGGAAGACTTAAGGGCCGAACCGGGCCGTCTCCCCCGTACCGCGCGCTCGACGCATCAGTCTGGGGTATCGCCCGCCGATAACCGGGGGGAGGAATCCGACGCGAGGACGATGTGCGCGGCCAATTGACGCTAGGGATGGGGCTCTTTCTTGCCGCGGCGCTCGCCAGCGGCGGGACACCGCATTTCGAGGCGCTGCGCGCGGCGATGGAGTCGCGGCAGATCGGCACCGTGGAGGCGCTGGTCGCGGTACTTCCGGAGGAGCTGCGAGCGAGCTACACGCTCGTGTTTCGCAGCCGCAGCCTGCAGAGCGCGAGCTTCGTCAGCCCGCGCGCGATCCTCTACGGCAACGATGCCGCGTTCATCGTCACGTTCAACGGCGATCTCGCCGCGCGCGGCTACCGCTCGGTCGAGACGATGGAATTCGATGCGCAAGCCAATCGATTCGTGCTTCGCGAAGTCACCTTCGCCGCAGACGGCGCAGCCGCGGGTCGCACGATTTCGGAACCCAACCCCGCGCGCTGCGTCGCCTGCCACGGCGCACCCGCCCGCCCGATCTGGGACACACCGCCCTCGTGGCCCGGCATCTACGGCGAGCGCTACGGCGCGGGGCTGTCGAGGGCCGAGAAGGCGGGAATCGACGCGTTTCTCGCGCAGCAACCGGCGCACCCGCGCTACCGCTACCTCGGCGCCGCCGCCCGCTTCGCCGAGCGCGCCACCTACGTGACGAGTGGCCGCGCGCTCTACAACGGCGCGACCGTCGAGCCTCCCAACGCAGAGCTCACGACGCGGCTGTCGGTGCTGAATGCACGATCGATCCTGTCGGAGCTCGTCGTTCAGCCGGGATTTGCCGCCCACCGCTTCGCGCTGCTGGCAGCCGCCAGCGCCGGCTGCGGATCGCCGGCCGGCTACTACCCGGACGCTGAGCAACCGCAGATCCGGAACGACTACCAGGAATTCCGCGAACTGACCTCGGCGGCAAGCGCGCGGGACGCGAGCGCCAAGGCCGTGCGCCGCACGGGCCACACGACGCCCAGTCGCAGCGCCGGGGCGGCGCTCGATCTCGACGCGCTGCGCTTCGTCACCGAACGCAGCCTCGGTCTCCCGACCGACCACTGGTCACTCGCCCTTGAGCGCGGCGCCGGCGGCAGGTCCGCGCCCGCGGGGGCGACAACGCTCGAGCAGGGATTCTTCGAGATGGTCGCCGGCGCCGACGCGACGCTCCGGCGCCTTGCGACGTATCGCACCTATACCGCAACGGACGGGTACTGCAGTTACCTGCGCCGCCAGAGTCAACGCGCTCTCGGCGCGTGGTACGTGAGTCATCCGCTCGCCGCGGCGACCACGCCGCGCGCGCCGACCGCGGCGCCGCCCCCGGCTCGAGTCGCGCTGCTCGGGCGCTGCGCGGGCTGTCATTCGAGCGACGTCGCGCCACCGATACCCTTCGCTGCGTCCGCCGAGCTCGCGGGCCGGCTGGGCAGCGGCAACTACCCGCACGGCCGTTTGCTCGATGAGATCCTGTACCGGCTCGCGCCCGAGGCCGGCGCTGATCGCATGCCGCGCGGCACCGCCCTGACGGAATCCGAACAGCACGAGCTGGAGGACTACTTTCTGTCGCTCGCGCCGACCGCCGCCAGCCGCTGAGGATCACGGCCGCCGAGGGCGGTCGACCGGTCCCGCGCGATGCCGCGCACTCCTATATAGAGTCTGCCGGGCCCTTCAGGCGCGGAGGCGCGCACCTTGGTCGTTCCCCGATCACGGGGGCGGCGTCGCGGCAGCGGGCTGCCCGGCGGCCGACGGCAAGCGCGCGTCGAAGCACGCCCAGGTCGGCGCTTCCGCCGTCCAGATCGTCAACGCCGGGCGCGCGAGCTCCGGATCGTCGAGCGAGCCCGCGCGCACGAAGACGAGGTGCGGTCGCGCCTCCGTGGCGCTAAACAACGGCGTCCCGCACCTGGGACAGAAGCTACGCTGCATGGGGTTGCCGCTTTCGGCGACCGACGCATGCACCGTCGTCGCCCCTTCGCGCGTGAAAGTCGCCGTCGCGAAGCAGACGTTGACCGTACCGCTGCCGGCCCCGAGGTATTGACACAGGCGACACCAGCAGACACGGGTTGTGATCGGCGCCGCCGTGCTTCGGTAGCGGACACTTCCACAGAGGCACCCACCCGTGATCTCCATCGGCCTTCTCCACGCCTGCGGCCGTGTGCCGCAGCGCGAGTGTAGTCGACCGTAGGAGTGTCCGATGATTGCAGCGCGCTGTCCGTTCAAACCCGCGAGGCGCCGCTCGCATCGAATCCCGGTGTCGTCACTGCGGTGAACGGGCGCTCGCACGAGACGAGCCACGCCCAAACGCAGCGAGGCGATCCTATTCTGTTGTCTCTGCCAGCATCCCCATTCATCAAGGAGACACCATGTCTGCCCGTACTCGCTACCTGATCGCCACGCTCGTCGCCACCCTCGCCTCAGCCCTGCCGATCGCGGCGTCGCAGGCCGTGGCGAACGCCCCCGGCACCCGTGTCAGCTATCAGGACCTCAACCTGTCGACTCCCGCGGGAGTGTCCGCGCTCTACCAGCGAATCCAGCGCGCGGCGGGAGACTATTGCGAGGCCACTCGCTCACTCACCGGCACTCGGGTGTCGCCGCAGTACAACCGTTGCGTCACGGACGCGGTCGCGACGACGGTGAAGCAGATTGCGCACCCGGGATTGACCGCACTGCACGCGGCGCGCGGCGGCATCCGCGCGAGCTAGAGCTGATAGAATCGAGCGCTGAGCCCGCGATCCCGATCGCCGCCGGGACCGCCATCGTTCGGATGGCGGTCAACCGGTGGCGCGGCGGGACGTTAGCTGGGCAAAGCAGGAGATCACCATGCCGCTCAGCCGCGCCCGGACACTTTTCATTGCGAGTCTGCTGACAAGTGCGTTGCCGCTGTCCGCGGCGCATGCCGAGAACGAGCTCATGGGCTACGTGGGGGGAGCCATCGGGCAGTCGCAAATCGACGTCAGCTCGCTCAACTTCAGCGCTCACGCCACCGGCTGGAAAGCCGTGATCGGCGTGCGTGCGCTGAGCGCGTTCGGCGCCGAGGCCGAGTACGTCGATCTTGGCCGCCCGCGCGGGAGCTCGGTTGCCGGGCGGCTCGAAACGCAGGCGAGCGGGCCGGCAGTGTTCGGTCTCGCCTACCTGCCATTGCCGCTGCCGTATCTCGACGTGTATGCGAAGGCTGGAATCGCCAACGTCCAGCAGCGCGCGACCGTGGATCTCGCCGGCGGCGGCAGTGCCTGCGCGGCGGGTCTAGGCTGCGACGGCCTCAATCGCTCGGAATCCGAATTCGCGTGGGGCGGTGGCGCGCAAATCAAGACGGGCTCGGTCGCCGTGCGCGTCGAGTTCGAGCAGTATCGCGCCGCCGGCGGCGCGCTCAGTTTCGGCACCGTCGGCTTGCTCTGGACGTTCCCCTGATTCGGTGAGTGAAGTACCGCCCGCTCGCGGCGGACGGCGCTAGAGGCGGGCGCGAACGCGCTCGAGCGAGCCCAGCAGGTCGGTCGCGTAACTGCCTTCGACCCACGCGTCGAATCCACCCGGCGCCCGCGCGAGCACGACCGGGCAATCGAAGAGGTGAAGCGCCGCGCACTCGCGATGCAGCAGCACCGCGCCGACATCGATCGTCGAAGCGAGGAGTCGGTCCGCGCCCGGTCCCGTGACCGCGAGGGAGCGCCACTTGCCCGATACGTCGAACACCGCGCCCGCCCCCGCCGCGGCGAGCGCATCGAGATGGCGGATCATGTCCGCCACGGGGGCGGGCGCCAGGAACCGACCCGGCGCGAAATGCAACAGCGTCGCCCGCCCGCGGTCGTCCCGTTGCACGGCGCCCGGCGGCGCCGGCAAATCCGTCGTCGAGGTACCGACCAGCGGGAACATGAACGTCTTGAACTCGCGGCAGTCCGTGGCCGCGGGCCCGGCGATCCGGCACTCGAGCGCCGGCGGGCGATCGCTCGCGCTCATGACTTCATCCGCACGGCGCCCGGATCGAAATGAACCGGTGACGTAACCCGGACCGGCACCTTGACACCGTGCAGCGGATCGCGGGCCACGAGGCGCGTGTCGGCCGCGGCCGAAGTGCGTGCCACGAGCGCGAGCGCGATCCATTCGCCGAGCGCCGGGCTGTAGGCGCTCGATGTGACGTGGCCGAGTGAGTGGCGCGAGGAATCATCGACGGTGACCTGCGCGCCACCCGGGATGACCGCCTTGCCATCGACCGCGCGCAAGCCCACGAGCTTCGGCCGGGCTGGATCCCCGAACGCGGGACGGTCGAGCAGCGCGCGGCCAACGCAGGGGTTGCCGAGCTTTTGCAGCGCGTCCATGCCGAGGTCGGCGGGCGTGGTCTGGCCGTTGAATTCGGAGCTCACGAGGTAGCCCTTCTCGACGCGAAGGATGTCGAGCGCTTCGAGTCCATAGGGCCGCAGCCCCGCCTCGACCAGCGCCTGCCAGAGCGCAACCGCGCGCTCCGGCCGGCAGTGCAGCTCGAAGGCGAGCTCCCCGGAGAACGATGCGCGCAACACGCGCAGCGCCCGGCCGTCGAAAGCCCCTTCGGCGAAATCCATGTGCGCGAGTCGCGTAAGCGGTTCGTGCCAGACGCCGCCGAGAACGCGCGCGAGCGCGTCGCGACTCGCGGGGCCGGCGGCGACGATGACCGCCCAGGCTTCGGTCGCGTTCGCGAGTGCGACGTCGGCGCCGCTGAACTCGACGTCGCGGTGGTGCTCGAAGTGCGCGAGCATGTGCTCGGCGTGGCCGGAGCCGGTCGTCGCGAGGAACCGATCCTCCGCCAGGCGCATCACGATTCCGTCGTCCAGCACCATCCCGTCTTCGCGCAGGTTCACCGCGTATTTGCTGCGCCCGACCCGCAGCGTGCTTGCCTTCGTCAGGTACATCCAGTCGAGGTAGCGCGCGGCATCCTTGCCCGCGACCTCGATCTTGCCGAGCGTCGAGCCGTCGACGACGCCGCCGTGCGCGCGCACGCGCGCGGCCTCGGCGATGCCGGCGGCGTAGGCGTCGGCGCCGTTGGCCTGGTAGTAGCGCGTGCGCATCCAGTATTCGGCGTGCTCGAGCACGCCGCCGTGCGCCTCGTGCCACTCGTGCAGCGGCGTGCGCCGGCACACGCGCAGCTGCTGGCCAACGCGGTGTCCGGCGATCGCGGCGAGCGTCAACGGGTGGTACGGCGGCCGCGTACGACTCGCTCCGACGGCGGGCAGGTGCACGCCCTTGAGTTCGGCGACGAGCGCCGCACCCAGCACGCTGCTGGTCCGCCCCTGCTCGGTGCCGACACCGAGCGTCGTGTAGCGCTTCACATGCTCGATGTCGATGAAGCCCTCCGCGAGCGCCTGGCGCAGGTCCGCGACCGTCACGTCGTTCTGCAGGTCGACGAACTGGCGCTTCTCCGAATCGAGAAGCGCCGGGGAGCGCCAGAACGGCGTCAGGTTCGGCGCGTCATCGCCTTGCCCCGCGGGTGCGGCGCCGGGATCGCGCTTCGCGTCTAGCTCACGTGCCGCGGCCGTGCCGGCCGCGAAGCCCTCGAGGAGGACGGTCGCGAGATCGAGGCTGCCGTTCGCCGCGCCCGCGCTGCGCCGCCAATCGGGTTGGGCTCCCGCGACGAAGGCCGCGGTGCTCGCGGCAAACTGTCGTTCGCCGCCTTCGTGCAGCCCTGCGTGCACCGCGGGCGACCAGCCGCCGCTGACTAGCACGCTGTCGCAGTCAAAAATGCGGATCTCGCCCGGCGATGCCAGCGGCGCCACGCGCGCACGGCGCACGCCGCGCGCGCCGTCCACCGACAGCACGGCGTGCCCGGACAGGCAGGCGACGCCTGCGCCCTCGAGTTCCGCTCGCGTGCGCTCGACGGCAGCCCGCCCGGCCACTTGGCTTCGCTCGCGGGTATCAACGAGACCGCGAACGCGGATGCCTCCGGCGAGCAGTCGCCGTGCCGCGGCGTAGATCCGGTCGTGGTTGCCGAAGACGATCGGCGCGCGGCCGGCGGCCGTGCCGTAGCGCGCCAGCAGGCGCTCCGCGGCGCCGAGCAGCATGACGCCCGGCCGGTCGTTGTCGGTGAACGCAATCGGTCGCTCGATGGCGCCCATCGCGATCACGAACCGGCGCGGCCGTATGCGGTAGACCGAGTCCTGCCCCGCCAGCCCGCCGGGCGCCCGATGGCCGATGACGAGGCCGTCCGATCCGCCGATCAGCGTCGTGTCGGTTAGGAGACGTGCGCCCCGGGTCGCGAGCTCCGCGCGAACCGCGGCGACCCAATCGCCGGCCGCGCGGCCATCGATGCTGCCGCCTTCGAACTCGAGTTCGCCGCCGATCGCGGGCTCGCGCTCGCAGACGACCACGCTGGCACCCGCGCGCGCAGCCGCGAGCGCCGCGGCGAGCCCCGCCGCACCGGCGCCGCCCACCAGTACGTCGCAGGACAGGTGCTCGATCGACGGCGGCGCGATGTTGGCGGCGCCCGGTGCCTCGCCGAGGCCCGCGAGGTGGCGGATCAGGTGCTCGTAGCGGCGCCACGACGGCCAGATGAACGTCTTGTAGTAGAAGCCTGCGCCGAAGAACCCGCCGCCCACCTGCAGCAGCGAGGCCAGGTCGAAGCGCAGCGACGGCCAGCGATTCTGGCTGCGTAGCACCATACCGTCCGTCAGCACGAGCTGCGAGGCGGGCACGTTCGGAATGACGCCGGGAGCGGTGCCGACGGTGAGGAGCGCGTTCGGCTCCTCGGGTCCGAGCGCGAGCAGACCGCGCGGCCGGCGGTACTTGACGCTGCGGCCGAGCAGGCGCACGCCGTTGGCGAGGAGCGCCGAGGCCGCCGTATCGCCGCGCTGGCCAAGGTAGGCGCGCCCGTCGAAGCTGAAGCGCACGGGATCGGCGTGGAGTCGCAGGCCGCTGCGTGGCAGGGCCTTGCTCACGGGCGGCCCCCGCCGAGCAGGCGGACCGCGGCGACGTCCCCGGTCGAGGGATTGCGCTCAACCTCGAGCCAGGCGTGGCAGCCGCGCGCGTGGTGCCAGTACTCGAGGCTGACGTCCAGCCGGTTGCTGCGCTCGTAGACGGCCGCGTAGTCGCCGGTGCCCGGCACCGGCAGCGTCTTGTGAAAGTGGAACTCGCCGAGTTCGCGCGGGCCGCAGAACGGGCAGACGAGCCGGCTCACTGGCGCACCGGGAACGGACCGCCGCCGCGTTCATCGAGCAGGTGGCCGGAGGCAAATCGCCCGAGGCCGTGGGCGCGAATGAGATCGGGCGCCGTGCCCGTCGCGACAAAGCGCGCACAGGCCGCGCCCGAGGCCGGGATCGCCTTGAAGCCGCCGTAGCACCAGCCGCCGTTCAGGAACACGTTGTCGTAGCGCAACCGATCAATGATGAAGCTGCCGTCCATCGTCATGTCGTTGGTGCCGGCCCAATGCCTGAGGATCTTGAGCCCCGCGATCTGCGGCAAGAGCGCAACCGCCGTCTCGACCACGTCCTCGAGGCGGTACCACTGCCCCTCGCGCGTGTACGACGGGTAGCCGTCGAGGAAGCCGCCCATGACGAGGCCGCCGCGGTCGGACTGGGTGATGTACACCTCGGCGTGCGGCGGCACGTAGATCAGTACGCTGTTGACGAGCGGCTTGATCGGCTCCGTCACCATCGCCTGCAGCAGGTGCGTCTCGACAGGAAGGCGTATGCCGAGCATGTCGCCGACCGCGCCCGTGTGGCCGGCCACTGCGAACACGATGCGATCGGCCGCAACGTAGCCGCGCGAGGTTTCAACGCCGGTCGCGAGGCCTGCCGCCGTGCGCAAGCCCGTGACCTCGCAGTCCTCGATGATGTCGACGCCGAGCGCGGTCGCCGCGCGCGCGTAGCCCCAGGCGACCGCGTCGTGCCGCACGGTGCCGCCGCGCGGCTGCAGCAGCCCGCCCACGATGTCGAACCGCCGCCGACTCGCGACGAGTTCGGGTGCGAACTTGAGCACCCCGGGCCGGTCGAGGAGTTCGGCGTCGATGCCGGCGAGGCGCATGGCGTTGCCGCGCCGCGCAAGGCCGATCATCTCGCCGTCCGAAAGCGCGAGGTCGAGGACGCCCCGCGGGCTGTACATCACGTTGTAGTTGAGCTCCTTCGACAGCTGCTCCCAGCGTCGGAGCGAATCCTCGTAGAAATAGTGGTTTTCCGGCAGCAGGTAATTCGAGCGAACGATCGTGGTGTTGCGCCCGACGTTGCCGTAGCCGACCAAGCGTTTCTCGAGCACCGCGATGCGCTTGATACCGTGGTCGCGCGCGAGGTGGTACGCGGTAGCGAGCCCGTGTCCACCGGCCCCGACGATGACGACGTCGTACGCGTCCTTGAGCGTGGCGCCGCTCCAGAGCGGCTTCCAGAACCCGCTGCCCGCGAAGCGCGCGCGGAGCAGCGACCATGCCGAGTAGCGGGGCCCGGTCGCGCTCACGGTTTTCCCACTTCCGAGGCCACGCGAATGCGGCCCGGGGAACCGAGACCCGGATGCAGGAAGGAGTGCTTCATGGAGGGCGCCAAGCATACACGCAGGGCACCGCGGGCCGCAGGCCGGGCCGGTACGCAGACGGCCATCGTCGGCGCGACGTTTTTCCGCGACAATGCCCCGGGGACGCGCGCGCGACGCCGACGGCGGGCAGCGCATACTCAGTCGGTCGAGCCTTGGGGGGCGTGCGCTTGAAGAGTCATTACCGGGTCGTCGTCATTGGCGGCGGCATCGTCGGCACGAGCGTGCTGTACCACCTGACCCGCCTTGGCTGGGCGGACATTGCCCTGATCGAACGGGCGGAACTGACCGCCGGTTCCACCTGGCACGCCGCGGCCGGCTTCCACGCACTCAACGACGATCCCAACATCGCCGCGCTGCAGGCCTACACGATCAACCTTTACAAGGAGATCGAGGCTGAGAGCGGCCAGAACGTCGGCATGCACATGCCGGGCGGCTACAGTCTCGCGACGACGCCGGAACGCTGGGAATGGCTGCAGGCGGAATGGGCGCTCTACCAGACGCTCGGCATCGGCACGCGTCTCGCAACGCCCGAGGAGATCGTCGCCGACTGTCCGATCGTCGACCCGACGGGGCTCCTCGGCGGCCTCTTCGACCCGCACGAGGGTGCGGTCGATCCGCACGGCACGACCCACGCCTTTGCCGGCGCGGCCAAGAAACGCGGCGCGGACGTGATCCTCAGGAATCGCGTGCTCGCACTCACGCCGCTGCCGGGCGGCCACTGGCGCCTCGACACGGAGCAGGGCGCGGTTACCGCCGAGCACGTCGTGAACGCCGCCGGACTCTGGGCGCGACGGGTCGGACGCATGGCGGGGCTCAACCTGCCGCTGACGCCGATGCAGCACCACTACCTGATCACGGAGGACCTGCCCGAGCTCATCGCGCGCAAGGACGAGATGCCGTGCGTGACCGACCTCGAGGGCTTCACCTACCTGCAGCAGGAGCGCAAGGGCGTGCTGCTCGGGGTGTACGAGCGCAATCCGCGGCACTGGAAGACAGAAGGCGCGGAGTGGGACTACGGCATGGACCTGATCCCGGAGGACATCGATCGCATCAGCGAGGAACTTGCGATCGGCTTCCGGCGCTTCCCGACGCTCGAATCGGCGGGCATCCGCCGTTGGGTGAACGGCGCGTTCACGTTCACGCCGGACGGCAATCCGCTCGTCGGGCGCGTTCCGGGGCTCAGCAACTATTGGACCGCCTGCGGCTGCATGTCGGGGTTCTCGCAAGGCGGCGCGATCGGGCTGGTGCTCGCGAACTGGATCGTCGAGGGGGACCCCGGCGCTGACATCTTCGGCATGGACGTCGCGCGCTACGGGGCGTTTGCGAGCAACGACCGCTACCTCAAGGACATGACGGCGCAGTTCTACGCGCGTCGCTTCGTGCTCGCTTATCCGAATGAAGAGCTGCCCGCCGGTCGGCCGCTCAAGACCTCTCCCGTCTACAACCTGCAGGCCGAGGCCGGCGCGCGGTTCGGCGTGGTGTGGGGCATGGAAACTCCGCAGTTCTTCGCGCCCGGCCGGCCGGAGTTCGTCGAGACGCCGACCGCCCGGCGCTCGAACGCCGATCAATTCGTGGCCGCCGAAGTCGCCGCGACCCGCGGCGCCGCCGGGCTCCTCGACGCGTCCGTCTACGCGCGCTACGAGATCTCGGGCCCGGGCGCCGAGCGCTGGCTCGACGGCCTGCTCGCGAACCGCATGCCTGCAATCGGGCGCATCCGTCTCGCGCCGATGCTGAACCCGGCCGGCCGGCTGATGGGCGATCTGACGGTGAGCCGCCTCGATGACACGCGCTTCTGGCTGGTCGGCTCTTACTACCTGCAGGAGTGGCACCTGCGCTGGTTCCGCGACCACCTGCCGCCCGCGGGCGTGCACATCGAGAATCTCTCCGAGAGCTGGCTTGCCTTTTCGCTGTCGGGACCTCGCTCCCGCGACATCCTCGCGCGCCTCGCGAGCGAGGACGTGTCGGACGCGGCGCTACCGTTCATGGGGTTCAAGCGGATGGACGTCGGCCTCACGAACGCCGTCGTCGCGCGCCTCTCGCTGACCGGGGAGCTCGGCTACGAGGTCACGGTGCCCGCGCTTCAGCAGCGTGCGCTGTGGAATGCGCTGCGCCACCACGGCAAAGATCTCGGGTTGCGGCCGATCGGCATGCGCGCGCAGGACAGCTTGCGTCTCGAGAAGGGCTATGGCGTGTGGTCGCTCGAATTCGCGCAGTCCTATACGGCGGCGATGGCCGGGCTCGAGCGTTTCATCGCCTTCGACAAGGGGGAGTTCATCGGCCGCGACGCGGCGCTCAAGGAGCGCGCGGCGGGCCCTTCGCAGCGGCTTGTCCTGCTCGCGGTCGCGGCGACCAACGCCGACGTCAGCGGCTTCGAGCCCGTGTGGGCCGAGGGCAAGCGCGTCGGCTTCGTAACCTCGGGTTGCTACGGCCATCACGTAAAGCAGAGCCTCGCGCTCGCCTACGTGGATACGCCGATCGCCGAGAGCCCGGTGCCGCTCGAGGTGCACGTGCTCGGAGAGCTGCGGCCGGCGCGCATACTGGCCGAGCCTCCCTACGACCCGCGGGGGCTCAAGCTCCGCGGCTGATGGACCGATGATACCGCCGCCAACCGCGAGGACCTCCTAATGCCGCTCCGTCGCCGTCCGGTCCGCGTTCGCTGGTGGATCTTCACGTTCATGTTCCTGTTCGCAATGCTCTCCTACGTGCAGCGCACGAGCATCCTCGATGCGGCCGTCTACATCGAGCCGCAGCTGCACCTGAGCCAGCTCGAGATCACGGTGCTCGGCCAGGCGTTCGTGGTGTTCTACATGCTGATGCAGATCCCGGCCGGTGTGTTCGGGCAAAAATACGGCGCGCGCGCGACCTATTTCCTGGTCGGGCTCGTCGGCCTCGCGGCGACGATCGCCACACCCGTCGCGCCGATGGTGCTGACCGGCGGCGCGCTGTTCGCGATGCTGGCGCTTTCGCAGGCGGTCCTCGGCGTCTCCCAGGCCCCCGTGTTCCCCGTGTTCGCCGGCGTCTGCGAGCCGTGGTTTCCCTCGAGCCAGTGGTCTTTCGCCAACGGCCTGCAGTCGAGCGGAATGACGCTCGGCACCGCGGTGACCCCGATCGTAATCGTGCTCTTGACCGAGCACTTCGGCTGGCAGGGCGCGCTCCTCTGGATCGCGGTGCCGGCGACCGCGCTCACCTTGCTGTGGGTCTGGTACGGGCGGAACTCGCCCAAGGAACACAAGTCCGTCACGGCGGAGGAGATCGCGGAGCTTGGCGATGTCGCGGCCGACAAGCCGCAGCCGATGACGCTCGCGCGCCTGCGCCGGATTGGCTTTGACCGGAACGTGCTTTTGCTTGCGATCTCCTACGCGGCGATGAACTACATGTTCTACCTGCTGGCGTACTTCCCGTTTCTTTACCTGGCGCAGAAGCGCCACCTGACCGACCTGCAGAGCGGGTGGCTCGCGATGGTGCCACCGATCGGCGCCGCCATCGGCTCCGCCGTCGGCGGCGCGCTCTCGGATCGGGCCGTGAGGCGCTACGGCGTGCGCCGCGGCTACGCAGTGGTGCCGCTCGTTTCGTTGCCGCTCGCGGGCGTCGCGCTGATCGTCGCGATCAATTGCGACAGCGCCTACGCCGCCATTGCGGCACTTGCGTTCGCCTTTGCGGGCGCCGAAATCACCGAAGGCCCCTACTGGGCAGCGACGATGCAGATCGCGCGGTCGGACACGATGGCGGCCACGGGCGTGCTCAACACCGGCGGAAACCTGGGCGGATTCATCGCGCTGCCGATCATCGGCTACTTGTCCGATCACGGTCATTGGGATGCCGCGATCGCGACCGGAACGGGATTTGCAGTCGTCGCCGCGACGCTGTGGCTGCTGGTCGACCCCAGCCGCCGCGCGGTCACGGAGGCGCCGGCGCAGCCGGTGCTCGCCCGATGAGCGGTCTGCCGCGCCGCGACTTCGCGCTCGAGGTGTACCTCGCGAAGTGGGAATTCGCGGCCAAGCACCACCTGACCGCGTCCGATGCCGAAAGCATGCCGCTGTCGGCCCTCCTCAAGCTCGCCACCCCGGTCGACCGCGCGGCGTGGGACCGGCTGCACCTCGGCTATACCCATACGCACGGCTCGCCGGCGTTGCGCGCCGAGATCGCGCGCACCTACGAACGGGTTGGCGCCGATGACGTGCTCTGCTTCGCCGGTGCCGAGGAGGCTCTCTACGCCGCGATGCAGGTATTGCTGACTCCCTCCGACCACGCGGTCACGATCACGCCGAACTACCAGGCCGCCGAGACGGTGCCCCTCAGTATCTGCGAAGTGACGGGCGTGCCGCTCGAGGCGGACGACCACTGGAATCTCGATCCCGATCGGCTGAAGGACGCACTTCGCCCCAACACCCGCGTGGTGTCGATCAATTTCCCGAACAACCCGACCGGCAAGATCCTCTCGCAGGAAACCTACCAGGCGGTGGTCGAGCTGTGTCGCAGTCGGGGAATCTGGCTCTTCAGCGACGAAGTCTATCGCCTGATCGAGCGCGACCCGACGATCCGGATGATGCAGGCGGTTGATGCCTACGAGCGCGGCATTTCCCTGAACGTGATGTCAAAGGCCTACGGCTTGCCCGGCCTGCGCATCGGCTGGCTGGCACTTCGCGACCGCGAGCTTCTCCAGCGTCTCGAGCACTTCAAGCATTTCCTGTCGATCTGCAACTCGGCGCCATCCGAACAGCTTGCGCTGATCGCGCTCAAGGCCCGCGGGCAGATCCTCGAGCGCAATCGGCACATCGTGCGCGACAACCTCGTCGTGCTCGATGAGTTCTTCGCGCGATTCCCGGACCTGTTCGAGTGGCGGCGCCCCGATGGCAGCTGCGTGGCGTTTGTCCGTTATCGGGGGGCGGATGGCGTCGAGAACTTCACTCACCGGCTCATCGAGGAGGCGGGAGTCCTGCTGCTGCCCTCGAGCATCTATCGCTCCGAACTGGCGCCGGTGCCCGAGCAGTATTTTCGCATCGGATTCGGTCGCAAGGCCGTCCCCGTGGGCATCGCCGCTCTGCAGCGCTGGGTCGAGCACCATGGGCGCTAGACGAACTGGGCAGCGCGCCTCGCCCGCACGTGGATCATCCGGAGTATTTTGCCCATGCCGGTGACCTCGCTGACGACGTTCATGAATGTGCCGTTCTGCGCGGCAGGCGCCACGCCTGACGCCGATGTCGTCGTGCAGGGCATACCGTTCGACCTCGGCACGACCATGCGTCCGGGTACGCGCTTTGGGCCCGATGCGATCCGCATCGCCTCGAAGATCCTGCAGTGGGAGCCGCATCGCTGGCCGTGGGACTTCGCGTTTGGCGACCGCCTCAAGGTCGTCGACTGCGGCGACATCGAGTTCCCGACCGGCGAGACCCAACTCATGTCCGCTGCCGTGATCGCGCAGACGATGGCGCTGCTGCGTGCCGGCCGCCGCCCACTCAGCTTCGGCGGCGATCACTACGTGACGCTGCCGCTGCTGCGCGCGCTGCACGCGGTGCGGGGCCCGGTCGCGATGCTGCATTTCGATGCGCACACCGACACCGACGTTGCCGCGCACGACCACCACGGCGTGATGTTCCACCACGCGACCAACGAAGGGCTCATCGACCCGAAGGCAACCGTGCAGGTCGGCATTCGCACCTACTACGATCGCGCGACCCACAAGTTCACCGTGCTCGACGCGGACTGGGCCAGCGCGCGCGGACCCGAGGCGGTCGTCGAGCGTATCCGGACGACGATCGGCGACCGACCGGTGTACCTCACCTTCGATATCGACTGCCTCGATCCCGCCTTCGCACCGGGGACCGGCACTCCGGTTGCGGGCGGCCTCTCGAGCAGTTTCGTGCTGCGCGTGTTGCGGGCGCTCAAGGGCATCGACCTCGTCGGCGCCGACGTCGTCGAGGTGAGTCCCCCCTACGACCGCTCCGAGCTGACGTCACTCGCGGGCGCCACGATCGCCCTCGACGTTCTCTACCTGATGGCGCAGCGTCGCTGACGGCGACCGGCGTCAGGCGGGCTCCGAGCGACGGTGCGGCGCGCCCCAGCCGAGGTAGATCACGCTGATCGCGCACAGCACCACCACGGGGACGATTCCGGTCAGCACCTGGGCGGGCGTCCGGCCCGCGCCGACCAGCACCGCCGCCAAGAGCGGCCCGACCACCGAGCCGATGCGCCCGAGCGCGATCGCGGCACCGACCCCTGCCCCGCGGTGCTCGACCACGTAGCAGTCGGCCGCAATGCCGTAGAGAACGCTCTGGCACGCGACGACCCCGCCGCCGAGCAGCAGCGTCAGCGCGAATACGAGCTCCAGCTGCGGGCGCAGGTCCGCGAGTCCGAACAGCGCGAAAAGCACGGCGGCGAAGATGCCGATGATGCCGGCGTTGCGGAACCTCGAGTCGAGGAGCTTGCCCGCGAGGACCGAGCATGCGGCACCGCCGACATTGAAGCCGATCTGCGCGCCGGCAGCCTGCGTCTTCGTGAGCCCGCGCCCTTCGAGCAATGTCGGCAGCCAGTTGAGCAGCAGGTAGAGCGTCAGGAGCGCAAGGAAGCACGCGAACCACACGATCAGCGTGCGCAGTGCCCGCCCCTCACCGAACAACTCGCGCAACGCGCCAGTCGAGAACACCGCCTGGTCGGTGACCGGCCCGGCCGCACGGGCCGGCCGCATCGCCGGCATGAACGCGGCCATCAACGGCGCGATCACGAGGGGCGCGACGCCGCCCGCTACGAAGACCGTGCGCCAGTGCGATGCGTCCGTGACCAGAATGATCAGGCTCGCGATTGCGCCACCGAGTGGCATGCCGATGTACATCGTGGCGATGCTGGCGTTGCGCCGCTTGGGATCGCTCGATTCCGCTGCGACCGCAATGAGGTTGGGCAGCGCCCCACCCAACCCGAGCCCGGTCAGCAGGCGCGCGGCCGTCAGGCTCGCCATGTCGGGGGCGAGGGACGTCAGCAGCGAGAATATGCCGAAGGCCGTGATGGAGACGACGAGCACCTTCTTGCGACCGATGCCGTCGGCAATCCAGCCACCAAAAAGGGCGCCGAGGAACAGCCCCAAGGTGCTCGCGCTGAAGAAGCGGCCCATCTGGGATGGCGTCGGCAGGAACTCGTGGCTGATGCCGCCCGCGGCGACGCCCGCGGCCTGCAGGTCGATGCCCTCGCACAGTGCGACCAGGAAGCAAAAGACGATCGCGCGTCGGGCGGTCGCGGCTATCGGAGCGGAGTCCTGCATCGGAACAATTCCTGGTTGGCGGCCGGCTGCGTCGAGCGCGCGTGCAACGACGGGCGCCCTCTTGTTGTGTCCGCCCGCCGACATCGGCCGCTAGGCTCACCGCCGCGGCATCCAATCGGCCGAACGGATGGCACGAAGCCCAGCGATGCGCCCGTGACTCAGGCCGCCCGCCGGCATAGTACCCCACCGGGTGTCGAGGAGCCGACATGGCCGAACCGGCAATCGCAACAAGGAGCTCCAGAGACCGCGGGCGGGCGATCGGAACCGGCGCTATCGCGGCGGCTCGAGACGCCGGAATAGTCGCGCCTTTTCGGCCAGCAGCACGCAGCCGAGCGCCGCGATCCCGCAGCAAAAAGCACCAACCGGCAGGAACAGCACGGACCCGGACCATTGCTGCCCGATGAGCGAGCCGACCGCGGCGCCACCAATCGTCGATATGACGCCCTGGAGAGAAGCGGCACTCCCGGCGATCGCGCCCATCGGCTGCATCGCGATCGCGCCGAAATTGGAGACCGCGAGTCCGAAGGTCGCCATCGTCGCCGCCTGGAAAAGCGCGAACACCACGAGGGGCTCGGGACCGTGGTAGGCGACGAACGCGTGGCAGCCCGTGATGATGATGAAGCTGATGAGGGCGATGTGCGAGATGCGGTGCATCCCGACGTGCTCGACAATGCGCGAATTGAAGTAGGACGCGACCCCCATCGCGCTCGCGCAAAATGCAAAGGTGACGGCCATCATCCGTGGCGCGTGGAACGCACCGGCGAAGATCTGGGGCACCGTGCTGACGTAGGCAAGGAGCGAGCCGAACATAGTCGTCATCGCGAGGGTGTAGAGGATGGAGGTGGGTTCGCTGAATACGAACCAGGCCGCCTGTGACAGGTGCGCCGCGCTTAGCGGACGTCTTTTCTCCGGCGCATGCGTTTCGGGAAGCCGCAGCGCAACCCACGTCAGGACGGACGCGCCGAAAATCGCCAGGGTGCCAAAGATTCCGCGCCAGTTGACCACGAACAGCAAGAGCTGGCCGACACTGGGGGCGAGGATCGGGACCGCCAGGAATACGGTGAAAATCATCGACATGACGCGCGCCATCGTTGCGCCGGAATATCGATCGCGGACGATCGACCGCGTAATCACGTTCGAGGCGGCGACGACAAAGCCCTGCAGCGCACGAACCACCAGTAGCGAGGAAAGACTGCCAGTCGAGGCCGCGACGAGCGACATCACGACGTAGAGACTGAGGCCGACCAGCAGCACGGGTCTTCGCCCGAAGCGATCGGACAGCGGTCCGTACAGGAGCTGACCCGCGCCGGCACCCATCACGAAGATGGTCACGATCCACTGCAGCCGGTTTCCGTCCTCGACGCTCAACGACCGCCCGATGTCGGGAAGCGCCGGAAGCATCGAATCGATTCCGAAGGCGTGCAGCGCCATCAGTGCCGCCATCATTGCGACGAATTCGGAAAAGCGAAGCTCGGATCGCGTGGGATCCGTGTGTGGCGTATTGGTCAACGGAGGCTTCCGGGGCGGAGTCCCATGTTAACCACAATTGCCAACGCCGCAGAGGGCCGCCAAGCTCGAGCCCCGCGATCGGCGGTCCCGTGCCCGCGCCTCGGCCCGCTAGCGCTGCGGCGCGCCGGGCCGCCGTACCCTCTCTGGTCAATTTCCCCGAAAGGGTGGCGTCGGTCAGCGGTCACCGCAGCCATGCGCACGCTGTCGCCAAACTGCATGTAGGCCGTTCGGTGCGCACCCTCGTCGAGCAATTCGATTGCGCGGCGCTCGGCGATGCAGCTTGAACCGATTTCCCGATAGTTCCCGTTCGATACCGTGCCCGCGCCGATGACCCTGCCGGCGCACAATGAACGCGAGCGCGCCGCGTGCGCAACCAGCGCCGCGAAGCTGAAGCGCATCGTGGCCCCGTTTGCCGCGCCGAATTTCGCGGCGTTCCACCAGACGTTGAGCGGCAAGGCGACGCGCTCTTGGGCTCACGCCCTGCCGAGTTCCTCCGGGGTCAGTGCGAACGGGGCGGCGCTGCAGGCGGGTTTCGCCTGCACCCAGCCGGAGCCTGTCTTCATCTCGATCGGCGCGAGAGTGCGCAGCGACCAGTCGTTGATCTGCACGATGAGCTTGATGTTCTCGACGGCCTAGGCCACCGACACGCCCACTGGTCCGAAGTCGGTAATGACGGCGAACTCGCCTTCGAAATCGATGGCATCCGCCTCGGCGGGAAGCACCACGTCGTCCGTTGCCGAGAGGAATTCGTGGGACATCCCCTGGTACATCAGCGGGCGATCGGATTGCGGGTTTTCGACGTGGAACACCTTGGCCATCAGGTCACCGTGTGACTGGAACGCCGAGTCGTCGAGCCGCTGATAGCTGCGCGGCAGCGGCACCGCGGCCAGTTCCGCGTTGAAATTTCACGATCCGAGGTTCCAGCCCTGCGCGGCGGCCAGCAGGTGATCTCCGTTTAGCGTAGCAATCGCGTCGAGTTAGCCCCTGTTGAAGACGCGCGCGGTGGCAACGGCATTCGCGGTGGCCGGGCATCGCGGTAGAAATAGTCCGCTCCGAACAGTAGCTGGGGAAACGGCACCACCGCGCGCAGCCGTCAAGGCATGGGCGCGCCGCGCGAGGCGGCCAGGATCCGGTACCACTCCTCGCGCGTGAGCTCGACGCCGTAGGCGCCCGCCGCCTCACGAATACGGTCAGGTTTCTGGCTGCCGACGAGGGGTATCGCCCGCGTCGGGTGCGCCATGATCCACGCATAAGCGACGGCGGCGCGGGCGACGCCGGCGCGCTCGGCGACAGCATCAAGCGCCGTGTTCACCGCATCAACGCGCGCGTCGCCCGATGACCTCCCGGACGCTGTACCCAGGCGGCCTTGGCCAAGCGGCGACCACGCGAGCACCGCGATGCCGCGCCGAAGCGCCACGTCGAGCACGCCGTCTGTCAGTGGCTCGATCGCGAGCGGCGAGAACTCGGGCTGCAGCGTCGCAAGTTCAAAGGGCAGGTGCGCGCACAAGGAATCGATCTGGAGCGCGCTGTAGTTCGAGACGCCGGCCGCGCGGATCTTTCCGGCGGTGCGGAGTCGATCGAAGGCTGCGGCGACCTCTCCCGGGTGCGCCAGCAGGTCGGGTCGGTGGATCTGAAAGAGGTCGATGCAGTCGACGCCGAGGCGCCGGAGCGACGCTTCGCAGGCGGCAACGAGGTACGCGGTCGTCGAGTTGTACGGGATCGGCGGGGTGATGCCGGCTTTAGTCGCGATGACCATGCGCTCGCGAAGCGCGGGCTCCGCGCGGAGCACCTCGCCAAGCAGCGCCTCCGCGCCGCCGAAGCCGGTACTGCCGCCGAGGCCGTAGACGTCGGCGGTGTCGAACAGCGTGCAGCCGCACTCGAGTGCGGCATCGACGCGCGCGCGCGCGGTCGCGAGGTCCGCCCCCGCGAAGCGCCACATCCCCCAGCCGAGCGGCGCGACGCCAATACCACTTGTGCCGAGCGGGATGCGGGTGGTGGCGGTGAATCCCGTATTCATGGCGCTCGACTCTAGCCGAATTCGGGTGCGTGGAGGCCGCCGCAAGCGCGGCCGGCCCGCTTAGGCGAGGTTCTCATCGAGCCACTCGATCCAGTGGCGCACCGGCGTCGCCGTTCCTGCCGCCAGATGCGCGATGCAGCCGACGTTCGAGGAGAGAATCTCCGCCGGTCCCGCTGCCTCGAGCTGCTCAAGCTTTCGTGCGCGCAGCTGGGTGGCGAGCGTTGGCTGCAATACCGAGTAGGTCCCGGCTGAGCCGCAGCACAGATGCCCCTCGCGGACTGGCAGCACCTCGGCGCCAAAAGCGCCGAGCAGCCCCTCGACGATTCCCGGCAGGCGTTGCCCGTGCTGCAGCGTGCAGGGACCGTGGACGGCGATGCGCGAAGAGAGACCCCGGCGCATGCGCGGGGCGAGCTCGGGACCGGCCGCCCGCACGATTTCGCTCACGTCGCGCGCGAGCGCACCAACCCGTGCCGCGCGCTCGGAGTAGCGCGCGTCCTCCCGCAACAGGTGCCCGTAGTCCTTGATCATCACGCCGCAGCCGCTCGCGGTGCTGACGATGGCCTCCGCGCCCGCCTCGATCGCCGGCCACCACGCATCGATGTTGCGCCTCGCGTCATCGCGCGCGGCGTCGACGGCGCCGAGGTGTTGGCGGATCGCTCCGCAGCAGCCATCTTTCGGGGCTCTCACGACCTCGATCCCGATGCGGTCGAGCACACGCGCCGTCGCCGCATCGATCGTGGGCGCCATGGCGCCTTGAACGCAGCCGCCGGGGATCAGCATACGGCGGGCGTGATGCCACTTAGGCCACGGACCGGACGGACGCCGCGCCGTCACCTTTGCGCGTAGCGCCGCCGGCAGGATGGCCCGACATGCTTCGCCGAGCCGGTAGAGCGGCGCGAACAGCGCGCCCGTGAGGACGTTGCGCAGTACCGCGCGCGCGGCGCGCCCGGCGAGCGGGCGCGGGACCCGCTCCTCCATCACTTCCCGACCGATATCGAGAAGCCGACCGTACTCAACACCGGACGGGCAGGCGGTCTCGCAGGCACGGCAGGTGAGGCACCGATCGAGGTGCAGCTGCGTCCGGGACGTGACCTCCGCGCCTTCCAGCATCTCCTTCATCAGGTAGATGCGGCCGCGCGGACCGTCGAGCTCATCGCCCAGCAGCAGATACGTCGGGCACGTCGCCGAGCAGAACCCGCAATGCACGCACGTGCGCAGGATGGACTCGGCCTCCCGACCCCGCGGCGTATCGCGGATCCAGTCAGCCAGCTTCGTTTGCATACATCCGACCCGGATTGAAGATCCCAGCTGGATCGAACTCGGCGCGTATGCGCGACTCGAGGCGGGCCACGACCGGCGCGCGGGGCGTAAAGACGTTCGTCCCGGCGGCATGCCCGCGAAACAGCGTCGCATGACCGCCAAGCGCCGCCGCGCGGGCGCGGATCTCCTCGACTCCGACCGGCGTCGAGAGCCAGCGCAGCGCGCCGCCCCACTCGATCAGCTGCTCGCCGGGCAACGCGAGCGGCGGCGCGCACGCCGGCACGGACACCCGCCAGAGGACGCGCGCCGCCGCAAAGAATTCGGTGCCCTGCTCCCGCACGCGCACCCACAGTGCCTCCGCGGCCGGCTCGTCCAGGGGCTCGCCGCCGATTCCTCTCGTCGCCTCGATGACGGCGGCACGGGCGCCCGAGAGGCGCACGTAGAGACACTCCCGCTCCCAGAGCGTCGCGGAAATCGGCCAGCCGCGCCGGTTCCACGCGATACAGCGCTCGAGCCCTGCTTGCTCGCCAATATCGAGGCGCAGCGTTCTCTCGAGCGACGGTCGCGGAGCAAGCCGGATGGAAAGCTCGAGCAACACGCCGAGAGTACCGAGGGAGCCCGCGAGCAGCCGCGACACGTCGTAGCCGGCGACGTTCTTCATGACGGTGCCCCCGAACGAGAGCACTGCGCCGCGTCCGTCCAGCAACTTCGCTCCCAGCAGCGAATCGCGTATCGCACCGGACGCGACGCCCGCGGCCGCGCGGCGCGGCCCCGCGAGTCCTGCCGCGACACATCCACCGACCGTCGCCGAATCACCGAAGTGCGGTGGCTCGAAGCCGAGCATCTGGCCGCGCTCCTCTAGCGTGGCCTCGAGTTCAGCGAGCCGCGTGCCCGCGCGGACGGTGACGACCAGTTCCGTTGGTTCGTAGTCGACGATCCCGGCGGATTCGCGCGGATCGAGCCGCTCCCCGCTCGTAGCATTTCCGTAGAACCGCTTGGTGCCGCCCGCCTCGATGAGGAGCGGGCGTCGGCCGGCCGCCGCCGCACGAACCTGGTCGGTGAGTCGCGCGAGGGCGGGTGTCGGGGCTGTCGCGGCTGGCATCAGAGTCGCGGCAGGTCCGAGAACGGCAGCTGGCCGCGGTGCACGTGCTGGCGGCCATACTCGGCGCAGCGCTGCAGACTCGGTAGCATCTTGCCGGGATTAAGCAGCCCGCGCGGATCGAACGCCCGGCGGATCGCGAAGAAGGCTTCGCGCGTGGCCGCATCGAACTGCTCGCACAGCTGGCCCACCTTCTCGACACCAACGCCGTGCTCGCCGGTCACCGTCCCGCCGACCTGGATGCACAGGTTCAGGATCGCATCGCCAAACGCGAGCGCGCGCTCGACCGACGCGGGATCGTTTGCGTCGAAGAGTATGAGTGGATGCAGGTTGCCGTCACCGGCGTGGAACACGTTTGGGCACCGCAATTCGTACGTCTCTTCCATCTGCCGGATGGTTTTCAGTACCTTTCCGAGCTGCCGCCGCGGGATGGTCCCGTCCATGCAGTAATAGTCGGGGGAAACCCGCCCCGCGGCCGGAAACGCATTCTTGCGTCCGGCCCAGAAGCGCGCGCGCTCCGCCTCGTTCGCGGCCACGGCGATCCGGGTCGCGCCGTGAGTGCGCAGCACCTCGCTGATGCGCTCGACCTCCTCGGCAACTTCCTCCGCGGTACCGTCGGATTCGCAGAGCAGGATCGCTGCAGCGTCGAGGTCGTAGCCCGCGTGGACAAAGGGCTCGACCATGCGGGCCGCTGCCTGGTCCATCATCTCGAGCGCGGCCGGTATCAGGCCCGCGCCGATGACGGCCGCGACGGCGACGCCTGCCGTTTCGATGTCAGCAAAACTCACCATCAAGCACCGGGCAACGGCGGGTCGCGGCAGGAGCTTGACCAGCACTTCCGTCACGACGAGCAGCATGCCTTCGCTGCCGAGCACGAGGCTGAGGAGATCGAGTCCGGGGCTGTCGAGTGCGGCGGAGCCGAGCTCGACCGTCTCGCCATCGACGGTGAGGCCGCGGACTGCGAGCACGTTGTGCAGCGTAACCCCGTATTTGAGGCAGTGGATGCCGCCCGAGTTTTCCGCAACGTTGCCGCCGATCGTGCAGGCGACTTGGCTCGACGGATCGGGCGCGTAGAAGAGACCGTGCGGCGCGGCGGCTTCCGATACCGCAAGGTTGCGGACACCCGGCTGAACGCGCGCGGTCTGCGCGTCCGGATCGATCGCCAGTATCCGGTCGAGCTTCGCGAGCGACATGAGGACGCCGGCGGCATGCGGCAGCGAGCCCCCCGAAAGTCCAGTCCCGGCGCCGCGCGCGACCACCGGGATCGCCATGGCGCTGCAGACCCTGAGGACCGCCGCCACTTCGGCCTCGCTTTCGGGCAGCACGACGATCATCGGTGGCTGGCGGTACAGCGTCAGCGCATCGCACTCGTAGGGGCGCGTGCGTTCGGAATCGGCGAGGATCGCGCGCGCCGGCAGGACGCCCGCGAGTGCGGCGGCGGCGCGCCGACGCAAGGCGACATCGACGGGGCCTGTTCCTTCGAGCGGGACGTGCATTACGGGTCGAACGGCGGGAATCCGGGCGGTCAGTGTGCCCGGAACGCCGCAAACCGTCGACCGCCGCGAACGCGGGCGCGCGCGGGCTCAGGTGAAGTCTAGGCCGACGTAGTTTTCGGCGAAGGCACGGGACGCGGCCGGCGATTCGGCGAGGTACTCGAGCTCGGCGAGCTGCAGCTTGTGCGCGAAGGGCTCGTCCGAGAACCGATGCATCAGCGTCGTGAACCACCATGAGAACCGCGTCGCCTTCCAGACACGGGCGAGGGCGCGCGACGAGTATTCGTCGAGCAGGCGGTCGCCGCGACCGCGGTAGAACTCGATGAGCCCCTGATAAAGCACGCGCACGTCGGCGGCCGCGAGATTGAGGCCCTTCGCTCCGGTTGGTGGCACGATGTGCGCGGCGTCGCCGACCAAAAACAGGCGGCCAAAGCGCATCGGTTCGGCGACGAAACTGCGCAGCGGCGCAATGCTCTTCTCAATTGACGGGCCGGTCTGCATCCGGATCGCGTGGGCCTCAGGGAGGCGACTGCGCAATTCATCCCAGAATCGCTCGTCGGACCAGTCTTCCACCCGATCGGCCGGCGTGCACTGCAGGTAGTAGCGGCTGCGGGTCCGCGATCGCATGCTGCAAAGCGCGAATCCGCGCGAGTGATTGGCGTAGATGAGTTCGTCCGCGACGGGAGGCACGTCGGCGAGCACGCCAAGCCATGCGAACGGGTAGACGCGCTCGTGGGTTGTTATGGTCGCCGCGGGCACGCTCCGCCGGGTCACGCCGTGGAAGCCGTCGCACCCGACCACGAAATCGCATTCGACTTCGTCGCGGATGCCGAGCGAGCTGAACGCGATTCGCGGGCGCGCCGAGTCGATGCCGTTGACCGTCACGTCGTCCACTTCGTAGAGGACCGTCCCGCCCGCGGCCACCCGGGCATCGCCAAGGTCCTTGGTGATCTCCGTTTGACCGTACACGGTCATCGCGTGGCCGCAGAGGGCCTTTAGGTCCACGCGGTGGATTCGACCGGAAAATGCGAGCTCCACGCCGTCGTGGACGAGTCCCTCGCGGTTAAGGCGCTCGCCGACACCCGCGGCCTCGAGAAGCTCGACCGTGCCGCGTTCGAGCAGGCCCGCGCGGATGCGCCCTTCGACGTAGTCCCGGGAGCGCCGCTCGAGCACCACGCTGTCGATGCCGTTGCGGTGCAGCAGCTGGGACAACAGGAGTCCGGACGGCCCGGCGCCGATGATGGCGACCTGCGTTCTGATCATGGCGTTTCGGGACGATGGGACACGGGAGCTTCCGGGCGCGTCGGCAACCTGCGCCCAGATTACCGACCGAGGCTGCGGCGGCAATGGACGGGAGCTTCAGGAATTTGTACTTTTCAAGCCATGAGCCGTCGTCGCCCCGACCATCCGTCCAATTCCGACCCCGGAATCGTTCCGGCGTTTTTCCTATACGGCGAGCCGCTGCGCGCGCCGGACGAGCGCACGGTTCACGTCGAGACGATCGCCGCGCGCAGTCGCCTGCACGACTGGAAGATCCGGGCGCACCGCCATCGGGACCTGCACCAGATCCTCATCGTGTGGCGCGGACGAGTCGCGGTTCAACTCGACGGCCGACCGGAATCGCTCGTCGGTCCCGCGGCTGTCATCGTGCCGCCTGGCACCGTCCATTCCTTCAAGTTCGCGCGCAACACCGACGGCATTGTCGTTACTTTCGCGCCCGAACTTGCGCGGGCGGCGCTGCGAGCGGCGCGCGGACTCGTCGATCTGCTCGAAACACCGACGGCCGCCCAGATCGATGCGCGACGGCTTGGCGCGACCGATACCGAGGAACTCGCGACGATGCTGCTTAGGGAGTTCTCGCGCTCGGCGCTCGGGCGAGAGAGTTCCTTGCAGGGTCTCCTGGTTGCGTTGCTGACTCAGTTGCTGCGGCTCACGCAAGGCGCCGGCATGCCGTGCCCGACGCCTGCGAACCGCGCCCGGGAGCTCGTCGGGCGGTTTCGCGAGACCCTCGAACGGCGCTACCGCGAGCATCCCGGAATCGCCACCTACGCCCGCGCGATAGGAGCCTCGGAGGCGGCGCTGCGCAAGGCTTGCTTCGCCGTCGCCGGGCAATCGCCCATCGAGATCGTGCACGCGCGCCTCCTGATCGAAGCGGAGCGCCAATTGCGCTACACGGGTCTTTCGATCAGCGAGATTGCCTACTTTCTCGGCTTCGAGGATCCAGCGTACTTCAGCCGGTTTTTCACGCAACGCATGGGCGTCACGCCGCGATCCTTTCGCACAAGCCCGAGAGGCTAGGCGCCGCGGGACGCGGCTTCGGTCGCATCCCGAGAACGAACCTTGGGCAAGGCACCGATCCGCGCCGCCGCCCGGCGCAGGGCTGCGACGAGTTCCTGCTGCGCCGCCGTCGGGCGCCAGTCGCGCCGGGTTGTGAGCCCGATCGCGCGCACAACCCGCCCGCGCGGGTGCGGAAGCGCGACCAGGAGCCCCGTCTCGAGCTCGTGTTGAACCTGGTGCGCGGACAGGAGCATTACCCGATTACTGTTGAGCAGCAGTGCGCGCGAGGCAACCAGCGAGTTGCACTCGATCGGGCTCTGCGGAACCTCGAGGCCCGCGTCCGCGAAGAGCTGGTTGAACTGGCGGTGGAGCGGCGAGCCCGTGCGCGGTGCGATCCAGGGAAAGTGCGCGAGCGAATCTCCCCGCGGCGCGCTCGCCAGCGCCAGAGGGTGCCCCGCGCGGACGACGAGCGCCAGCGGGTCCTCGAACAGGAGTTCCTCGCGTACGTCGTCCGCCGGCGCCGGGTCGCGCAGCGCGCCGATCAGCACGTCAGCGTTGCCGACGCGAAGCGCACTCAGCAGGCTCTCGTAGGTTCCGTCGAGTATCGAAACCGCATGGCCGGCGTGGACGGAGGTGAACTCAAGCACCGCTGCGGGCACGAGGAAACTGCGCGCGAGCGGCATGGCGCCGAGCACGCTGCGCCCGCCGCCAGCGCCCATCAATGAGCCGACTTCGGCGCGCGCCTGGCGCAGCTCGGAAAACGCCAGCTGCACTTGCGAGGCCAGTCGTTCTCCCTCCTTCGTCGGCTGGACGCCGAAGCTGGTGCGCTCGAACAGCGCGACCCCGACCCGCTCCTCGAGCGTTCGCGCGGCGAGATGCAAGGTTGGCCGCGCGAGCTTCGCGGCTTTGGCGGCGCGACCGAACTGTCCGTGTTCGACGACCGCGACCAGCGCTTCGAGTTGCGCCAGCGAGATCGCCCGATCCGAGCGGGCCGAGACCGCGCGACCGCGGCGCACGTCAGTTATTCCCTCGCCTATGTGTTCGAGCGCGCGCTCGATGCGCGGCTTCGCGAGAACCCCAGCCGGCGTCAACGACATCCCACGGCTGGTCCGCTCGAAGAGGCGTGCTCCGAAGTGACGTTCGGTCGCGGCGATCGCCTGCGTCGCGGCGGGCTGGGAGACGTAGGTCGCGCGTGCGGCGGCGCTGACGCCGCCACGCCGGGCGACCTCGCGGAATATCTGCAGGGTACGAAGGTTTGTCGCCATCTGTTAGTAATCTCTTATACCCCTACTGGAAATGCAATTGGTATCGGTGCGGCCGAGAGATCAGACTTGCATGCGTATTTCATGCTGCCTCGCAACACGCGGAGAACCGACGTGAATGTCGTCATTCGAAATACCCCCCGCGCCGCCCGCGAGACGGTGGACGGCATCGCTTCCTTCGGCGTAGCAACGGTTCACGAGGCCCAGGGACGTACGGGCCTGCTGGCACCGGAGCTGCGCCCCATCTACGCGGGTGCCCGGATCGCCGGCACGGCGGTCACCGTCAGCGTCGCACCCTGCGACAACTGGATGATCCACGTGGCGGTCGAGCAGTGCCGCGAGGGCGATGTCCTCGTCGTCGCGCCGACCTCGTTTTCCGACGCAGGGTATTTTGGCGAGCTGCTCGCAAGCTCCCTGCAACCGCGAGGCGTCCGCGGGCTCATCATCGACGCCGGCGTGCGTGACGTCCGCGACCTGACCGCGATGGCATTTCCGGTGTGGTCGAAGTGCGTGTACGCGCAGGGCACCGTCAAGGAGACGCTCGGCAGCGTGAACGTTCCGGTCGTCTGCGGCGGAGCGTTGATCCATCCCGGCGACGTGATCGTGGCGGACGACGACGGAGTCTGCGTGGTCCCCCGGCGCGATGCTGCCGCAACGCTCCTCAAATGCGCGGTCCGGGAGGAGAAGGAAGCGCTCGTGCGCGCGCGCCTCAAGGCCGGCGAGCTCGGGCTCGACATCTATGGCATGCGTGAGCGCCTGACCGAGAAGGGCCTCGTCTACCAGGACGCGGCCGGCGACGAGTAGACACCGTGCAAAAGGCAATCCCCTGCTCGCTGGTGCGCGGCGGGACCTCGAAGGGCCTGTTCTTTCACGTGCGCGACCTGCCGGCGGAGCGTGCGGCCCGCGATCGCGTCCTGCTCGCGGCGATGGGGTCGCCGGACCTTCGGCAGATCGATGGCGTCGGCGGTGCCCACCCGCTGACCAGCAAGGTCGCCGTCATCGGGCCTTCCTCGCGGGGCGACGCCGACGTCGACTACCTGTTCCTGCAGGTGTTCGTCGATCGCGCGGAGGTCAGCGATGCGCAGAACTGCGGCAACATCCTCGCCGGTGTCGGGCCCTGGGCGATCGACAACGGCCTCGTTGCCGTTGCCGGAGCGACGACGACCGTGCGCATCCACATGGTCAATACCGCGAGCATCGCGGTCGCTCGCGTGCAGACGCCAGGGGGAGCGGTTGAATATCAGGGCACTGCGAGGATCGACGGCGTCCCCGGAACCGCCGCGCCGATCCCGATCGACTTTCTCGACGTGGCGGGCTCGAGCTGCGGCTCGTTGTTCCCGACGGGCGCCGTCGTCGATCGCGTCGACGGGATCGACGTGACCTGCATCGACAACGGCATGCCGGTCGTGATCCTGGCGGCGGCCGACTTCGGCAAGGCGGGCGACGAGACCCCGGAGGCTCTCGAGGTCGACGCGACGCTCAAGGCGCGGATCGAGAAGATCCGCCTCGAGATCGGGCCGCGGATGAACCTCGGTGATGTCGCGAAAAAGACCGTGCCGAAGATGACCCTGGTCTCGCCGCCCCGCGCGCAGGGCGTCCTCACGACGCGGACCTTCATTCCCCACCGCGTGCACGAGGCGATTGGCGTGCTCGGCGCCGTCAGCGTCGCGACCGCTATCGTCGTGCCCGGTAGCGTGGCGGCGCGAGTCGCCGGCGCCAGGGCAGCGTCTGGCTCCGCGACACGATTGCTTGAAATCGAGCACCCGACCGGCTTCTTCACCGTCGAGATGGAAGTGACGGGCAACGGCGCGGCGGTTGAGGTAAAGCGCTCGGCCCTCCTCAGAACCGCACGGCTGCTGATGCGCGGCGAAGTGTTCGTGCCGACATCCGCCTGGGAGGCGACATGACCACGCGCGTCGTGTGCCTTGTCGGCTTCGGCGAGGTCGGACAGGCCCTCGCGGCCGACTTGCGGGCGAGCGGTGCCGGCGCCGTCAGCGCCTGGGACATCAAGTTTTCGGACGCCGAGAGCGCGCCGAGTCGCGGTCTTCGCGATGCGGGCGTGCGCGCCGGGTACGGCCTGGCCGATGCGCTCAACGGGGCCAGCGTCGTCATTTCCGCGGTCACCGCCGCCGAGTGCATCGAGGTCGCGCGCGAAGTCGCTCCGGCGCTCGCCCCGGACGCGTTCTACCTCGATCTCAACTCCGTTTCGCCTCACTCGAAGGCCGAGGCTGCCGAGGCGGTCATTGCGCGAGGCGGGCGCTACGTCGAGGCGGCGGTAATGGCGCCGATCGCTCCGCTAGGGATCGCTTCGCCCATCCTGCTCGGCGGGCCGCACGCGGCCGCCTTTCACCCGCACGCCCGGCAGCTCGGCTTCGCCGGTGCCAAGGTGTTCTCGAACGCGCTGGGACGCGCCTCGGCTGCCAAGATGTGCCGCAGCGTAATGATCAAGGGTGTCGAGGCGCTGCTCACCGAGTCGTTACTGGCCGCGCGCCACTATCAGGTCGAGGACGCGGTACTCGACTCCCTGCACGACCTTTTGCCGGCGAGCGACTGGCGGAGCCTGTCGCGCTACATGATCGCGCGGTCGCTGCAGCACGGCGCGCGGCGTGCTGAAGAGATGCGCGAGGTCGCACGCACCGTCGCCGACGCGGGCGTGGCGCCGTGGATGAGCCGGGCCTGCGTCGAGCGGCAGAGCTGGGCCGGCGCCCACGGGCACGCAATCAGCGACGCGTCGCTCGATGAAATGCTGGACGCAGTGCTAGCACGCAGTCCTGAACCGCCTGGAGCCTCGTGATGCTGATCATCGATTGCCATGGGCACTACACTACAGCGCCCTCCGCGCTGCAAAGTTTTCGCGACCAGCAGTTGTCGCGGCTCGGGAACCCCGCCCTGCCCCTGCCCGCGCTCGGCGCCATTGGCGACGATGATATCCGCGAAAGCATCGAGCTCAACCAGCTCAAGCTGCAGCGCGCGCGGGGTGCCGACCTCACGATCTTCTCGCCGCGCGCCTCGGCGATGGCCCACCATGTGGGCGACGAGGCAATCTCACAGGCCTGGACGCGTGCCTGCAACGACCTCATCAAACGCGTTGTCGACCTCTATCCGGCCAATTTCGTCGGCGTCTGCCAGCTTCCGCAGTCGCCCGGCGTACCGATTGCGCATTCGGTTGCCGAGCTGGCCCGGTGCGTGACCGAACTCGGGTTCATCGGCTGCAACCTGAATCCCGACCCGTCCGGCGGGCACTGGACGAGTCCGCCGCTGACCGACCGCCACTGGTATCCGTTCTACGAGAAAATGGTCGAGCTCGATGTCCCCGCGATGGTGCACGTCTCCTCGTCCTGCAATCCAAGCTTCCACGCAACCGGCGCGCACTACATCAACGCGGATACGACCGCATTCATGCAGTTCATCGAGGGCGACCTGTTCCGCGACTTCCCGACGCTGCGCTTCATCATCCCCCACGGCGGCGGTGCGGTGCCCTATCACTGGGGCCGCTACCGGGGCCTTGCGGACATGCTGAAGCGCCCGCCGCTCGCGAGCCACGTCATGAGGAACGTTTTTTTCGACACCTGCGTCTACCACCAGCCGGGCATCGACCTGCTCGTCAGGGTCATCGACATCGACAACATCCTGTTCGGCTCCGAGATGCTCGGCGCGGTGCGCGGGATTGACCCCGAGACGGGCCAGTACTTCGACGACACGAAGCGCTACATCGACGCGCTCGCGATCGCCGACTCCGGGAAACGACGCATCTTCGAGGGCAATGCGCGGCGCGTGTTCCCGCGCCTTGACCGGCTGCTGCAGGGGCGCGGGCTTTGAGCGCGTTCCGCATGGACCCGGACTGGTTGCCGTTCCATCCACAGCCGTCGCGACCCTTGTTTCGCGTTCCACCGGGATCGGTCGATGCGCACTGCCACGTCTTCGGGCCCGGAGACTCGTTTCCGTTCGCGCCGGAGCGCAGATACACGCCTTGCGATGCCTCCGCCGCGCAGCTGTTCGCGCTGCGGGACCTGCTCGGCTTCGAGCACAACGTGATCGTGCAGGCGACCTGCCACGGCGCCGATAACCGGGCGCTGGTCGATGGGCTCGAGCGCGCCAATGGCAAGGCCCGCGGGGTCGCGACGGTGCGGGAGAGCGTCACGGACAAGGAACTCGCAGCGCTCGATGCCGCCGGGGTGCGGGGCGTGCGCTTCAATTTCGTGCGCCGGCTCGTCGATACGACCCCGCCGGAGACGCTCGCCGCGATCGCGCGGCGGGTCGCTGCGCTCGGCTGGCACGTGGTGATCTACTTCGAGGCTGCTGACCTGCCCGATCTCTACGACTTCTTCGCCTCGCTGCCGACCACCGTCGTCGTCGATCACATGGGACGGCCCGACGTCACCCGGCCCGTCGACGGCCCGGAATTCGGGCTGTTCCTGCGCCTGATGGCGGAGCACTCGAATATCTGGTCGAAAGTCACCTGTCCCGAAAGACTTTCGAAATCAGGCCCCCCCGGCTACGCGGACGTCGTACCCTTCGCCCGACGGGTCGTCGAGCAATTTCCCGACCGGGTACTGTGGGGGACCGACTGGCCGCACCCAAATCTCAAGTCATACATGCCGGATGACGGGAAACTGGTGGATTTCGTACCGCTGATCGCTCCGACGCCCGACCTGCAGCGCAAGCTGCTCGTCGACAATCCGCACAGACTCTATTGGACCCGTTAGGAGGCGACTGATGGCGCTCGACAAACCGTACGCGGACATTCCGGGGACGACGGTCTTCGACGCCGAGCAGTCACGCCGGGGTTACCACCTCAACATGTTCTGCATGTCGCTGATGAAGGCGCCCGCGCGCGTGCGCTTCAAGGCCAACGAGCGCGCCTACCTCGACGAATGGCCGATGACCGAGGAACAGAAGCTGGCGGTCATGGCCCGGGACTACAACCGCATGATCGAACTCGGTGGAAACATCTACTTCCTCGCCAAGGTCTTCGCGACCGACGGCAAGAGCTTCCAGTACGCGGCGGCACTGATGACGGGCATGAGCCAGGAGGCGTACCTCAACATGATGGTCAGCGGTGGCCGTTCGCCGGATGGCAACCGATTCACGGGTCAGAAAGCGCGTGGCTAGAATTGCCGCTGGAGTCGCGACCTCCCACGTGCCGGCGATCGGCGCCGCGCTCGACAATGGCAAGTCCAACGATGCGTACTGGGCGCCGCTCTTCAAGGGCTACGAGTTCTCCAAGCGCTGGATCGACGCCAACCGACCTGACGTCGTACTGCTCGTGTTCAACGACCATGCGACCGCCTTCAGCCTCGACTTCATTCCCACCTTCGCGATTGGCTGCGCCGAGCGCTTCCAGCCTGCGGATGAGGGCTGGGGCCCCCGACCGGTTCCGGTCGTGGAAGGGCACCCCGAACTCGCCGCGCACGTCGCGCAGTCGGTCATCCAGGCGGATTTCGACCTGACTATCGTCAACAAGATGGACGTCGACCACGGTTTGACGGTGCCGCTGTCACTGATGTTCGGCCAGCCCGCGGCGTGGCCCTGCCGCGTGATCCCGATCGCGGTGAACGTCGTCCAATACCCGCCTCCCTCCGGCAATCGCTGTTACCAGCTCGGCAAGGCGCTGCGCGCAGCCGTCGAATCCTTCGACGAAAACCTCAACGTGCAGGTGTGGGGAACCGGGGGGATGAGCCACCAGCTGCAGGGGCCGCGCGCGGGGCTCATCAACAAGGAATTCGACCGGCAGTTCCTCGAGCGCATGGTCAGCGACCCCGAGGCGCTCGCGCGGCTTCCGCACGTCGACTACATGCGCGAGGCGGGTTCCGAGGGCATCGAGCTCGTGATGTGGCTGGCCATGCGCGGCGCACTCGATACACGCGTGCGCGAGACCTACCGCTTCTATCACGTACCGGCCTCGAACACGGCCGTCGGCCACCAAATCCTCGAGAATCTCGCGCGATGAGTGGAGCACGGTGAAATGAAAGTCGTCCTCGCCGGCGCCGGTGCGTTCGGGCAGAAGCACCTGGACGCTATCCGCAAGATCGGCGGCATCGAGGTCGTCGCGTTGGTCGGTCGGGACCTCGAGACGACGCAGGCGACGGCCCAGAAATACGGCGTTCCGTACGTGACCGGGAGTCTCACCGAGGCCCTCGCACGCCCGGGCGTCAACGCCGCGATCCTGTGCACGCCGACCCAGATGCACGCGAGCCAGGCGCTCGAATGCCTGCGTGCGCGGAAACACGTGCAGGTCGAGATTCCGCTCGCCGACACGCTAGCCGACGCCGAGGCAGTCGCCGAGGCGCAGCGAAATTCCGGGCTCGTGTGCATGGTCGGTCACACGCGCCGTTTCAATCCCTCGCACCAGTGGTTGCACCGCCGGATCGTGAAGGGCGAGCTCAAGATCCAGCAGATGGATGTGCAGACCTACTTCTTCCGTCGCACGAACATCAACGCGCTCGGCCAGGCCCGTTCCTGGACCGACCACCTGCTCTGGCACCACGCGGCGCACACGGTGGACCTGTTCCGCTACCAGACCGGCGAGGACGTGGTGGTCGCGCGCGCAATCGAGGGGCCGCGACATCCGGCGCTCGGTATCGCGATGGACATGTCAATCCAGCTCAAATCAGCCTCGGGCGCCATCTGCACCCTGTCGCTGTCGTTCAACAACGACGGGCCGCTCGGCACGTTCTTCCGTTATATCTGCGACTACGGGACGTATGTCGCGCGCTACGACGATCTGTTCAACGGCAAGGACGAAAAGATCGACGTGTCGAACGTCGATGTCTCGACCAACGGGATCGAACTGCAGGACCGGGAGTTTTTCGCGGCGATCCAGACGGGTCGCGAGCCCAACTCGAGTGTCGCGCAGGTTTTGCCCTGCTACCGGACGTTGCAGAAGCTCGCGTTGTCGGCCGCGGCGGCAAGCTGAGCAGTCCGGCCGTCTCTGCGGGAGCGCCCACGGCGGCTCGCCGCCTCGGATCGGTCGAGGTCTCGGCCATCGGCGTTGGCTGCATGAACCTGATCCACGGCTACGGCATCCCGCCGCCGGCCGCGTCACCGATGCCGCGGTCTCCGCATCGATCGCGCCGTTCGAGGCGTTCTCGGCGCTAAGGGAGAACATCTCCGATGCGCAGGCCTCTGAGGGCCGCTCGATCAAGCACGACATCTCGCTGCCGATTTCGTGGATTCCTGGGTTCATCGCGACGACGGGCTATGCGCTCGAAGCGAGTGTTCGATCCCGTCCTCACGCGGCACTTTCCGACGATTAATATCGTCAACAAGCTGCGCCGGACGGAAAAGATCGCGTGCCTGAGCTGCTGCCAGAACTGCCGCCTCGAGCATTTCCCCGAATCGGGTGCGGTGCTCGGCGAGACGATCCACCAGAGCGACGCGCGCGTCGCGATCCTCGCGTCCGGGGCGTTGAGCCACCGCTTCAACGACATCGACTGGGTACCGAATAGCCCGCGCATCTTCGACGACGTCCACGTGTCGCGGCCCGAGAATATCGCGAGCGACAAAGAGGCCATCGCGCTCCTGTGCGCGGGTCGCCCCGACCTCGTGCTCGACCACCGGGGCGAGAAGTTCCGGCCTGCGCACCGGGAGGCCTCGGGCGGCCACTACCTGCAGATGCTCGGCGCGATGGGCGGCCGCGACTGCAAGGCCAAGGGAACAACGGTGTTGGCCTATGAGAATGCGCGCGGGAAGGGCAACATCCACCTCTGGTTCGACGTCGCCTAACAGAGACCCACATGCCGCTGATGGAACTCAACGCCAAGGCGCTGCCGGCCATTCTCAGAGGTCCGCGCACCGAGCGTCGCCGACTCCTGGTCAACGACTCGGCCTGCTGGGCAAGCGTGCGAGGCGACGGCTCGCTCGCGCTCGACGGCCAGACGGTTACGCACCTGCCACCGTGCGAGCCGACCAAGATCAACTGTGTGCACCTTATCTACAGCTCCCGTGGTATCGAGTCGCGGAACACCGCAACGCCGACCGAAACGCCGACGTACTTCATGAAGCCGGTTACGGCGTTGAACGGCCATGGCGGGGAACTCGTAAAGCCGGCCGATTGCACTTACCTCAACTACGAGGGTGAGTTTCCGGCCGTCATCGGCAAGGTCTGCCGCAACGTGACGCCCGACGAGGCCTGGGACTACGTCGCCGGATTCGCGCCGGCGCTAGGCATGGGCCTGCAGAACTTGCGCACCACGGACCGAGGATCGGTGCTGCGCCTCAAAAGCGCCGACGGCTTGCTGCCGATCGGGCCGGGTCTCGTACGTGGGGTCAAATTCTTCGAGCAGACGCTGCGTACGTACCGGAACGGGCTGGTCGTGCAGGAAGCGCGCATCGGCGAGGAGATGATCTGGGGCCCGCACTACATGATCGCCGACATCGCGTGCCACATCACGCTCGTGGCCGGTGATGTCATCCTGACCGGGACACCCTGTCACTCGCGCTCGCTCGACGTGGGTGATCTCATCGAGGTCGAGATTTCCTCGCTCGGGCGGCTCGCGAGTCGCGTCCTCGCGGGCCCGGTCCCGCGCGCCGCGGCACGTGGCGTCGGCGACGCACCGGCAGATTCAGCGGAGGTGCGCCGCGTCGCGCGTGGCACGGACGAACGCGTTCTCGAACGAATGCTCAGTGCCTGCCGCCGGGCGAGCCTCGAGGGCAAAGACGGAGGCCGCCCGTGAAGGTGTGCATCGTCGGCGCCGGGGCGATCGGCGGATTCATCGGGACGCGACTTGCCGCCGCCGGGCGCGCCGAGGTGAGCGCCATCGCCCGCGGCGCGACACTCGCGGCGCTGCGCAGCCACGGCTGGCGCCTGCAGATAGGCGGGGCGCTGATCACTGCGCCCGTCAACGCGTCGGACGACGCGCACGCGCTTGGGCCGCAGGACGTCGTGTTCATCGCGGTCAAGGGGCCGGCCCTTCCGGCGCTCGCGCCGACGTTGACACCCCTGTTCAGCGCGACAACGATGATCGTGCCGGCGATGAACGGCGTGCCCTGGTGGTTCAGTGGTGCGAGTCCGTTACTCGGCGGCGCACCTCTCGAGAGTGTCGACCCGGGCGGGCGAATCGGCGCCGCGGTCCCGCTGGCGCAGGTGATCGGCTGCGTAGTGCACGCAAGCACCGCCACCAGCGAACCTGGCCTCACGACCCATCGCGTGGGGCAAGGGCTCATTGTCGGCGAAGCGATGGGCGGCGAGTCCGAGCGCACGCGCAAGCTCGCGGAACTCCTTGGGCAAGCAGGGTTCGAGGTGACCTGCTCGGCGCGGATTCGCTACGACATTTGGTACAAGCTGTGGGGCAACATGACCGCGAACCCGGTCTCGGCGCTCACGGGGGCGACGATGGACCGGATCCTCGACGACGAGCTCGTCCGGAAATTCTGCACCGATGCGATGCGCGAGGCGGCCGCGATCGGCGACAAGATCGGCTGCGGGATGAACCAGACACCGGACGACCGCCACGTGATCACACGCAAGCTCGGCGCCTTCAAGACGTCCATGCTCCAGGATGCGGAGGCCGGACGGACAATCGAGCTCGACAGCATTGTCGGGGCCGCGCGCGAGATCGGCCAGCGCGTCGGCGTACCCTGTCCCACGATCGACGCCCTCTTCGGCCTCACGCGTCTTTTCGGCCGCGTCCACGGCCTGTACCCGGTCGGCGCACCGCACGCCTAGTCCGCGGTTCCAACGGAGAGGTGGCGCAGCCGTGCATCCGCGCGGATCGAGCTCGAGGTTCCCTGGAGCGCGATCTCAAGCGCCCGCTTGACGTCTTGCTCGACGTTGATCATCGCGAGGCCTGCGCGCCGCAGCGCACCGAGCGCCTCGTAGAGGCGGTCCATCACGATCGGCGCAAGCCCGAGGCTGATTTCGTCGAAGACCACAAGCCCGAGCCGCGCCATCGGCGCACGGCCGATGGCGAGCGTCTGCTGCCGCCCTCCGGACATCGCCGTCCCCGGCTCGTGCCGGCGCTCGCCGAGCACCGGGAACAGCGCAAAGACCGCCCCGAGGTGCTGCTCACGTGCACGAACCGAGAAGCGCGACCGCGTGGTCGCGCGAGACGAGCGTCTCGACGTTGCTGGCGCTTGCGTTGGCGTCGGTTTTGTCGTCTCGCACCACGAGGCGGACGCTGATTCGCTTGCCGCCGATCGAAATGCCGCTGGCCTTATTGGCCTCGAGAACGGCCCGCTCGTAGCCCCAGCGCTGGAAGGATCCGAAGCTCGCGAGCGCGCCGGACAGCGGCAGCGAGGCGCCGAGCACGATCTCATCGGCCCGCGCAGTGAACGTAGAGAGGCCGGCCGTCAGCATGCCAAGCGCGAATACAGTGCGACACAACATGCCAGCCCCCGAAGCCGCGACGACGGCGGGACACGAGCACGTCATGAATGCCCACGACTGCGCAGGCGGTCGGCTAAGTTCACGGTGGGGTACGCGATGTATCGGGAAGCGATACAAGCCCCGGCCGCGCGCCCTTCGCGGGCGCGGTGGTCGCGAGCCGTGCCTGGCGCACGGCCCGCAACCGCGATCGATCAGTCGGCCTTCACCGCCTCGACCTGGATCTGCAGTTTCACGCCCATGTCGAATCCATAGGCTTTGCCGTAGTCGATTCCGAAATCGGCGCGGTTGATCGATGCAGTGGCATCCGCACCGCAAACGTCCTTCTTCATCATCGGATTCGTCTTGCACAGGAACTTGTCGATCTTGAGCGTGACCGGCTTCGTCACGCCGTGCAGCGTCAGTGTGCCGACGATCTCGGTAGGCGCGCCGGACTTGAACTTGGCCAGCTTGCCTTCGTAGGTCGCCGTCGGGAACTTCGCGACATCGAACATTTCCGCGGACTTCGTGTGCTCGTTCAGCTTCTCGTGACCGAAGTTGATCGAATTGGTGTTGACGACGATGCTGACGGTGCCGGTGCCGGCCTGAGTGTCGAGTACGACCTTACCGCTCGAGCTGTCGAACTTGCCGCGCCACACCGACAGCCCGCCGAAGTGATCGGCAGCGAAGCTCGGGTACGTGTGGTTGGGATCGACGTTGTACGTCACCGGCGCCGCAAGCGCCGGCAGACAGACGAGCGTTCCCACGCACGCCGCCAAAATACGAATGTTCATCTTGCACTCCTTGGGGTTCATGACAATTTCTTCACCGCGCTCGCGACGGCGCGGACACTCAGGAACCGGGGGGCGATGCTTGAGTCGCGCGCGCGAGTGCCGGACGCGGGGGCGGAAGCCGCCAGGCCCGGCAGGGAGGCTCACTATACACAGGCGCGGCGGCGCCCGGCCCAACCAACGGGAATGGCCACAGAATCAGAAGTGCGTGGCACCGCCGTCGATACAGAAGTCCGCCGCCGTCACCCAGCTCGATTTATCGGAGGCGAGGTAGGGCGCGCACGAGGCGATGTCATCCGGCCGTCCGAGGCGCTTGATCATGCTCTTGGCGATCACGTTGTCGAGAAGTCCAGGTTGCGCGAGGACCGGCCGGGGTGCACCAGTGACGACGAGGGCCGGAGAGATAGTGTTGGCGCGGATCCCGTGGCGACCGCCCTCGACCGCGAGCTGGCGGGTCATCGCGAGCACGTCGCCTTTCCCCGCGTAGTGCGCAAGTGCGGACGATCCGTTCAGCGTCACGTGCGCGTGGCGGAGGCGACGTTGATGATCGAGCCGCCACCGCGGCGCGCGTGCGCTGCCGGGCGGGGACTACGGCTTCCCGTGGAATCCCGTCGGACGCAACGCGCGCGACCTCTCGCTGTTCGTCGAGTGGTTCGGCTATTCACCGGGCGAGGTGCGCGTCGCCGCGACTCGCCTCGGTGGCGAGCTGATGGGCATGGAGCGCGAGCTCGGTTGCATCAAGGACAGCTACCTCGCGGATCTCGTGCTCGTGCTCGTGCGCGGCGATCCGACGCGCGACATCACGCTGCTCGAGGACCACGGCAACCTCCTCGGCGTGATGAAAGACGGCCGCTTCCACAAGGCACCCGCATGACCGACGCGCCGGTCGCGTGGACGCTGACGCCGGGCGTGGTCTACTCGACGCACGACGGCACCGAGCTCAGCGGTGAGCTCTTTCGGCCCGAGGGCACGGCGCCCTGCCCGGTCGTCGTCGCCGTTCCCCGGGCGGCTGGCGCATGTCGCAGCGGGCGAGCCTCAAGCACTGGGCGGAGTACCTGGCCGCGCGGCATCGCGGTCTACACGATCGAGTATCGAACCTCGACCGCCGGGCCCTCTTGTCCGCAGGCGGCACACGACGTAATCGCCGCCGTGAAGTTCATTGCGGGCGATGCCGCCGCCCTTGGCCTCGCTGCCACCCGAATCGGCACGCTCGGGGCGTCGGCCGGCGCGCACCTGACCGCGCATGCCGCTTTCGCACGCGAGGAGGCCTCGTTCCGGGGCGCGTACCCCGCGGACCCCAATCCCACGGTGATGCCGACGCTCCGGAAGATGGTGCTCGCTTACGGCGTCTTCGACCTGGCGGCGCACTGGCACCAGACGCGCGCGGTGGCGGCGACCGAAGCGGAGGACGTGACGCTACGATTCATCGGCGCAGCGCTCGATGCAACGCCTGAACGCTTCGCCGTCGCCTCGCCGATCAACTACCTCACGCCCGCGCGAGCGGCGCCTAAGCTACTGCTCACGTGGGGCGTTGATGATGGCGTCGTGAGCCCGCAGCAGACGCTTGCATTTGCGGCCGCGCTCGACTCCGCTGGCTTCGACGTCGAGCGGCACCCGGTCGCGGGTGCGGGCCATCACTGGTTCAGCCAGCACCCGATCGATGATCCGCGCGGCTTCACGGCCGGAGTCGCGCCCGCTATCGGCGATTTCCTCGCGAAGCAGCTGTGCGCCTGAGCGCGGGGTCGACTCAGCGCGCGAGCGCGAGCGGCGTCGCGTGTGTCGGCAGCGAAGTCACCGCAGGAGCAAAGCGCGCGCGCGATGTCCGCTCCGCATTGACGGCCGCCGGCAGCCCGAGAAAATGCTGGAGCTCGTCGCGACGCTCGTTCGCGTCTTCCTTGCCGAGCGCGATCAGTTCGCGCGTGTAGCTCGACTCGAACAGCAGGTAGCTCAGCAGCTCCGAGCCCCCGGCATTTGCCGCGCCCATCGTGCGCAGGAGCGCGCGTACACTGCGCGGCATCGCGCGCGCGTGGCGCGCCGCGATCTCGCTCAGGTTCGCGCGTGGCGCCACCACCATCGGCTCGATGCGCCTCAAGCCCTCGGGCGAGCGTACGGCGGACTGTTCAACCAGCCGATTGATTCGTTCGAGTTGCGCGAGCCCGGCGTGGAGCGAGTCGATAAACAGCGTGTCGAGCATGAAGCCGACGATCTGGCCGAGGCTCGGCGCCGGGGTCCGGTCGGTCGCCGCGATGTCGGGAGTCGAGGGTGTATCGCGCACGCCAATCACGAACAGGCGATCCGCACCGAGGCGAATCGCGGGGCCGAGCGGTGCGATTTGCCGCATCGCACCGTCGCCAAAGTATTCGCCATCAAGGCGCACTGCCGGAAAGAGGAACGGGACGGCGCTGCTCGCCATCAGGTGGCTGACGCTGAGGTCGCACTCGACGCCGCGCTGCCAGTGCTGTGCGCGTTCCGTGAGCTCGTCGCGACTCTCGATGAACGCGATCGAGCGCGCGGTGCGGTAGTTTGACGCGGCGATCGCGAGAGAATCGAGGTGGCCGTCGCGCATTGCCGCGCGCATCCGGCCGAAATCATAGTGACGCTCGAGCAGCGATCGCAGCGGCGAGCTGTCGAATACTGACTCCGGCGGCTTAGCCAGCCGACCCGCCGACAGGAGCGCGAGCGCCCAACGCAGTCCCGAGCGCAGCATGCTGCTCGCGTCGGCGCGAAAGACCTGGTCGGAGTGGAAGTTCCGCCAGACCCGCTCGAGGGCGACGACGCCCTCCCGAAAACGGGCCGAGTGGCAGGCGACCGCCGCCGCGACGATGGCCCCCGCGGACATGCCCGTCACGATTCGAAACGGGCTCGGCGCATCGCGCGGCACGAAGCGCGCGATCGCGCTCAGGACACCCACCTGGTAGGCCGAACGCGCGCCGCCGCCCGTCAGCACGAGGGCGGTGCGGGGTTTTCGGCCGGGATCCGCCGGCGAATGGAGGGGGGACGCACTCACCAGCCCATGGTCGTTGAGGCCGACGATCACCGAATGCCGACTGCTCCGCAGTCTTGCCTCCGGAGCCCTGTTTGCACTGCAGCATTGCTGCCCGGGCCGCCTTTCTTCGGGCCGCGCAAGGCGCCGCCGATCGACACGCCCCTGCGACGGGACTTCTGTATCGTCACGCCGCGACCGCCACGGGCGGGAGGGACCAGTGGCACTCGGCGCGACGATCTATACCTTTGAGATCACGCTCAACGACGCCGATCGCGGCGTCTACGAGACGCTTTCCTTCCGTGCCGCCCGCCACCCGTCGGAAACGGCGGAGTACCTGCTCACGCGGGTGCTGGCGTTTTGCCTCGAGTACACCGAGGGGATCCAGTTCTCCAAGGGCCTGTCGGAGCCGGACGTACCCGCTCTGGCGGTTCGCGACCTCACGGGCGTCCTGCTCACGTGGATTGACGTCGGCGCGCCGGAGGCGGACCGCCTGCACAAAGCCACGAAGAGCGCGCGCCGCGTCGTGGTCTACACGCATCGTGACGTCGGCGCGCTGCTCGAGCGTCTCGCGGCGGCCGACATCCGCCGCGCGGAGGAAATCGAGATCTTCGCGGTCGATCGCGATCTGCTCGCGGCGCTCGCGACGCGCCTCGACCGCCGCATGAGCTTCGACCTCTCGGTCAGCGAGCATCAGATCTACGTGACGCTTGCCGATGAGACCTTGAGCGGCGCGGTGGAACCGCACCGGATTCCGCGCGCCCGCTGAGGCTGTGCGCCCCGCCGAGGCTACGGTGCGGCCGCGTAGACCTGCACGCCGCCGACCCAGGTCCTGAGCGCCCGCACGTCGCGCAGCGACGACGCCGGAATCGACAAAACGTCCTCGCTCAGCAGCACGAAATCGGCGAGCTTGCCGGGCTCGATCGAGCCTTTGACGGTGTCCTGGAATTCCGCATAAGCGGAACCCATTGTGTGCGCCGCGATCGCTTCCTGGATCGATAGCTTCTGCTCCGGAAACCAGCCGTCCGGATGCTTGCCGTCCAGCGTCGCGCGCGTGGTCGCGGCGTACAGCGTCAGGAACGGATTCAGCGGCGCGACCGGCCAGTCGGTTCCAAACGCGAGCCGGACTCCGTGCTCGAGGAACGTCCGGAACGCGTAGGTCCGGCTCGCGCGGTCGTGGCCGATGCGTGCCTCGGCCCAGCGGCCGTCGTCGATCGCGTGGTAGGGCTGGACGGAGGCGATCACATTGAGATCGCGAAAGCGGTCGAAGTCCTTGGCCGCCATGTGCTGTGCGTGCTCGATGCGCCAGCGGCGGTCGCGGTGCCCGTGCGCCGCATCGACGTCGTGGTAGATGTCGAGGATCGCCGAAATGCCCGCATCGCCGATCGCGTGCGTGCACAGCTGCAGGTCGGTCGCGTCCGCCCGCATCATCCAGTCGCGAATCTTCGATTCCGGCTGCATGTCCGCCGAAAGGATTCCGCGGTTGCCCGCCTGGTCATCGAAAGGCTCGAAGAAATACGCCGTGCGTGACCCGAGCGAGCCGTCCGCGAAGGTCTTGAAGGCCCCGATTCGCAGCTCCGGACTGCCGAAGGCGCGGCCGATGCCGAGTCGCGCCTCGTCCTCGACCGCCGAGATCGGCGGGACCGCGTAGATCCGCACCGTGAGCTTGCCCTCTCTCAAAAGCTCCGCGTACACGCCGATGGTCGCGTAGTTGACGACCATGTCCTGCACGCTCGTGACGCCGTGCGCAGCGGCTTCCTTGAGCGCGCGCTCGATACCGCGGCGTCGCAGTGCGTGGCTCGGCGCAGGAATCACGCGGTACATGAGGTCCGTCGCCGCGTCCTTCAGCGCGCCGGTCGGCTGCCCCGCCGCGTCCCTGACGATCACGCCGCCCGGCGGATCCTTAGTGTCCGCGGTCACCCCGGCAAGTGCGAGCGCGCGCGAGTTCGCGACGACCATGTGGCCGTCGTAGCGCCACACCGTGACGGGATTGTCGGGCGTGACGGCGTCGAGTTGCTGGCGGGTGGGCAGCACGGCCGGGCTCCACTTGGTCTCGTCCCAGTTGCCCTCGAGGATCCATTCGCCCTTCACGCTCGAAGCCGCGTAGGCGCCGATGCGCCGCACAAATTCGTCAACGCTGGTCGCATCGTTGAGCTGCACGGAGGCAAGCGAGGCACCGCCATCCAGGAAGTGCACGTGTGCGTCATTGAACCCGGGAACCAGCCGCTTGCCTTGCGCATCGACCACTTGGGTGTGCGAGCCGCGCCACGCCGCAACCGCCCGGTCGGAGCCGACGGCGACGATGCGACCGTTGAGCACCGCCACGGCTTCGGCCTCGGGCCGCGCGGGGTCGACCGTCCAGATTCGCGCGTGCCGCACGATCAGGTCGGCAGCGGGCCGCGATTCCTGGGCCACAGCCACCGTGGCCAGCAGCAGTGATGCGAGAAGCGAAATTCCCTGGCGGATGTTCATGCCCGATCTCCCCGACTTGGCGCCCGGGGCGGATCATACTCGACGCACAGTCGCTGACCGGCCCTCCCCGGAGCCCTGGATTCGAATGCCTAAAACGAAACCCCTCAGCCCGGCCGCAATCCTCGCGCTCACGCGGTTGCGCGGAATTGCCAGCGGTCTTCGGGAATCGGCCGAGACCGTGAGCTTTGGTCACCCGGCGTTCGCGGTCCGGGGGCGGACGTTCGCAGTGCTCGACCGGTACGGCGGCCACGATTGCCTCTGGCTGCGAGTCATGCCAGCGGTGCGCGCCGAGGTGCTCGGCTCGAAGGGTTGGTCCGCCTCACCGTACGACCCACGGGGCACGGCACTCATCTGTCGGCTCGATGCGATCGACTGGCGGAAGCTGCGGACTCGCGTCCGCGAGAGCCATGCACTCGCTGCCCTGGCGCCGAGCAAGGCTCGGCGCTAGGTATCGAATCGGCCGCTACCGAACGGTGTAGCCGCGGCCTTCGAGACAGGCGCCTTCGGCACGCCGATAGGCATCGACGGTTGCATCGGCTGCGCCGGCATTGGCGCCCGCATCGTTCCGGCTAGGGTCGAAGCCGGTCTGGTCGACCGCCCAGCGATGGCACTCGTACCGATCGCTCGACTGCTGCTCGGGATTCTGACCCTGGTTCGGATACACGTAGGGCTCGGAGGCCGGCGGCACGCTCGAGTCGGCCGGAGCGGCATTTCCGGGAGGCGGTACGACCTGGTACTGGCCGGCGCCGTCGTTGTAGACGTAGTAGCTGTTGTCCGCGTAGTAGTACGGCATCCCGTTCCACCACGTCGTGCCGAAGTACCACGGCAACACGCTGACGAACGAGTAGTAGGGAAGGTGGTACCCGTAGCCGTAGCCGCGACCGTACCCGTGGCCGTAGCCGTAGCCGCCGCTCGGCCGGCCCGACTGGCCGCGACCGTTCACGGGGGTGTAGACCCGACGATCGACCGGCGCGCGCGCGGAAGCGCCGCCGCCCCAGCTGCCGCGGGTCGCCGACGCCGGCGAATAGCTGCGCTGCGCCGTCACCGGGCCGCGATAGCCGACACCGCCGCGCATCGAGGGAGCCGGGCCCGCATGGCTCGCGCGGCCGCCCGAGGATCCGGCGACGTGCCCACCGCCGTGTCCGCCACCGCCACCGCCGCTTGAGCGCGAATCGCCGTGCTGCGCGAACGCACCACCGGATGCGCCCAGCGCGGCGAGCGCCAGAACCGAGACCGCCAGAGTGTGAGCCTTGATCTTCATGGGACCGCCTTGGTGAGAGCCGCTCCTGTGAGAGACGAATCGAACGGCAACCACCCTCGTTTGGACACTACAGCAACATACGCGTTCATAGTATCGGCCAACCGTGCCGGGGTTTCCGGGGCTCCGGTGCCGCCTTTGCGTCGGCAGACGCCGGATCCTGTGACCCTAGCTAACTTAACGCCGCGCCTGGCCGCTCGTTGACGGCCCGGAGGGTCGGCCGCCGGGCACCGGGTTAAGAACGCGTTAACTCCCGCCGCTCGCCGTCTTCGCACGGGCGCTGGCCGCGGCCGCCCCGCTATGCCGGGTTCACGCCCCGGGGCGGCAGCGATCGCTAGTTCGACGGCAGCACGCCGACCGCGCCGTAAACCCGGGCCGGGTCGAATACAACGCCGCCTTTGAGGACCAGACGGCCTCGCCGGATGTCCCCGATGCGGGTGACCGGGTCCCCTTCGACCAGAAGGAGGTCGGCCCGCTTGCCCGCACGGATGGATCCCATCGTCGACTGCTGCTTGAGAACCGTCGCTGCCAGCCACGTGGCGTTCTGAAGCGCCTTCGCGGGCGGTATGCCGGCCTGCACTTCGAGCTCCAGCTCGCGATGCAGCATGACGCCTGCCATCGCGTCCGTGCCGACTAGGATCGGCACGCCCGCATCGAAGAGCTTCTTGGTCATCTTGAGCATCGCTGTATACGAGTCGCGATAGCGTTGGTCGTTCGCCGGCGTGACCGGAAGCCCTTCGGACACGGCCTGTCGCCGGATCTGCGCCGGGAGTCGATCGATGATCGGCGCGAAATCCCCGGGCACCTGCCCCGGCCGGCCCGTGAACATCCCCTCGAAGGTCGCGACCGTCACGTCGAGCGTCGTGTGGTGATCGAGCAGCAGCTGGATGAAATCGCGCACCGCGGGCGAGTCGAGATCGAGCCCGGCCGCGTTCTCGGCGACCGCGGTGAAGCGTTCCGGCGTGCGCGTATCCTTCACCTTCGCTGCGAGGAAGTTCAGGAAGATGAAGTTGATGTGCTGCAGCTCGTCGGCGCCCTCGCGGACGAAATCGGCGGGCAGCATGCCGTTCGGAGTGTGGCCGCTGAGGCGCAGCCCGCGACGATGCGCGGTCGCCGCGATGATCGGAACCAGCTCGGGCTTCAACGAGCTGTACAGCTTGATCTGGATGTAGCCGAGATCGGCATAGCGGTTGACCGCCGCCTCCGCGGCTGCGGGCGTGTCAGCGAGCACGCCGGTCGGCGCCTGGTAGGGTCCCGGGCCGTCAATGAGACCTGCCTTCCAGAGCCGGGGGCCAATCGTGTCGCCGCTTTCCCACTGCGCCTGGAGTCGCGCGAGCTCGTCGATGTCGTTGCCGACGTCGCGCCCCGCGGTTACGCCGCTCGCAATGTTGAGGAGACCGTCCGAGGGCTGCACGTGCATGTGCATGTCGAACAGGCCGGGCAGCAGCGTCTTTCCGCGTCCGTCGATCTTTTCGGCATTCGCGGGCAGCGTTGCGGTGCCGGAGGGTCCGACCGAGACGATCTTGTCGCCGTCGATGACGACCGTCTGGTCCGCGAGTGCGCTCGCAGCCTCGGAATCGAACAGGCGCACGTGCTCGAAGGCGAGCGGATGGCCGGGACGGCGCGAGAGTTCCTGGGCGAGACGCCGGAAGCGCGCGTCGCCCGCGTTCGACTGCAGCTTCAGGAGCGAGTCGTTCGAGGCCTCCCAACCGGTGCGGAGAATCGCGTAGAACGTGCCCGGGATTGCAAACAAATCGCCACCGTCGTCGATCCAAACGGGCGCCGGAACGAAGTCGAGTCCGCTGACGGTCGCTTCGCGGACGTGCAGCTTGCCGCCGTTGCTCTCGACGGTCGCCTCGGCCACGAATTCGAGGCGCGCCTCGCCGCCCGGCAAAAGAGCGACCTTCCCGCCGCTCGCGTGGGAGAGCACGCGCACCAGCGCCGCAAGCTCGACGGGCCCCGCGCCGTCGTTCGTCACGTAGAAGCCCTTGACCGGCGAATCGCCGTGCTCGACCTCGCTGTGCCAGTTCACGCCCGCGGCGGTCGTCGCAAAATGCTCGTCGACTTTCGCCTTCAGGTAATTGACGCCGGTCACGTCGATGCGTCGCGGCAATCCATCGGCACCGAACTCGTAGTGCGCCTTGATGTTCGGGCCGCGACCGCGGTCGTTGAATTCGAACGCGCTGTCGATAGCGCCGCTCGTAGTGTAGCTGTCGGTCTCCGCCCCCGAGACATGGCCCGCGCTCAGAATCGAGTACTGCAGGGTGCGGCTGCCATCCGCGTGCACGGCGGCTGTCATCGTGAGGAGCGCAGCACCGGCGAGCGCCGCGCGAACCGTGCCAATGAGTGGGTCAAAGTTACGTTTCACGGGACCGTCCTCGCGAAGGGGCCAAGATAACTGCTGGCGTGGAATTCTAGGCGATTCCGCCCGGCGGCGCGGCAGCGCCGGCGAGCGCGACGTAGGTGCCGCGGAAGGTCGCAGCCACTCTGCCATCGCAACTCACCTCGGCTGTGAGGTCGATTCGTCCGCGGCGACGAGTCGCCAGGGCGCGCGCAAACTTCTGCCAGGCGAGTGCCGGTGGCGCGGTGCAGGTCGCCGTGAACGGGCCGTCGATCGGTGCGAGGTACTCCATCTCCTGGTGCTGGATGACCAGACGGAAATCTGCCGCGGTGTTCGCGAGCCGCGCGTGCAGCCAACCCCACGCCGCGAGAATTGCGAGGGAGGCCACCGAACCTCCGAACGCCGTCTGACGGTGATTGAGATTCGGCGCCAGCGGCGCGCCGAGGCGAACGATCTCTTCGCTCACCTCGACGACCTCGACCGCGAGCGCCCGTGTCAGCGGAATGTGGGCGTGCAAATACGCACTCAGGTCCCCGGCCGTCATTGCGGCCATGCCACCGCTCGCGGACCCGCGGCATCTCGAAGCGTCGCGGGAGCACAGCCGACGAAATCTCCGATAGCCGCGATTTCGAGGTCGGCGGCCGGGTACTCATTGACGTCCGCAGCCGTCGCGTAGTGACCCTGGCGTACCCACACGGTAGTCACGCGGTCGCCCCAATGCTTCTTGATGGCCGCGAGCAGCCTGCGCTTGTCGTCGATCATCACGTAGTGATCCGCGGGCAGCGCGCGCTCGACCTCGCCAAGCTCATCTTCCTTGTGCACGTAGATCTGTACCCGATGACCAACTTCGGAGGCGAGCCCGGCGCGCTCGATCTTGCGCGGCTGGAATACGACGTCGCCGTCCGAAAGAATCGCCGCAGTTCCGATCGTCGCCGCATGGCGGACCGCGGACAGCGCCCCGGTATACAGGCGCTCCGCGAAGGGATAGTCGATCAGGAATCGCGCGGCGTCGAAAAACGGAAAGTCGCGCGGGTGCAGCGCCCGGAAGCGTTGCAGGGTGCCGAGGTAGTCGGCGTACCCCACTTCGACCCGCAGCACTTCCAGGATCCGAAAGTACTCCTCCGCTGCCGCGGCACTGCCGCTCGTTGCGAGATACACGCGAAGCTCCGCGGTGAGCGCGTCATTGTCCAGAAGTGTGTTGTCGACGTCGAACAGAATCACCATCCCGCCATCTTAGCTCGCTAGAATGGCGCTCACCGGTTGATCGCAGGTCCCCCCTCATGAACGAGCCCCGTCGCGGCGCGGACACTCTTCCGCCGTGTCCCTCCCTCACCTCGACGCAGCCGCGGATTCATCCGCTGCCGGGCCATTCTCCCAAACCTCCCACCGAGGATCCGGCGGCGCCGGCCCGTACCGCCGCGATCCTCGCCAGCCCGAGCTACCGCCCGGCGGACCGCGACCTCGATTTCCTGTCGTGGGATGCGGTGCGGGGCGTGCGGCTGCAGATCGACTACGAGAAGGCGCAACTGCTCCTCGAGCAGCACCGCATCGTGCACACGATCGTCGTGTTCGGCAGCACACGCCTCAAGGAGCCTGCAACGGCGAAAGCACGGGTCGCGGCACTCGAGCATACGGCGGCGGCGACTCCCGGCGATGCCAAGGTCGCGCGGCAGCTCGCCGTCGCGAGACGCCTGCTGGCAAACAGCCGCTACTACGATGAGGCGCGCGCGGTGGGCCGACTGGTGGGTGAGGCGTCGCTGCGCTGCAACGGCCGTCTCGTCGTCGTGACCGGCGGTGGCCCCGGGATCATGGAAGCGGCCAATCGCGGCGCGAGCGACGTCGGCGCGAAGACCGTCGGCCTCAACATCACACTGCCGCACGAACAGTATCCCAATCCCTACGTGACGCCGGAACTCTGCTTCTCCTTCCACTACTTTGCGATCCGCAAGCTGCACTTTCTGCAGCGCGCGCGCGCGCTGATCGCATTCCCCGGCGGCTTCGGGACGCTGGATGAACTCTTTGAAACCCTTACCTTGATGCAGACGCGCAAGATGCCCGCTGTTCCCGTGGTCCTCGTAGGACGCGATTTCTGGCGCGGCGCCTTCAACTCGGACTTCCTCGCCGCCGAGGGGACGATTGACCCCGAGGATCGCGAACTCTTCGGCTTCGCCGAAACCGGCGCCGAGGCTTGGGACATCGTGTGCCGCTGGCACGCCGCTGCCGGTACGCCGGACCTTGAACTCAAAGGATCAACGAAATGAAGCTGTCCTTCCACGGCGCCGACCAGGACGTCACCGGGTCGTGCCACCTGCTCGAGGCCGGCGGCATGCGGATCCTCATCGACTGCGGCCTGTACCAGGGGAGCCAGACCCTCGCCGCCGAGAACAGCGCGGACTTCGGTTTCGATCCCAAGTCGGTCGATCTCGTGGTGCTCACGCACGCGCATCTCGATCATTGCGGCCGGCTGCCGCTGCTCGTGAAGCGTGGTTTTGGCGGCGAGATCATCACGACGGCCGCGTCCCGCGACCTCGCGTCCCTCGTGCTGCTCGACTCCGCTCATCTGCAGGTCGAGGAAGCCGAACGAAACTCGGAAGCTCCGCTCTACACGCCGGAGGATGTCACGACGACGCTCGCCCGGTTCAAGCGCACGCTGGCCTACGGCGCGACCACGCCGCTCGGGGCCAACGTCAAGGTCACACTGTTCGACGCAGGCCACATCCTCGGCTCGGCCAGCCCGCGCTTCGACATTTCCGAGAACGGCGTGAACAAGAGCATTGCCTTCTCGGGCGACCTTGGCAACGCTGGACGACCTCTGCTCCGCGATCCATCGCCCCCGGTCGACTCCGACATTGTCGTCATGGAGACGACCTACGGCGATCGGCTCCACCGGCCGATCCGTGAATCCGTCGCGGAACTGGTCCAGGCCGTCAGCGAGTCGCTCGCGCGCGACGGCAACGTGGTCATCCCCACATTCGCGCTCGAGCGCGCGCAGGAAATCCTCTACTTCCTGAAGGCCGCGATGGACCGCTCGCAGCTGCCGGCGAGCATGCGCGTGTTCCTCGACTCGCCCCAGGCGATTGCCGCAACCGAGCTGTTCCGCAAGCATCTCGAAAGCCTCTCCGATGCCGCCGCGGCCGAATTCACCGCCGGCAAGGATCCGCTTTCGCCGCCGGGACTCCAATGCACGCGCGACCGCGACGCCTCGCGCCTGATCAACGACGTTCGCGCAGGTGCGGTCGTGCTCGCGGGCTCGGGGATGGCGACCGGCGGGCGCGTGCTTTTCCACCTGCGTCGGGAACTGCCGCGCGCAGAGTCGACCGTGGTGTTCGTCGGCTACGCCGCCAATGGCACGCCGGCACGTCAGATCATCGACGGCGCGCAAAACGTGCGCCTGCTCGGCGAGAATGTTCACATCCGGGCGCGCGTCCACACGATCGGTGGCTTCTCCGCGCACGCGGATCGCGACGAGCTGCTCGCGTGGCACGCGCGGATAAAACCGAAGCGCACCTTCCTGGTGCACGGCGAAGTGGCAACGATGCGCACCTTTGCCTCGCTGCTGCCGCCGGGTCCTGTCGACATGCCGGCGACCGGCCAGATTTTCGATCTCTAGACGCAGAGACTGCGCGAAGGAGCCTACGCGGTGCGCCGCTCGGACGGGATGGCGTGGGAGTCGAGATAGTCGTTAAGTTCGCGCGCGTTCACGAACCGGTCGGCGAGCAGCCGTAGCAACAGCTCGTCTTTCCACCTCGCTCGTAGCGTGAGCCACGTGTCGGATGCGAGCTCGCCGCTCATCGCCTCGCACATCGGCCCTGATGCCTCGCCCGATACGATGAGCGCGCCGGCCTCGTCGATCTCCGCGCCCAGGTAGTTATTGCCGAGTTCGCCGAAGCTCTCGTTCAGGACCAGTGCGCGCAATGCTTCGCGTTCCGCGGTCGGCTTCGTTGTCGTGTCGTCGCTGTTCACGCGGGCGCCTCGCTCTCAGGGTCGTGCGGAGATCGCCATGTTACGCTTGACTCACGAGCCTCCCATTCAAATGTCCTGCAGGTCGGCGCTGTCATGATGCCAAGTCCTTTCCGCCCGCGCTCGCGCCTGCGAGCGCTCCTGTTCGCGATTGCACTCAGCGCGAGCGGTTGTTGCGGGATGCCGAACCGACCGGCGCCCGCCGCGCACGCGACCGACGAGCAGGCGGTGAAGGCGGCGCGGTACGCGCAGAACGAGGCGATTGCGGTTCGCGACGCGGACGGGGTTGCGGCGTTCTGGACCGACGATGTCGTAATCCGTCGGGGCCTCGGCCCGCTGGTCGTCGGACGCGAGGCGTACCGGCAGCTGTTCACGTCGGACCCGGCTGTCATCTACGTCCGGACACCCTCGGCGGTCGAGATCAGCGACCGCTGGCCGCTCGCGTTCGAAACCGGGGAGTGGACGGGCCACCCCGGCAGCGCCGCGGCGCCGGCCGTCATCGGCGGGCGCTACTCTGCCCAATGGGTCAAGCGGAACGGGCGGTGGCTGATCCGTGCCGAGGTATTCGTGGCCTTGACCTGCGAGGCGGTCGGCTGCGACTGGCCCGCTGCGCCCTGAGCGTTCGAACTCGCGGCCGACGCGAGTCTTGCCGCTTCGCAGCATGACGCGGCCGCCGCGCGCGATGCCGGGGGCCTTCGCCGAGCGCCGATAGCTCCTCAGACGCCGTGACCGCCCGCACCGGGTCCGGTTTAGACTCGGCGCTCGACGGCAAGCAATAAGAACCGACTCGGGGGGCTCATGTACCAGCAAAGCTACGACCCGCTGCACAGCGCATTCCTGTCGACCGTCGCGGCGGCGGTACCGATCGCCGTGCTCCTCTATTTGCTCGCGCTGCACCCGTACCGCGACGCCGCTGGCAATTCGCGACGCGGGATCGCCGCACCGTACGCGGCCTTCTACGCGGTGCTCGCGGCGTTCCTCGTGTCCTGCCTGGTGTTCCGGATGCCGTTCCTGTCGGCGTCGTCGGCGTTCGCGCTCGGCACGCTTTCGGGACTTCTTGGCATCTGCTGGATCGTCGTGGCCGCGATGTTCCTCTACACGATGACGGTCTTGACGGGCCGCTTCGAGATTGTGAAAGAGTCCATTGTCCATATTTCCTTCGACCGCCGCCTGCAGTGCGTGCTGATCGCGTTCTCCTTCGGTGCGATCATCGAAGGCACGTCCGGCTTCGGAACGCCGGTCGCGATCGCGGGCGCCGTGATGGTAGGCCTCGGCTTCAGGCCGTTTCAGGCCGCGGTCCTCAACCTGCTCGCCAATACCGCTCCGGTCGCGTGGGGTGCGATCGGCACGCCGATCGTGACGCTTTCGTCCGTCAGCGGCCTCGACCAGGTAACGCTTTCCGCGATGGCGGGCCGGCAGCTGCCGTTCGTGTCGGTGCTCGTGCCGTTCTGGCTGGTGGCGACGTTCGTGAAAATGGAAGGCGGCACGTGGAAGCAGGTCTTCGAGGTCTGGCCGGCGGCGCTGTGCGCCGGTGTGTCGTTCGCGCTCGTGCAGTTCCTCGCGTCCGGTTCCGCTGAATTGCACCTGATGACGGACGTAGTCGCCGGCGCCTTCTCGGTCATCTGCACGGCGCTGTTCCTACGGTTCGTGTGGCATCCGAAGACGCAATTCCTCCTCAGGAGCGAACGCGAGGCGCTCGCGGTTGCCGGCGGAAGTACGGCGACCGCGATGACCGATCGCAGCAAATGGAAGTACGCTTACTCGGTCGGCGAGACGCTGCACGCATGGCTACCGTGGATGATCCTGATCGTATGCTGCGCGCTGTGGGGCATGCCCGATTTCAAGAAGTACCTAAATGCTCTCTTCGCGGGCGTCACTTTCTCGACGACGCTTCTCGGGTCGGCATTCAAGGGCACGCTCTCGCTGCCGGTCTGGGACATGCCGCTGCTCCACAACCTGGTGCAGCGCATGCCGCCCGTCGTTGCCGCGGGCGCGAAGCCCGAAGTTGCGCGCTTCACGATCAATTGGCTCTCTGCGGCCGGTACGGGCGTCTTTGTAGCAGCCGTCCTCTCGGGGCTCGTGTTGCGGCTGAGCCCGGCCCTCTGGGGCCGGGCGGTCGCGCAGACGCTGCGCCGGATGAAGGTGCCGATCCTCGTGATGTCGCTGGTGCTGGGACTCGGGTACCTGACTCGGTATGCCGGCAGCGACGCGGTACTGGCGCTCGCATTCACGAGCGCGGGCGGCCTCTACCCGTTCTTCGCAGCCTACGTCGGGTGGCTCGGCGTCTTCCTGACCGGTTCCGATACCGCGTCCAATGCTCTCTTCGGCAGCCTGCAGCGAATTACCGCCGAGCAGTTGCACTTGAATCCCGTTCTCACCGTCGCGACCAATTCAACGGGCGGCGTCATGGGAAAGATGATCGATGCGCAGTCGATCATGGTCGCCTGCGCCGCCTGCTACGAGGACCCGAAGGACCGCGCGCATGCGCTCGGGCCGATCTTCCGGACTGTCTTCTGGCACTCCATCGCGGGCGCGGCGGTGATCGGCCTGATCGCGCTCCTGCAGGCTTACGTGTTCCCGGGAATGATTCCGGCACTGCCGGCGGTTCACTGAGACCGCGGCAGGCTTCGCGGCGCGCCGGGATGCCTGCTTGCTGCCGCAGCGCGCAGCAGGCATCCTCGGTCTGATCCACGGGGCGGCGAAAAAACAATGACGACGGAGCCCACGCGCGCGCGCCCGCTACGAAGAATCCTTGGGCTGGGCTTCGGGCTCGCGGTCGCGTTCGGCGGAACCGTCGGCGTTGGCATTCTGCGACTCCCCGGGACACTCGCGGCGGCGCTCGGCGACTCGCGGCTGATCATGCTCTTCTGGATCCTCGGCGCTCTGTATGCGGTGCTGGGTGCGGTCGCGATCGCGGAGCTGTCGGCGATGCTGCCCGAGGCCGGCGGGTTTTACGTGTTCGCGCGGCGCGCGTTCGGCAAAGGCGGCGGCTTCGTCGTCGGCTGGAGCGACTGGCTAAACAACGTGTCGTCCGTCGCGTACGCGTGCCTCACGGCGACGACGTTTCTCGGCTCCCTGTGGCCGACGGCCGGCGCGCACGCGCAAGGCGCGACCATCGCCATCCTCGCGCTCTTCACCGCCGCCCACTGGATCGGCCTCAAGATCAGCAGCGCGCTGACCGGCGTCATCAGCGTCGCGGTCGGTGTCATGCTGCTGACGCTGGTCGCGGCCTGCTTCGTCGCGACGCCAGCGACCCTGGTCGCTGCGCCGCCGCTCGGCGTGACGGCGGCTTCGCTGCCGCTCTTTTCAATCGCAATGCTGGGCGCGATCGTAACGGCACTACGGTCGGTCCTGGTCACGTTCGACGGCTGGTACTCGCCGATCTATTTCTCAGAGGAGAATTCCAATCCCGCCGCCACGCTGCCGCGCGCGATCATCGGCGGTACGCTGCTGATCGCGGCGCTGTACGTCGTGATCAACCTGGCGATCCTCCGGGTGCTGCCGATACCCGTGCTCGCCGCGTCGACGCTGCCGGCAGCCACCGCGGCCAAAGTGGTGCTGCCCAACGGCGGCGAGATGCTGGTCACCGTCATCTCCCTGGTCACGGTTC
>JANXZZ010000125.1 GCA_025355245.1 Pseudomonadota bacterium | reverse complement strand
GTCGTCTGCGCGCGCACGGTGCTGAGCGGCGGCGACACGAAGCGCGCGATCGGAATGTCGTCGAAGCCGGCGAGCGCGACGTCCTTCGGCACGCGAAGCCCCGCCTCGGTGAGCGCGAACAGGCAGCCGATCGCCATCATGTCGTTCGCGGCGAACACCGCATCCGGTCGCGGCGTGGTCGCGGCGATCTTGCGACCCGCGAGATAACCCGATTCCTCGGAGAAGTTGCCGGCGAGCACGAGCTCGGGTCCCGCATCGGCATCCTCGAGTGCGTCGCGATAGCCGCGCAGGCGCTCGCCCGACTCGTAGTTGCTGTCCGGGCCCGTGATGTGCGCGATGCGCCGGTAGCCGACCGAGGCCAGGTGCTTGACCATCGCGCGCGCGCCGCCGTAGTTGTCGGTCAGGAACGCCGGCGCGCGGCCCGCGTCGCCCGGTGTGTTCATGAGGACGGTCGGCAACCCCTCGGGCAGCGCCCGGTCGAGCAGCTGCGCATCGACGTGCGGCGACATGATGAGGATGCCGTCGACGCGGCCGTTCATCGAGCGAAGCACTTGCGTCGCTTCGTTGGCATCGCCGTGGGAGCTCGAAACGAGGAGGTGTAGTCCGCGCTGGCGCGCGGCGCGGTCGATGCCGCGAATGAGTTCGGAGAAGTACTCGCCGTGCATGTCGGGCAGCAGCACGCCGATCGTGTGCGCGAGTCCGGTGATGAGGCTGCGCGCGGCGCCGTCCGGCACGTAGCGCAAGCGCTCTGCAACGCCGAGGATTCGCGCACGCGTCGCGTCGGTCACGTTGCCGTGGCCATTCACGACGCGCGACACGGTCGCAATCGACACTTGTGCCTCGCGCGCAACGTCCTTGATCGTCACCGCCATCAACCCCCCTCGAAATGCGCGGTCCACGGAAACGCTTACATGCCGAATGTAAACGTTTGCCTAACCGCGACCCAGAGACTACTCTCTCTACCCGGCAGGTTGTCAACTGAAGTGTGCGAAAGCGCCACACTTCGCACCTGCCAAATGCTGCACTGCACAGCGTGCTGCGCGCGACTTGAGGGCATGCGGGAGCCCCTGGAACGGCACTCTGGACGCGCGAATCCTCGGCTGTCCGTGCGGTGTCGCTCACAGCAAAATGGAAGTCTGGATTTTCGATTTTCGCGTCGAAGCCCGCGCGGTCGAGCGCGCGCTGCGTGCGGTTGGCTCCGCGCAACAGCTGCCGGGCGAGCCGCAGCGGTCGCTCGGCCGATAAAGTTTGATCGAGACGCCTTCGCGCCCGAGACTGGGGCCCATGTTCCGCAACGCCGGCAGCTTCGCTGCACTGGTACTCACCGTCATCGCCCCAACGCTCGCCTTGGCTGCCAGCGAAGACATCGTGATCGTCGATGCTGCCGCGCGCGCGCATCCGTTCCCGCACTACTGGGAGCGGATGTTCGGTTCCGGACGCGCAGCGCTCAGCCTGCGCGACAGCTACCGGCAGGACCTGAAAACGCTCAAAAGCGCGACGGCCGTGGGCTACGTGCGCTTTCACGCGATCCTGCACGACGAGCTCGGCATCTACGACGAGGACAAGAACGGCAAGCCCGTCCACAACTTCTCCTACGTCGACCAGGTCTACGACGGCTTGCTGGCGGTTGGCGTGCGTCCCTTCGTCGAGCTCAGCTTCATGCCGAACAAGCTCGCGCGCGAATCTATGCCGCACAGCTTCTGGTACAAGCCGAACATTTCCCCGCCCAGGAGCTACGAGCGCTGGGATGCGCTCATCACGGCGTTCGCTCGTCACATCAGCGAGCGCTACGGAATCGACGAAGTGGCGCTATGGTACTTCGAGGTGTGGAACGAGCCGAACCTCGATTTCTGGGGCGGACACCCGAAGCAGTCGACGTACTTCGAGCTCTACGACCACACGGCGCGCGCACTGAAGGCGGTCGATGCGCGCCTGCGGGTCGGCGGCCCCGCGTCGGCGCAAGCGGCGTGGGTCCCGGAGTTCGTGCAGCATTGTGCCGACAACCACGTGCCGGTCGACTTCGTGTCGACGCACGTCTATGCGAATGACAAGCCCGAGGACGTATTCGGAACGCACACGCCGGTCCCGCGCGAGCAGATGGTGTGCCGCGCCGTCCGCAAGGTCCACGACGAGATCAGGAAGTCCCCGTTCCCTGCCCTGCCGTTGATCTGGAGCGAGTTCAACGCGAGCTTTGCCAACGAAGTGACAGTCACGGACGCCTCCTACATGGGCCCGTGGCTCGCGGACACGATTCGCCAATGCGACGGGCTGGTCGATGACATGTCCTACTGGACGTTCTCCGACGTGTTCGAGGAGCGGGGCCCCGTAAAGACGCCGTTCTACGGCGGTTATGGGCTCATCGCGGCGGGCGGCATCCCCAAGCCCGCGTTCAATGCCTTTGCGCTCCTGCACCGTTTGGGCGATGTACGCTTGGACGTCGCGTCCGAGGCGGCGCTCGTGACGCGTCGGGCTGACGGCGCACTGGCCGTTGCGCTGTGGAATTCCTCGGCCCCCGGCGCGGTGGGTGCGACGCGTAGCGTCGTCCTCCGGCTCAAGGGCTCGCCCGCGCAATCGGCACAAGTCGTTTCGATCGATCCTGAGCACGGCGACGTGGGACCCGCGTACGTCGCGATGAACTCCCCGCGCTATCCGACCGTCCAGCAGCTCGCCGAGCTCAAGCGAGCGGCGGCGTTGCCGCCGGCGGCGACGCGTGCCTTCGTCAACGGCGAGTTGAAGCCCGCGATCGCGGCGCACGGACTGACGCTCGTGACGATCGAATGAAGGCGGCGCGGCGATCCGGCGCGTGAAGGAGACCCTGGGATGAAGCGCATCGTTCTCGCGTCCGCGATCGCGGTCCTCGCATCGTGCGCCGACCGCGTCAACTGGCCGGTCGCGGAAGGCCAGCACGCCGCGCACTTCGAGCGCAGCGTCACGCAGCGGGTCGGCGGCGATTTTCTTCTCTATCTGCCCGCGGGCTTCGATGCGCACGGCGGCAAGAAGTATCCGCTGCTGATCTACATGCACGGGTCCGGCGAATCGGGTCACGACCTAAACCGCCTGAGGGGCCAGGGGCTCACGATGCTCCTCGAGACGCGCAAGGACTTCCCGTTCATCGTCGTTTCGCCGCAGGCGCGGGATGCCGCTGCCGGATTCGATCCATCAACGTTGAACGCGATGCTCGATGAATTGCTCGAGCGCCTGCCGCTCGATGCCGATCGCGTGTACCTGACGGGCTTCAGCATGGGCGGGGAATGGAGCTACGGCTGGGCGAGCATGAATCCGGAGCGCTTTGCGGCCATCGCGCCGATGTCGGGGCAGTGGAACCCGGATGTCGCCTGCGCGCTCAAGGACACTCCGGTGTGGGCATTTCACGGTGGAATGGACACGGCCGTGCTGATGGCGGACGATCAGGCGATGGTCGATGCCATCAACAGGTGCGGCGGCCACGCGCGTATCACGATCTATCCGGAGCTCGGCCATAGCGCGTGGGTGCCGGCGTACGCCGATCCCAAGCTCTTTGAATGGCTGCTCGATCATCACCGGAACGGCGCCCCGAAGTGACGTAGCCTACGTCGGCGGATGAAATAGCAACGAAGGTTCCGCGGCGCATCGCCCGCTCAGTCTGGATCGCTCTCGTCGTTCTTGCGGCCGCGAGCCCGGCGTCATACGCGGACACGATCCTGTTCATTGGCAACAGCTTCATCTACGGCGCGCTCTCGCCCATCGAGCACTACCGGCCGGACAGCGTCAGCGACCTCAATGGCTCGAACATCGGCGGCGTGCCGGCATTGTTCAAGACTTTTACCGACGAGGCGGGCCTGTACTTCGACGTCAGCCTCGAGACCAGAGGCTCGTCCGACTTCGAATTCCACTACAGCGAGAAGCGAGCGCTGATCGACCGGCCTTGGGACCACGTGATCCTGCAGGGCTACAGCACGCTCGATTCGAAGGCGCCGGGCGACCCGGCGCTGTTCGTTGAATATGCGGCGAAGCTAGCGGCGATGCTCCGAGCGAAGAATCCACGGGTGGAAGTCCGGCTCGACGCGACGTGGTCACGGGCCGACCAGACCTATGTTCCGACGGGCCATTGGTTCGGGAGGTCGATCGCGGCGATGGAGACCGACGTCCGCGCGGCCTGCGATCAGGCGCTTGCGGCGTCCGCGAATATTCGCGCCGTCGTGCCGGTCGGTCAGGCGTGGAACCGCGCGATCGAATCCGGTGTCGCCGCAGCGAACCCGTACGTCGAGTCCCGGGGAGATGCGGTCAACCTCTGGGCGGCTGACCACTACCACGCGAGTACGTTCGGCTACTACCTGGAGACGCTCGTGATATTTGGCAGCGTTACCGGGCGCGATCCCCGCAGCCTTGGGGGGAAAGAAAGCGCGGCGGCCGAGCTCGGGATCCCGTCCGCGCTCGTCGAGGTTCTCGAACGCCTCGCGTTCGAAACGCTCGACGCCGAAACCCACTCCGGCAAGTGAGGTCAACGAACATGGCCCGATGGCTTGGCGTGCTGATCGCGGGATGCGTGATTGGAGTCGCGGCTACGCTGGCAGTGCAGCACGTCTTCGCGCCGGAGCAACGTCAACCGGAAACCGTCGCCGAGCGGGCCCAGCCTCGTGCCGGCGTTCCGGGGCTGGGTGCGGCATCGCCGTCCATCGAAATGCTGCGAAATATCCCGCCGGACGCCCCTGCGGCGACGGTGCAGCACCTCGCCGCTGCGAAGGGGCACGGGATCATCATCCCGATTACGCCGGGGTTCGAGCAGGCTCTTGCTCCGTCGCCCGGCTCGATCACAAATGCGCACGATGCGGCGTCCGTCCACGAGCGACTCATTGCCGAGGAGCGCGACGACGCTTGGGCCGAGTCGATGGAGGGACAGATTCGAACCTTCGTTGACGGCTACTTCGACCAGCGCGGTCTCGACCGCCACACGATCGACCTGGCGGTCGTGCGTTGCGGAGCGACCATCTGCGAGATCCAGTCAGAGGGCATGGCCGACGGGTCGCCGCGGGATTGGCAACGCGTCGGATTCGAATTGATCCAGGGACCAATCGGTCAGGATTTCAACCCGCATGAGATGCTGATTTCGGTATTCACGTTGCCCAACGGCGAGACGGGGTTCGTGACTTTTCTGGTCCGAAAGTCCGTGCAGTAGTGGCAGCTCCCGGATGACGGCGAGCGCTGGCCGCTTTCTATGGCCGTGCCGTAAATCCGCGGCAGACGACGGCGAGCTTGTTGCCGTCGAGGTCGCGTACGTACGCGGCGTAGAAGTCCGCGCCGTAGTGCGGCCGAAGTCCCGGGACCCCTTCGGATAAGCCTCCTTCGACGAGCGCAGCGGCGTGAAAGTCCTCGACCTCCTTCCACGAAGTCGCCCTGAACGCGACCATCGTGCCGTTGCCAGCCGTGGCCTCCTTCTCATTGAAGGGCTTTCCGACCCAGAACGCGAGTTCGCGGAGGCCGCCTTCCTCGTAGGTGCCCCATCCAGCCGACACGCGGTCCCATTCGGGGTCGCCCGTGACGCAGCGCCTGAGTCCGAGTGCGCCGAGCGCGGCGTCATAGAAACGCGTCGCGCGAGCGAGATCATTGGTCCCGACGTAGACGTAGGTCAGCACGAGGACGATTCGCTATGAAGATTTGAGGCGAATCCATTCTCTCACGGCGCAAATCGGAATCGGCGCGCGCCCGCGCCCTCTTGTCGCATGCGGGGCTACCCGTCAGGGGCGTGCCCGGCATCGGCGCGGCCGTCGCCGGGTTCCGGTGGTCCGCCGTGCCGGATGTGATCGTATGAGTCGGCCAGGGCCTCCGCGGCTTCCGCGGTCGAGACCGACAGCCGGCGAGCCGCGCACGTGAAATACACGCGGGCCGTGAGCAGGTATGTCAGCGCTCGCACGGCGAGCAGCAGCCCGGCGGCCACCAGCACGGACTGCATTCCGCTCGAGAGTCCTTGCACGACTCACACTCCGCCGAGTTCGCAGTCCCCGCTCACCCGGCCGTTCATCCCGGACTACGCTCGGAGGCTTCGCACCGGCCAGGACGAGTGGCCGGCCTCGGTGCGCTTCGAAGTGTACGTGAACGGAGCGCGGGGTCGGCCGCGGGCGGGCGGAATTCCGAACGCATTCATCGGTTGCCGACCACGGAGCGGCGGGGTTGCCGACGGAAGTTGACGGCCCAGAGAACGAGTCCGAGCACGAGGCTCGTGCTGCCGACGAGACCCACCACAAGCCGCAGGACCGTCGCCTCGGTCCGTACCTTCGCTGCCGCGGCGACGAGCAGTTTTCCGTTGACGAGGACGTCGTAGGCTCGCGTTTCGCCCGTAGCTCCAGCGCCCGGACTCGGCGCGGCGTAGAACTCGAGGTGCAGGTCCCGGCCGTCCTTGCGCGGCGCGGTCAGTGCACCTCCCGTCTCCGTGGTCCAGTAAAGCCGCGGCGAGTTCCTGACCGAAAAATGCACAGCGCGCACACTGCCGTCGGGGCGCGATTCGACGGTGGAATCCCTGAGGTCGCCACGAACGCGGACCTGCGCCACGGGCGCAGCGGTCGGCGCGGGGGCGAGGGAAGCGAAGGCGAGGAACAGGACGCCGACGCCCAGGTAAACGAAGGGAGCGGCCGCGCCGAACAGCGAGCGCAGCAGGCGCGCGCGCCGGGAGAAGGAGGGCCCGGGGTTCCGACGCATGGGGGTTTCCGTACTGCCGCGGTTCGCGGCCACGCCGCAGGAGACCAACGACGCTTTATCGAGGGGTGCCGCGGGCCCCAAATAATGCCTGATTGCCGACGCCCCTGAAAAGCGCGCCCGACCCGCGTGCTAGCATCATTCCGCCGTGGCTCACAACTTTCCGTCGCTCTGGCGCCTCGACCCCACGGTCACGTTCCTGAACCACGGCTCGTTCGGCGCCTGCCCGGCCGCGGTCCTCGACGCGCAGGCCGCGCTACGCGAGGAGCTCGAGCGCGAACCCGTCGATTTCCTTGCGGTGCACCTGCCGGCCCGCATCAATGCCGCGCGCGAGGAATTCGCGCCGTTCCTCGGAGCGGACCCCCAAGACCTCGTGTTCGTGCCGAACGCGACCAGCGGCGTCAACGCGGTCCTGCGGTCGCTTCGGTTCAATCCCGGGGACGAGCTGCTGCTCACGAGCCACACCTACGCGGCCTGCAAGAAGACGGTCGATTTCATCGCGAGCCGCACGGGGCTCAAGGCGGTCGTGGCACCGATTCCGTTCCCGCTCCGCAGCGAAGCCGAGATCGTCGACCCGATTCTCGGGTGCGTGACCTCGCGAACCCGCCTTGCGCTCCTCGATCACGTGACGAGCCCCACTGCGCTCGTGATGCCGGTGGCGCGGCTGGTCGAGGAGTTGTGCGCGCGAGGCGTCGAGACACTGGTCGACGGGGCCCATGCCCCCGGCATGGTACCGCTCGCGTTGGCCAAGCTGGGTGCCGCCTACTACACCGGGAATGCCCACAAGTGGCTGTGCGCGCCGAAAGGCGCGGCGTTCCTGCACGTGCGGCGAGACCGGCACGAGGACCTCCATCCGCTCACGATCAGCCACGGCTACTCCCAGGGGCTGCGGGCGGAATTCGACTGGACCGGCACGTGGGATCCGTCGCCCTGGCTCTGCATTCCGGAAGTTGTGCGCTACATGGGCGGCTTGTTGCCCGGCGGCTGGACGGAAATCATGGCCACGAACCGCGCGCTCGCGCTGCGCGCCCGGGAGCTCCTGCTCTCGGCCTTCGACATCCCTTCCCCCGCGCCAGAGTTGATGATCGGGTCGATCGCATCGATCCCGTTGCCAAAGCCGGCGCCGGGTTCGCCGGCGGCGCGCCTCGACAGCGACGGACTGGCCGCGTGGTTCCGGGAACGCGGCGTACGGACCTGGCTCTACCCGTATCCGGTCCCGCTGCTCCGGGTGTCCGCCCAGCTCTACAACAACATCGAACAGTACCGGCAGCTCGCCGGGCTTCTGGACGAGGCGCTCCGTGGCGACTGAGCAGAAGGACATTGCCGCGCGCCTGTCGACCTTCGACACGGCGATGGTCGTGTTCTCGCTCGTGGTCGGCATCGGCATCTTCCGGACCCCGGCGATCGTCGCGGGCGCGGCCGCGGAAACGACACTCTTCTATGGCGCCTGGATCCTGGCCGGCCTCGTAAGCCTCATCGGCGCGTTCACTTTCGCCGAGATCGGTGCGCGCTACCCCCGCGCCGGGGGCTTCTACCGGGTCGTCGCCGACTGCTACCACCCGACGTTCGCGTTCATGCTCAATTGGGCCCAGGCGCTGATGCAGGGCGCGAGTGCGGCCGGGGTCGCGTTCATCGGCGCCGAGTACCTGGGGCCGCTCATCCTGCCGGCGTCGATACGAAACCCCCAGGGCACGCTGACCCTCGCCTGCGCGAGCATGCTGGTGCTCCTCGTATTGAACTACCGCGGCATCCGCTCGGGCGCACGCACGCAGAACCTGCTGTCGGCCGCCAAGATCGTCATGATGCTCGCGCTTGCGGCACTCGCGCTTTGGCTCGCGCCCCACGTCGACGTCGCGGAACCCGTCCCGACGACCCCCTGGCTCCCACGCCTCGCTTCCGCCCTCGTCCCCTGCTTCTACGCCTACGGCGGCTACCAGCTGACGATGAACCTGGGTGCCGACCTCAAGAACGCGCGGCGGCGTTTTCCGTTCGCGATCGCGGGTGGGATGTTCACGGTCGTGGCGCTCTACTTGCTCCTCAATCTCGCCTACCAGCGCTCGCTCGGCACCTCGGGTATCGCGGACTCGAAGCTGGTGGCCGCGGCGCTCTCGCGGGCGACGTTCGGACCCTCCGGGGGAGCCGTGATCTCGGTCGCGGTGTTCATGTCGGCGATGGGGTTCGTGAACGCCCAGATCATGCAGATGCCGCGCACGTTCTACGCGATGGCCGAGGACGGCGTGTTGCCGCGCGCGTTCCTGCACGTGAACCCGAAAACCCAGGTGCAGGGGGTCGCGCTCCTGTTCGCGGGCGCGACGATGCTGCTGCCCGCGTTCGTGCTCGGCTCGTTCGAGAAGCTGCTCAACTACGTGATGTTCACCGATGCACTCACGCTTGCGGTGGTCGCATCGACGCTGTTCGTGCTCCGGCGCCGGCACGTGGGCGACGGCGGATTTGCGATGGTGGGCTATCCCGTGCTCCCGGCGATCTACTTCCTGTGCCTGGTCGCGGTGTCGGCCCGGGTGCTCGTCGTGGAGCCGGGTCTCGCGGCCACCGGCGTCGTGATCCTGCTGACCGGCTGGCCGCTGTTCCGGCTGAGCCGCGCGATCGTCGGCCGGAACCGTGCGTCGAAACGGGACTGAATCGAGCCCTCCTCGGCTGGCGGCGTCCTCTCGGTCGCGCGGCGGGGCGTCAGCCGCGGGCCGCCTCGGGACGCGAGGTCGCCGCGATGGTCTGGGCGGAATCGATGTACTCGTCGAGCCGGACGATCAGGTCGTTCTCCAGCGTGATGATCACGCAGGCATCGAGATTGAAGCGCGATCCGTCCGCACGCGTCCCCTCGAGCACGTGTGTCTGCAGGAAGCCGTCGGCCAGCGCCACGCGCTTCAGGACCCGGTAGCGGACGTTCGTCAGCGTGCGGTGCAGCCACTTCACGAGCTCGATGTTCTTGTCGACGGTCTGCTCGACGTGGTCGGTGTTGTGCCAGATCTTCGCGTGCGGCGCGTAGCAGGCTCGGACGGCGGCCGTGTCGCCGCGCTGGATGGACATCACGAAGTGTTCTGCAAATGCGAGAATTTCGGCCGAATTCATGGCAAGGTTCCCCGAAGGCTGACGGCCAGCACCATGCGGCCGCGCGTATCTCCCACAGCAGAAGATACGAGCGACTTGCATAGCTAGTCTAACCCGTTTCGGCCGCCACCCATCGGGTCGAAGGCCCGCCCCGCGATCGAATAGCGTCAAGGTCGATGTCAATGACGCTCCTGGCGCGGAATCCGTTCCGAGCCGGAACACTCCGCGACCGCCGCGAGGCCCGTCTCTGGTGTGCTCGCCAGCGCACCGACCCGGCGTCGGGCGGCAGCGATAGTCCATACTGGCCATGCGCGGCCGTCGACGGCTGCGCCCAGGACCTCGGGAGAAGCATCATGAGCGAGCATTTTCATGGACTTGTCTGGATCGACAACCGGGAGGCGAAGGTCGTCCGATTTGACGCCACTGCGCACGAGCAGGCACTGGTCCATGCAACACATCCCGACCAGCACATCCACACCAAGGCCCATTCCGGCGGGAGTGGCCACAGCCCGGTGGATCACGAGTACTTCGAGCGCGTATCCGTCGCGCTCTCAACCGTGGGCGCCGTGCTGATCGTTGGCCCCGGGAATGCCAAGACGGAACTTGTAAAGCACATCACGAAGCATCATCCGCAGCTCGTCGCGCGGATATCGGCCGTTCAGCCGGCGGATCACCCACCCGACGCAGAGCTGCTGATGCTCGGCCGTGGGTTCTTCAAGGCGGACGATCGGATGCACGCGCAGGCCTGATCGACAGCGTTTCGAACCGACGCCTGCGTCGGGACGAGGACATCCTCGGGCGTCCGCTCGGCGGCGCCTTTTCAGCGACCGCCGGCATCGCCAGGGCATGCACATGGATCAGCCGACCCTTTCGCCCGAATCGCTCGACCGCCTGGACGCCTATTGGCGCGCGGCCAACTACCTGTCCGTCGGTCAGCTCTACCTTTTCGACAATCCGCTGCTGCGGCGCCCGCTCGCGCCCGCGGACATCAAGCGCATGCTGCTCGGGCACTGGGGCACGACGCCCGGGCAGAACTTCGTGTACGCCCACCTCAACCGGGTCATCCGGAAGTACGACCTCGACATGATCTACGTGTCCGGGCCCGGCCACGGCGGACCCGCGGTCGTCGCCAATACCTACCTTGAGGGCACTTACAGCGAGATCTACCCCGACATCAGTCGCGACGAGGCGGGGCTTCGCAAGCTCTTCCTGCAGTTTTCGTTTCCAGGCGGCATCCCGAGTCACGCCTCGCCCGAGTGTCCGGGCTCGATCCACGAGGGCGGTGAGCTCGGCTACTCGCTCAGCCACTCCTTCGGCGCGGTCTTCGACAATCCGGACCTCGTCGTCGCCTGCGTGATCGGCGACGGCGAGGCGGAAACCGGGCCGCTCGCCACCGCGTGGCATTCGAACAAGTTTCTGGACCCCGCCACGGACGGGGCGGTGCTGCCGATCCTGCACCTCAACGGCTACAAGATCTCGAACCCCACCGTGCTCGCGCGCATCACGCGCGAGGAGCTCGAGCAGCTGCTGCGGGGCTACGGCTGGACACCGTATTTTGTGGAGGGCCACGACCCCGCGCTGATGCACGAGGCAATGGCGGCAACGCTCGAGGCCGTCGTCCAGTCGATCAGGGACATCCAGCAGCGCGCGCGCAGCGGTGGCCCCACCACCCGGCCGCGCTGGCCAATGATCGTGCTCAATTCCCCCAAGGGATGGACGGGCCCGAAGATCGTCGACGGGCTGCCGATCGAGGGCACGTTCCGGTCGCACCAGATCCCGCTGTCCGCGCCCGCGACCAACCCCGAGCATATGCGGCTGCTCGAGGAGTGGCTGAGGAGCTACCGGCCCGAGGAGCTCTTCGACCAGCAGGGGCGCCTCAATCCGGAGCTCGCCGATCTCGCTCCCAAGGGAGACCGGCGCATGGGCGCCAATCCACAAGCGAACGGCGGGCGGCTCCTCCGCGACCTCAGGATGCCCGATTTTCGCGACTATGCGGCCAGCGTCGCGGCGCGCGGCGCCCCGGGGATCGGTGACACGCACGTGCTAGGACCCTTCCTGCGCGACGTGATGAAGCTCAACAGCGAAGCGCGGAACTTCCGGGTGTTCGGACCCGACGAGACACTGTCGAACGGTCTCGAGGCGCTCTTCCAATCAACCAACCGCCAGTGGGACGCGGCAATTGCGCCGAACGATGAGTTCCTGGCGCGGACCGGGCGCGTGATGGAGATGCTGAGCGAGCACCAGTGCGAAGGCTGGCTCGAGGGCTACCTGCTGACGGGCCGGCACGGCGTCTTCAACTGCTACGAAGCGTTCATCCACATTGTCGATTCGATGTTCAATCAGCACGCGAAGTGGCTGAAGGTCACCTCGAAACTGCCGTGGCGGCGCAAGATCGCCTCGCTCAACTATCTGCTCGCCTCCCACGTCTGGCGCCAGGACCACAACGGGTTCACGCACCAGGACCCGGGTTTCATCGACCATGTCGTGAACAAGAAGGCGGAGATCGTGCGGATCTACCTGCCGCCGGATGCCAATTGCCTGCTGTCGGTCGTCGATCATTGCCTGCGAAGCCGGCACTACATCAACGTCGTGATCGCAGGCAAGCACGCGGCGCCGCAGTGGCTGACGATGGACGAGGCGGTGACGCACTGCGTCGAGGGCATCGGCATCTGGCAGTGGGCCAGCAGCGATCAGAGCGCCCCACCCGACTGCGTGCTCGCCTGCGCCGGGGACGTGCCGACCCTCGAAACGCTCGCAGCGGTCTCTATCCTGAGAGAGCACCTGCCCGACCTCAAGGTGCGGGTGGTCAACGTGGTCGACCTCATGAAGCTGCAGCCCGCCTCCGAACATCCGCACGGACTCAGCGATGCGGATTTCGACGAAATCTTCACGCGCGACGTGCCGGTCATCTTCGCCTTCCACGGCTACCCGACGCTGATCCACCGGCTGACCTACCGGCGCACGAATCACCGCAACATCCACGTGCGCGGCTACAAGGAGGAAGGCACGGTCACGACGCCGTTCAACATGACGGTGCTCAATGACCTCGACCGCTTCCACCTCGTGATGGACACGATCGAGCGGGTGCCGAAGTGCGGGGAGCGGGGCGTTTACCTCAAGCAGGTGCTGAAGGACAAGCTGGTCGAACACGGCGAGTACATCGCGCAGCACGGCGAGGACATGCCGGCAGTTCGCGACTGGAAGTGGAGCGCGAGCGCCGCACCTGGCGGTACCGAACGGCGCTAGCGCGTCGGGAGCGTCCGTGTCGCCCGCGGCGCCCGGCGTGCCGTGGCGGCGAACACCGCCGGACGGCGCTCCCCGCGCCCGCCCCCCCCGCACGCCGGGGCTCTGCGTCCAGCCGCGGGACCGGGCCGCCAATGGCGGGCGGCCCGCGACTTAGCCTGCGTCCGTGCACGAGTGCGAAAGTCGAGCCCTCAGAGACTCGCGAGAATCCATGCGGAAGCGTCGACGCTCCTGACGTCCTTGACCTTTCCGGCGACATCCTTGACCCGGTCGATCGCGGTCTGCGTTGGCGCGCTGCCGGTGAGCACCACGACGCCATGAGTCGTCGTCACGCCGATACTCGCATCCTTGCCGAGTCTATCGACGGCGATCGCGGACTTGACTTCGCTGGGGATCTGGCTGTCCGACGCGACGATCTCGGTGCTCGTGCCGACCTTCGGCTCATCGGCGGCCGGGCTGTCGGTGAGCGACGGCATCTTCAACACGTCGCGGCTCGTCGTGCGGTCGGCGTTGTCGACGACGACGACGGGGCAGGCTTCTCGGTCGCGGCGACGGCGATTTCGCTGCGGGCGGCGCGGTTCGCAACGACGGCGTCGCTGCTGTCGTCGGTGACGTGACGCTTCCGGGCGGGTGCGGGCTCGGGAGCCGCCCGGGCAGCCCCGTGGGTCTCGTTGGCGGCGACCTTGTCCTGCGGTGCGACGGCGGCCGGGGGAGCCGGAATTTCGGCAGCCGGGGCGGGAGCGGCCGCAGCCGGAAACGGCACCTCGGGTACGACGGCCGGTGTCTCGGCGACCGTCGCGGCCGGCGGAACGGCCGGCGTGGCCTGTGTCGTGGGGCTGGAACGCAGCACGAACGTTGTGGCGATGGCGATCACGACGACCATGGCGCCGGCGGCGACGATCTTGTGGGAAGTCTTGGGATTCATGGGGATATGATCGGTGGTTGTAGCGTTGAATGGGTGCGAACCGGTCGACGGCGGCTGTCGCCTTGAGCCTGTGGCTGGCGAACCTCGCCGCTCGTCGGTCGGCGCAGCAAAACTGTCACGCCGAGCATCAAAATTACGCGTCGCTGCGCCGCTCTGTCGGTCTCCTGGCGCACCTAAGTGCAGCATTTGCGAACTGCGCAACGCGCCAGTGGGTCCCCGCGCGGCGACGACGCGCTTGGCTGCAAATCGGACGTTTCCTTAGCGCGTCTTCGAACGCCGTCGCGCGGCCGACACACGTGTATATGGCGAGTCTGACGCCCGTCCAGTCCTACAGTGGGCAGCGCTTGCGCCTACGCGCTCGCAGCCGCTCTCAGCCGGCTCGTCACAAAGCATTCACGCACGCGACAAGTCGGGGACACGCTCACGTCACGTCCGAAACGTAACGTCCCTCCGGCTCAGATGAGCATCAGGAGGAATCTATGCGTCACTACACACTCGATCGCCGCCGCACGGGCGCCGTCCGCGCGGTCGTCGTCGGTTTTTCGATTGCCGCGGGAATGTCGATGTCGGCGGCAGCGCCTGCCGAGCCCGCCCCCACCGCTCGCGAGCTCAGCACCGCGACGCCCATCAAGCACGTCATCATCATCGTCGGCGAGAATCGCAGCTTCGACCACCTGTTCGCGACCTACGTGCCGGTCGCTGACGATGCCCGCGTGCGCAACCTGCTCTCCGAAAGGATCATCAACGCTGACGGCACGCCGGGTCCGGCGTTTTCGCGAGCGCACCAGTACAAGATCGTCTCGGCGCCGAACGGCGGCAAGTTCTTCAGCAGCGCGGACCTCAAGGACAAGGTGCTGTACACCACGCTGCCGCCCCCTGACGTGGGCGGTGTCGGAGCGGTCTCGCCGTACGCGGCCATTCCGAGCCTCCCCGGTGGTGACCCGGGTCTTCCGCCCCAGGACCAGTTCCTGTTCGGCACCGGCGGCACCGGACTCGGCTTTACGCTTGGGCCCGATACCCGCATCACGAACGTCAGCAGCCTGCCGCCCGGGCCCTTCCAGATTACCGGGCCGACCATGCCGTTCGACGCATTTACCGGCGACACCATCCATCAGTTCTTCCAGATGGTCCAGCAGGTGGACTGCGCGATCGACCCTGAGCACGTGTCGAGGCGCAACCCGACCGGCTGCCTGCACGATCTCCAGTCCGCCGTCACGACGACCTTCAGCACGCCGGCGACGGCGGCGCCGCACGATACCGGGCAGACGATGGGGTTCTTCAACATGCAAGAGGGCGATGCGCCCTACTTCAAGCAACTCGCTGACCACTACACGATGAGCGACAACTATCACCAGCCGGTGCTCGGCGGGACGGGGCCCGACAGCCAGCCGCTTGGATTTGCCGACCAGGTCTTCTACAGCGACGGCAACGGCAGCCCCGCGACGCCCGCGGCGACGCATATCTACAACCCGGATCCGGCGGCCGGGACGCTCAACCTGTACACCCATCGGGCGCAGTGGTTCGACTGCGCGGACGCGACGCAACCCGGTATCGCCGCGATCTCGGCATACCTCAAAGCGCTTCCCTACAGCGTGAGAACCAACTGCGACAACGGCCAGTACTTCCAGGCGGTCAACGTGAACCCTGCGTTCACGCCGAAGGGGGTGACGCAGACCGGGCTCGTCGTGCCGCCGACGGCGCAGCGCAGCATCGGCGACGTGCTGTCGGAGAACAACATCTCGTGGAAGTACTACGGCGGTGGCTTCAATGCGGACGGGACGAGCAGCCCGCTGAACGGTAGCTACTGCAACATCTGCAATCCCTTCGAGTACCAGTCGAACTATCCGGCGGTGGTTGCCGACCACATGCGCGACGTGACGGACCTGTTCGTCGACCTCGCGAACGGTACGTTGCCCGCGGTCTCCTACGTAAAGCCGGACGGCACGATGGACGGCCACCCGGCCTCGTCGAAGTGGACGCTGTTCGAGGCGTTCGCCAAGAACATCGTCGAGCTGGCGCAGAGCAACAAGGAGCTCTGGGCCGAAACGGCGATCTTCATCACGGTCGACGAGGGCGGCGGCTACTACGACTCGGGGTTCATCCAGCCGGTCGATTTCTTCGGCACCGGCCCGCGAATCCCGATGGTCGCCGTGTCGCCGTTCTCGAAGGGCGGACACGTCAGCCACGTGTACAACGAGCATTCTTCGTTCGTGAAGTTCGTCGAACGGAACTGGCGTCTGCACGGGACGCTCAGCGAGCGCAGTCGCGACAATCTCCCCAATCCCGTCGCGGATGACGACAACCCCTATGTGCCGCGCAACATGCCTGCCATCGGCGACCTGTTCGATCTATTCGACTTCGATCGTCGTCACGACTGAGCGGCAAACGCCGGCGGATCCCGATCCGCCGGCGTTCCCTGGCCCGCATCGCGCCAGCCGTTGGACGAACGACTCGCAGGTCGAGACCGCAGCCCTCTGCGGTCGTGGCCTGAGTAGCGACGCACGCTGACGAGTGATCCTTCTTTCCCGAGCCTCGATGCACCGTTGTCGGTGCACGCGGCCGGGCGGGATAGTGACGCGGTTTGGGGAAAGCGCGTCGAGCAAAAAGATGCGCCGATTAGGATGCGGACGCTACGAGCGCCGATCCCGACCCACACGCGAGCGGGTTCTGTCGCGCGAGCCGACCCCTGTGGCTTTGGCACCGAATGTCCGACGCGCGGTCAAGGATGGCTGACCATCCGACGCGGTAGCCGCCGGCTTCTCCCCTCGTCGTGGCGCAACATCCTCGGACACGTGACTTAGCAAATGGAGACAATCAGTGAAGCCAACTGATCGCGTCAATGTGCCTCGTGCACGCGCTGTCGTGAGTCTGCTTGCGATGGGAATCGTCGGCGTCACCGCCGCTCAATCCACGCCGTGTGCACCGGCGACGCCGGGCGGCTCCGCCTTGGCGCCGGGTCAGTCCTCGCCGACACTTCCCGGGGACACGACCGTGCCGCCGCTTACGCCGCCAGCCCAGAAGCCGAACGTTCCTCCGGGGACGGGAGACAATCCGATTCCGGGCGACCCTTACGCTCCCACGCCGCGCCGGTCGAATCCTCCTGATTCGCCCTTGGGTTCGGATCTGGACGCCGGCAGCGCTCCGCACTGAAGGACGCGACGCGGCGGAAAAAGGTGCACGTAGGCGGGCGCGAGCGTCGTAGCGCGCGCCCGCGGCTCCGCGACGCTCCCGCGCGTCGCGGTCGGCGCTCGATCGCGGAGCGCCGTTTGGTGGTCGCGGAGCGGAAAGGAAACGATCGCTGCCGTTGCGGAGGGGCCTCGCGGGCGCGCGGTCGACGGAGCGACGAGCGGGACGAGTGTGCCGGCCAACCAGCTCGAACACTTAGCGGAGCCCAGCGCAACGTGCGCGGGCGCCATGGTCCGGCTCGCCGTCGTGAGCCAGCCTCGCGGCCCTCGATTAGGCACCGGCGCCGGGCGCAAGCTGCCGGGCCATCGACAGGTGTTCCCTGAGCGCCGGAAGCGTCAGTGTCACGAGGTTCATCACGTCCGAGTCGGTGCCGTCGACGAGCTCGCGCTCAAACGCGTCGATGACCCGCTCATGGTCCGTGACCATCAGCGTGGCGTACGCCCGGTCGAAAGTATCGCCGGACAAGCGGCGAAGCACGTCCAGATCCTGGGAGTTCGTGGCCGCCGCGGCGCCGGCGGACGGCAAGTGCTTTTGCTGCGCGATGTCGGTCAGCCGCCCGTTGACGTCGGCATGGTCGTTCACCACCCGCTCGCGAATTGCCGGGTAGAATATGTCCTCTTCGATCTGCGTATGGACGCTGATTTCGTTGCGGAACCGCAGAACCAATGCGACCTTCTGTTGACGCCCTACGTCATTCCGCTTCGCAGCGTGGAGCAGCTCCATCCGCCCGGACGACTCCGCGCAAGTGAAGCAATCGTGCGGCGTTCTACGCGCTCCCAGTAGACTTTGAATGCAGCGGTCGACTTTCGAACGCATTCGAGGGACGCGACGGACCCACCGTATTCGAAAGCCAAGGGCCGCTAAGGGTGTTCGAGTGCCGTCTCTGGTAGGCGAACCGCGCCACCAGCGCAATCAAGGCAAGGATCGCGAGCGCGGCAACGATGAGCGATTGTGTGCTGAGGCTAGGCATAACGATTCCTACCGTATTGATGTGCTGCGGGGCCGTCAACGTTGTCGGCTAGCCGCGCCGTGGTAAGCCGCGTCGACCGACAAACAGAAGCAGCCCAAGAGCGAAAAGTGCGAGCGTGCCGGGTTCAGGTACTGTCGTGGCAGCCGGCGGCGTGCTCGAACCGCGATCAGTAGAGACCGATCCTTCGAGGGGCAGGCGAGGCGTCCATGAGTCCTCGTTTGGGACGCGCGACGACACCGTCCATGGGCTAATTCCGGTGACGGAACCCGCGACGTCCGCGGTGGCCCATAGCTGCGGACCCCGAGATTGAGGAGAGCGATCGGGCCCGCGCCGCGTGGCCGCAGGCGCAGAAGCGAGAGAAGATTCACCTCCGCCAATGGAGCCAGAGTAAATCGCGTCCATCGGTGATCCGCCCAGACCAGTCGCATCACCAATGGCTCGCGTGTCCGGCTGACTTCCGCTAGCACCCACGAGCGAATCCTGCGACTTGCCGCTGTAAAGCGGGGTCGCGTCCGCGCGTTCCCGCGCATCACCGTCCGCGATGTCGTCAATATCGTCGCGCGTGGCCATTTGCGGGGCCGCTCCGGGAAGGAGAATTGCGTGCGTTGCGGCCGCGCGCGCACGCACTGCGCCTCTTCCGCGAACCGCCGCGCCGTGGTCGACGGCGTCATCGGAAATACAGAGCTTCTCGTTCCACGGCAGCGCTGGTGTGGGCATCGCCGCGTCGTTCGGGACCGCTCGCCCGAAGTCGTAACCCACGCCCCAAAGGCCGGCAGGATGCTCCACCCTGGTCGGCGGCAGGGCGAGGCAGTCGGCCACTGGAATCGGCGTCGCCCATGCGGCGGATCCGCAGCCAAGTAGCGCTGCTGCCATCACCACCGCACGCTTTTCAGGACAACGAAGTGAACCCTTCGTCCATCGCCGATTCCGGTAGACCATGACAAACTCCTTCAACGTGATAATTAAGGACGGCACACGCCACGTCCGACAGACAACCCATTCGTGAAGCCGACTAGTTCCACCAAGGCCGCCACGGACGTCGATGTCGGGCCCGGGAACCCGTTGGAGGCGCTATTCAACCTTGAGCCGCCGATCAAGTCTGCCGCCGAACCGCCGACTCCGCGGTCGGCGCAGCCCTACATGCAGATCAGTCGGTTGCACATCGCGCAAAGCGCAATGGGAATGGTTAACTCCCGACTCGATTACTCGCTCGAGTCTCTCGAATGGCTCAACACATACTACTGGTGCAGAACGACGCCGCCGACGCAGCGGTCGTCAGCGACGCCCTTGGCGGCGCGCGCGACTCGTCGTATCGGCTCGAGTGGGTTCGCGACAGCGCCGCGGCCATCACGCGGCTTAGGGCGTTTCGCGACTCGCGCCGTCAACGTGCAATCGCGGCGACGGTAGTCGATCTGTCCGTATGGGACAGCAACGACCTTGATGCCCTCGACCAACTGTGCGCCGTAGATCCGCGAACGCCGATTTTGGTCCTCTGTGCTGCGACTCAGGAGAAGCTCGCGAAGCGGGCGCTACAACGGGGGGCGCAGGACTACCTTGTCAAAGAGCGGATCGATGAGTATTCGCTGTCGAAGGCGCTGACTGGAATGATAGAGCGTGCGGCGAGGGCGGCGATACTCTACGAGGAGAGGGAGCGCACCCAGGCGACGCTCGACGCGATTGGCGATGCCGTCATTAGCACCGATATCGGGGGGCGGGTCACGTATTTGAACGCCGTGGCAGAGCGCCTCACGGGCTGGACGCGCCCCGCTGCAGCCGGCCTGCCGTTTGAAGCCGTGTGTTGTGTCCTCGACGCCGCAACGCGAACCAGGGCGGACAACCCCATGACTGCGGCTATCCGGGAAAATAGGACGGTGGAACTGGCGCCGAACTGCGTCCTACTCGCGCGCGACGGACTCGAGTCTGCTATCGAGGATTCGGCGGCGCCTATCCGTGATCGCGAAGGGCGAGCAACTGGTGCGGTCATGGTGTTTCGAGACGTCAGCGCCGCGCGCGCGCAAGCACAACGACTGGCGTACCTGGCCCAGCACGACAGCTTGACGAAGCTGCCCAACCGGGTCCTGTTGAATGACCGGCTCACGCAAGCGCTGTCGTTGGCAGACCGTCATCATCACCAGGTCGCCGTATTGTTTCTCGACATCGATGGTTTCAAACCTATCAACGATACACTGGGACACGACGCTGGCGACCGTCTGCTACAGCTTGTGGCGGATCGGCTCATCGCCAGCGTACGCGGTTCCGACACGGTCGGCCGGCTGGGAGGCGACGAGTTCGTCGTCGTGCTCTCGCGGATCGAGCACGCGCGGGACGCGGCCATCAGCGTTGAGAAGATGCTTCATGCGGTTGCTCGACCGTACGATATAGGCTCACACGAGGTGCGCGTCACGGCGAGCATCGGCATCGCGACGTACCCCGCTGATGGAAGCGATCCGGCGACGCTGCTGACAAACGCGGATCGCGCCATGTACTCAGCCAAGGCAGCGGGCCGGAGCAACTACACATTTACCAGAACGGTTTCGCTTGGTCGGAGCTCTAGTCGTGACGCGCGCAACCCGCACCGCGCGGCGATGGCGGGTTGAACGCACCGAGACGTTCGCGGTGCCCCGCAGTCCAGATAGGGACAGGCGTCAGGAATGAATCTGACAACCACGACCTCCCGAAGGGCATTCCTGGCCGCGCGGCTGTGATCGCTCAAAATCGTGCGGAGATCGTCGCAAAGACGTAGCGACCCAGCGAGTCGTAGATTTGCGGAAAAACATTGGCGCCGGCATCCGATGCCCCAACAACCGGCGGATCCTTGTCGAGCAGATTGTTGACGCCGACCCGGCACGTCACGCGATCAGTGAGTTGAGCGGCGGCGCTAAAATCGAAATAGCTTCGGGAGCTTAGCCGTACGTCGGTGTTCGAGATCCCGCCGTTCGCTACCGTGGAGCCCGGCGATGCCGCGAGGTTCGGGTTCGGACTCAGCCAGTTGACGAGCACCGGTGCAAAATATCGCCACGCGAGTGACAGCTCGAGCGAGCGCCACGGCGTTTCCCACGTGACCCGGCCGGTATGACGCCACCGGAACGTCGGGGGGCCACAGAGCGGTCCGTAAAAGCCGGCGCAGTCTGAGCGGGTTTGCGGGATGTCCTGTCGCGTCGCATCGACGAAATCATGGACGTATGTGCCGATCACGTTGGTGAGCACCCTGCCGTAGGCCCCTGCGTCGAAGCGGTAGCTCGCATCGAGATCGACACCCTTCTGATTGGTTGTCCCGACGTTCGCGTTGACGTCGGAGACGTAGCCATTCGTCGACAGCCAGAGCGAACCGAACGCGTCCCGGTGGATCAGGTTGCAGAACAGGTCCAGGTCCAGGCACTGCTGCAGAATCGTGTCGGCGCCAATCGTCTGGATGACGTCTACGATCTCGATGTCGTAGTAGTCCACCTGCAGCCGGAGACCCGGCACTGATGCTGGGCTCCATCCGATACCGAAGGACGTCGTCGTGGCCGTTTCGGGCCGAAGTTGCGGATTGCCGCCGGTGAGCCCGTTGTAGCCCGAGTCGGGGCTCGCCGCGATGTTGCCGTATTGCGCCGGGAGGACGCCGGTCCGCTCGCACAGGGCCAGCGAATACTGCGGCGTAGTCCCGGAGCACGGGTCGGTCGAGCCATCGCCACCGATGAGCCGCGCGGAGTACAAGTCGCTGACATTCGGCGCGCGAACCGCGCGCGACCAGCTGCCACGGAACCGGAAATCTTGTGCGGGAGCCCAGTCGAGGCCAACTTTATACGTGTTGGTGTCGTAGCCGAGGGCGTAGCGGGAGAACCGGTAGCCCATCTCGAGGTTCAGCGACTTTGCGAGCCACCGCGCGTCCATCAGCGGCACCTGCACTTCGGTGAACAACTCACGTGCGATGACGCCGCCGGCGACGGGCAGCACCGGCGCCCCGAACCCTGCGCCGTCGCCGCTCTGCTCCTCCAGATCGGGATGGTAGGCGGACCTCACCTCGCGCCACTCGACGCCGACGTTCACCTTCACGCCGGCCTTTGCGGTCGGGACCCGAACACCGTACATGCCGAGATCGCCGGTCACGTTGGCGCCCAGGATCTGCTGCACCGCAGTGCCCTGGCTGCTCTCGGCGATCGCAAGGTAGTCAAGCGCTCTGGAACTGACGCTGCCGATGCGAAAGATGTTGAACGGCACGCAGCCAGGGTCACTGCCGGCGTTCGGATAGGTGCCACTAAGCGATGCGGGCAAGGCCGACGTGCACGTCGCGATGCCGTCGACGCCCGTTGCGCCCGTTGCCGCGTTGTAGTTGACGACATTGAGCGCGTTGTTGACGCGACTCAGCGAGAGGTCGTTGTAGAACGCCTCGTTGAGGTGGACGGTACTGAACTGGCCGCTGACGTCGTATTGCCAGGCGTCGTCGATCCTGCCCCGAATACCTACGACGAGACGCCACGACGTGTGCTCGTAGTCGGTCCGGCGGCCGCCGCCCTCGACGTTCCGGCGACCGATGAACAACGCCGCATCGCCGGCGGTGCTGCCGCCACACCAGGTGCTGATCATCGACGCCGAAAGCTCCGGGTTGTTGCAGTTGACGTTGAACAGGCTCGTGCCGAAGAAGAGCGCCGACGGGGCGATCTGCGCGTTCGTCCGATCGCGCATGTACTGCATCTCGGCGAACGCAATTGCGTGTTCATTGAGGTCGTAGTGCAAAAACCCGCCGCCCATGTAGCGCTCGTCGGGGCGCTGGAAATAGAACGTCTGGTCGTAGTTGTAGAAATTAGCGCTCGTGAACGGCAGCAGCAGCCCGGCGGCACCGATCGTCTGCTTCCCTCCAATCAGCTGGCCGGTTTGCGTGTTGAGCGCCCAGAACGCCCCGGGATACCCGGTCGAGGAGCCCGCGCACTGGAATTTGCCGTCGGTGCCGCCAGGTCCCAGATACCCGGAGGCCAGCGGGCACGCGGTGTAAGAGTATTGCGATTGCAGGACGGCCGCTGCGCCACGGTAGGTCGCGTAGAACGTCGCGTTGCCGTTGCCGTCGGGCGTGTTCATGCCCGCGAGCAAGCTCAAAGTCTTGGTGGCGCCCAGGTTGGCGTGTTCGGGCGCCGCCGGGTACTGCGAGCCGGTCGAGGCGTTCCAGCTGTTGAGTGCATCGACGACGCCCTCGATGTTGTCGTTGCTGTGGCTATAGAGATCGTAGTTGACCCTGAGTTTCACGCCGTCGAAATGGTCGAGGAGCTTGAAGTTCACAACACCGGCGACCGCGTCCGCCCCATAGACGGTTGAGGCACCCCCGGTCAGGACTTCGATGCGTTCGACCAGCTCGGCTGGAATCGCATTGAGGTCGGACTGGTTGCCACCGCCCGGGTCGCCGGGGCCGAGTCGGCGGCCGTTGACGAGCACGAGCGTCCGCTGCGACCCGAAACCGCGGAGATTGACGGCCGCGGTACCGTCGGAGGTGATAACCGCGTTGGCACCCTGATCGGCGGTCACTTGCGGCAGCGAATTGAGAAGGTCCTCGATCCGCGTCACACCGCTTTGCTGGATCAGCGTGGCATCGACCGTGTACACCGGGCTGATTGTCGTGCCGGCCGGCGTCGGAATCCGGGAGCCGGTCACCACCACATCGGCCAGAACGCCAGGGCCGACGGATGGCAGCGTCTGTGCGCCGACAGGACCTAGGGACGCCGTCGCAACGAGGCCGCCCAGCGCGACGCTCCGCAGCAGCCGTGACACGCTGGCGCGGTCCGAGTCATCGGTCGTGGAACCGCCCGCCCGCGCACGCCCACCCCGCCCCGCTCTCAACGGTCCGGTCCGGTCCGGCGGGCCTGCAAGGCGCAGGCCAGAGAGCACAGCGCATTTGTTCGTTGTCGCGGCACCGCGCCACGATTCGGGCGCGACATCACGGAAGCTGCTGCCCGGTCACAGTTGCGTACACGCGTGCGACGTCGGCCATCCGGTGATCATCGGCGAGCAGGCGAGCCAGCGTTGCACGACGGTAACGCCACGCGTGGACGACCGTGTCGGGCCATTTCTCAACGCGAGCGCGCTCCGCGGCACGCGCGTAGTACGTAAACGCCTCGAGCTGCCGCTCGGCCGCCTCGCCGGGGTGATCGAGCATCGCGCGCTCCGCGCGCTCTCCGAGCCGCGCGAGCGCGTGCGGCTCGCCTTGCCGGGCTGCAGTCTCGTACCATGCCCAGGCCTTCTCGGCACCGACCGATGACGTGACGGCCGGATCCGAGTCAACTCGGGCCCCGCGCTCGAGCACCGCCGCGAGCTCGAATCCTGCGATCGGCACTCCTGCGTCCCATGCCTGCCGGAAAAGCTCCGCCGCGCGCGGCGCATCCGGCATATCGGCCAACGGATCCGTCAGCAGGAGGCCGAGATCCACGCCGGCAACCCGGTAGCCGCGCGACAACGCGAGTTCGAACTGCCGCCGAGCGCCCGCGAAATCCTCAGCCGCCCACAGGGCCCGGCCGGCCTGATAGTGATCCTGATCCGACGCATCGTCGTGCGCCACGGCGGCCTTGCACGCGTCCACCGCGAAACCGGCATCGACGTCAGCCAAATCAAGGCCGGGCGCCAAACGATCGGGGTCGTAATACGACGCGGCCGCCCGACCGCACGCGCTCGCCCGGCTTTCCGGTTCTGTCTGGGCCTCGTCGTGCGTTCGGCCCGCGCGCAATGCGGAGTTCGCCAGCAACGCCATGGTCGACGGCAGCCCCAAGCCGGACCGTTGCGCACTGGACAATGGGTCCGCGTCGGCGGCCTCCGCCCACAAGACCTGCGTGCGCAAGCTCGCAGGCACGCGGGCGTCCCAGCTTCGCGCCGTGTTATCGGTCGATGCGGTTGCGATCCGGAGGCCGTCCGGTGAAAAACTCACGTCGCGGACCCCACCCAGGCCGCCGGCGATTACCGCGAGCTCGAAACCCGTGTCGGTATCCCAGAGGCGCGCCGTGCCGTCGTCGGAGCCGGTCGCGATGCGATGGCTGTCCGTTGACAGCGCGACGCACGTGACCGGTGCGTGATGTCCCGCGAGAGTGCGGACCTCCTTCCCTGTGCGCGCGTCCCAGACATGCGCCAGGCTGTCGCTCGCGGCCGTCACGATGAACCTGCCGTCGGGAGAGTAGATCGCGCGCATCACTCTGCCGCCGTGCGGCAGTATGGCGATGGGTGCGAACGTGCTTGCATCGGAGATGCGGGCCGTCGAGTCCACGGATCCCGTCACGAGGCGGCGACCGTCGGGCGAATACTCGGCGCTGGTGATGAAGTCGCGGTGGATCGGCTCGGACTCGCGGATCGGCGCGCCCGTGAGTGCGTCGAGAACGCGGATGCCGAAGTTGTCAAAACTCTCGACGATATACCGACCGTCGCGTGAGTAGGCGGCGGAGTACCGGTCGAGATCGTTGCCGCGCGGCCCGATGGTGACCAGCACCGCCCCCGTCGAGCCGTCGCGGATGCGCAGGCCGTTCGCGTTGAACGTCATGATCCGCTGGCCATCCGGTGAAAAGCTCGCCCTGCCACCGGCCTCCTCGTCCGTGAATGCGGAGAGCCGAGCTCCGTTACTTGCCGTAGAAACGATCGTCGTTCGATCGATCGAGGAGGAAAGCAGCCGTTGACCGTCCGGCGAGAACCTCACGCGAACGACGCGTTCGTCGTGACGCACGGTCGCAATTGGATCGCCGCCCTCCTGCAAATCCCAGACACGCCCGGTCCGGTCCCACCCACCGCTCGCGACATGCCGGCTGTCCGGGGAGAAAGCTACGCCGCCGATAGCCTCGACATGGCCGGTGATCAGCCGCAGCTGCGCGCCGGTCGCGGCGTTCCAGATCCGGACGGTCGTGTCCCGGCTGACGGTTGCTACCAGCCTGCCGTTCGGAGAAAAGACGGCGCCCGTGACCGAATCCCGATGCCCCGAAAGCGTCAGCAGCTCCCGACCGGTGCGCGCATCCCAGATCCGAGCAGTCCGATCGTCCGACGCCGTAAGAATCCGCGCACCGTCCGGGGAGAACACGGCCGTTAGCACGGAGGCTTGATGGCCCGTGAGGACGCGCAGCGGCTCGCCGGTCGGCATGCGCCACACGCGGACCGTGCCGTCGTCCAGTGCCGCGGCGATCCGGGTCCCGTCCGGGGAAAACTCGACCGACGACGGGGTTCCGGTCGGACCGGCGAGGTCGCGAACGCCTACGCCACTGCTCGCGCTGATCACGCGGACGCCGCCCCTGTATCCCGCGGCGATCAGGCGGCCGTCGGGCGAATACGCGGCGGCTTGGAGGTCCTCCAGATGGTCGGAGAGCGTCAGGATCGCTGCGCCCGACTCCGCGTCCCACACGCCTGCCGTTCCGTTGCCCGAGGCCGTCAGGACGTGCGACCCATCTGGCGAAAAGACGGCGGTCTTGACGATATTGAAGTAGCCGGGGTTATGTGGCTTGTGAAGGTTGGCCGGCAGCACCAGCAATTGCACGCCGGTTCGCGCATCCCAGATGCGGGCGGTGCCGTCCAGCGACGCCGTTACGATGCGGCGTCCGTCAGCGGCATACTCCAGACGACGCACCGGACCGCTGTGCCCCGCGAGGATGGCGCGCGCCGGGTCTGCTGCCCGTATCTCCTCGAGGATGTTCACGCTCGCCGGATCCGGCGACTCGGCGTCCGGCTGTCGACGGAACACCTCGAGAATAATTCCTTGCGCGAGGCTCAATTCGCCGTCCTTGAGATGTTCGGTCGCGGCCTCTGTCAGTAGTTGCAATTCGGCGTGGCGGGCATCCGCGGCCTCGCGCGCGGCTTCCCGCTGCTTGCTCGATGCGATCCACGCTCCAATGCACGCCACGACCGCGAGCACCGCGATGACGGCAACGGCGGCCCGCCGGATCCGAAAGTTTCGAGTACGCTGCTGGTGGGAGCGCTCGATGAAGCGCTGCACGACCGGTGTGAGCGGAATGTCGGCGTCCGTCAGCGCCTTAAGGGCCAGTAGCTTGTCGGAGGCGGCTAGCCAGGCGCCCGATTCACCGTGCTGCCGCCAAAGCTGCGCGTCGCGCACGGCAAGCTCGCGCGTCTGCAGCAGCGCCCCTTCCTGCTGGAGCCACGCCGCGATCGCCGGCAGCGTACGCAGCAGCGAATCGTGCGTGAATGCGACGCTCGGCTCGTCGCCGCACCGGTCCGTGGTGCAAAGGCGCGCGGCGACCAGCCGTGAGACGAGCTCTCGCTGCACGGCATCGTTGGCGAACTCGCTGGCCGACGCACGGCGGCGCGTCGCGCTGCCGTCTTCATCGACGCTTATCAGCGTGCGGAACAGGCGCGGTACCGATCGCGCGGCGTCGGGAGCGGCGTCGAGGACGGTCCTGGCGGTGGAGGCGATGCTGCCGGACAGTCCGGCGAGCCGCTGGTAGGCGTCGTGGGTCAATTCCCGGTCGACCCGTTGCAGGTACAGCTCGTTCAGCGTGAATTGCAGCAGCGGCAGGCTGTCGGATTCGCGATACGCTTCCTCGCGCAACAGTTGATCGACGCGTCGACCGTCCGGCGACCGCCCGAACGTCAGGTCGGCCGCGCGGGCTGGGGAATCGATGACGGCGTCGAGCGCCACGCCGCGCACCGTCGGCAGGTAGTACTGTCCCTCGTCGACGCCGAACAGGTGGCGGAGTTTCTCGTGACGCTTGAGCTGCGGCAACGCATCGGTACGAATCGACGCCAGTGTCCAGACCCCATCAGCCTGCAGCGTGGTGAGGAATCGCCCGAATTGCTCAAGCATGTCGTCAGCTAGCGAGAGAGTGAACAGTTCCTCGAACTGGTCGACGACCCAGACGAAGCGCTTCGTCGTCGGCCAGTGGGTTCGGCGGCTCCCGGCGAGATCGTCGAGCCGCAGGGCTGCGTCGAGGCCTGTATCACCGGGCCACTCGCGAAGTGCGGCCCAGCACTGACGGATCGACCGAACGATACCCGCCTCGTCGACGCCACTCGCAAGCAGTCCCGGCCGCCAGATCGCGTGCCGTACTCCCGGGCTGACCGGGCGCAGCCGGAGCGAGTCCTGGACGTCGCGGCCGTAGTGGCGAGGGTCGACCATGGCCGGCAGCAGGCCTGCACGCAGGAACGAACTCTTGCCACTTCCGCTCGGCCCTTCCACCAGCACGCCGGGGGTACCGGCCCGCTCGCGCCGCAGCAGCTGCGAGAGCAGGTCACCCACTTCCGCGTCCCGCCCGAAGAAAATCGCCCGGTGTTCGTAGTCGAAGGACTCGAGGCCGCGGAATGGATTGCGCAGCCAGACGCGCTCGAGAACGATGCCGAGCCGCTCGAGTGCTTCCTCGATGTGGCCCACCGGCACGAGCTCGACGGCGGTCTTCTGCGCCAGCAGTCCGGCAACGTCGGGGTCCGCGGCGTTTTCCGCAGGGAAGAAGACGATTCCCGTGCCCGCGGCGAAGTTCTGCAGCGCAGCACGCAGCTTGGCTGCGACGTGATCGACGCGCCGCACGCTGCCGTCCGGCTCGAGTACGCCGGTCGCGGCCAGCTGCGCGTACGCGGGCGTCTCCGTCCGCCCCTCGTATGCCTGACTCAGAATGGCGAGCGAGAATGCGAGATCGGCACTCCGACCGACCACGTTGTCGGGCGCGTCCTGCACCTGGCAGCGAACGACCTGTTGGGAGCGGACGATTCCTTCGCGAAACAGGATCCGATAGGCCAGCTGGGCGCCGGCTTTGGCAGAGGCGTGCAGCTCGTCGGAACGATTCGGCTGGAACGTGACCGAGATGTCCGCACCGCCGGCATCCGTCTGCAGCAGCCGTATGCCAAGCCCGACCATCCGCGCCGCGATCGATGCGTCGCGCGGCTCGGCGAGGAGCAGGAATACGTTCACGGCGGCTCGTCGAGCTTGGGCAGTTCCTCCTCGGCGAGGCTACCGACGCGAAAGGCAAACGGGGGCTGGAACTCGAGGCCAATCGGGAGGTCTCCGGCGACCTTGCCATCCTGATCGATCTCGCCGATCGGGAACCAACGGCCGCCGATGGATATATGGACCAGTCGCCCGCGACACACGTCGATGAGCCCTGCGGGACACTCGACCAAAAGGCCGACCGGGCCCGCGCCGGGCAACTTGTCGCCCGCGTAGAGCGCTGAAATGTAGAAGCCGTTGGGCGTACGCAAGCGAGGTACCCATCGCGTTCGGTCAAAGTCGGCTGCCGCGAGCAGTTCGATGTCCTCGCGGTACGAATCGGCCGCGATACGCTCGGTGATCGACGACCGGCGCGCATCCTCGGCGGCCCGAACCGCCTGCCACGCCTCCCGGGCGGCCATCGTGGCCATTGCCGGGAGCTCGACACGGAAAAGTTGACCCGCGTCGTCGACGGCATCGAGCCAATCCAGGAAACCTTCGAACGTGCCGGGCTCCGGGCGGGTGGTCATTGGCTCTCTCGCGCAACGGTCTCGGCCAAGCGGAGGCTGACGGTGCCGCTCGCGCCACGGTACCTATGGCCTGGCGCGACGGAATCGATGATTTCCGTCATCCGACTGGCGCTTTCCCGCCGCGCGGGTCTGACCGACACGCACGCATCCTCCAGCGATGACGCGGCGGAACGCGCGTTGGTGAAAGCTGGACCCCGTCGCGCCGGTGTCGTCATGCGGACCCCGTTCCCTGGCGCTTCCGCCGCCCCCGCGCGTCGCGCGACAGGTCCGGAAAGCAGCGGCTGAAGTCAGTGCGGATGGTCTCGATCGCGTACTTGACCTGGTTGCGGGTCAGTCCAAGGCGCATTCCGATCGCGTCCTCCGAGGGCTGCGGGGATTCGCGCAGCGCACGCAGGATGGCCACCAGCCGGACATATTTGGCCGCGAGCGCTGCTACACGCGCGCGCTCCGCAGTGGCCTCGCCACGCCGGGACACTTCAGCCAGAGCACCTTCGGCGCGCGTCAACGGTGCGCGCAGAGAGTCGAGAAATGCCCGGTACCTCGCGCCAAACCCGGCGTGGTCGGCATCGGCATCCGTTGCGCCAGCGATCGCCGCCGCCGCCGCGCCCCGCTCATCGCATGACGGCGTCGTGCAAACCCCGATCGGCTCGAGATCCAGCTCGTCGAGGAGATCGGCGGCATCGTCTACCGCCGGCAGCTCAACGCGCCGCCGTTCGTCTGCGCGCGCGCAGCGAACGGAGTCGAGGAACGTCCTCTTGGTGATCGTGAAAAGAAGCGCGTTAGACGGTATCGAAAGCCTCGCCAAGTCGTCGCAGACCGTGTTGACGGAGCGCACGAAACCAACGGCCCCGGGACAGGCCAGCGCGTCATTGACCGCCGCGTCCTCGCGAGTGCCCGCCCACGCGAGCAGGACGACCGCGAAATGCCTCGCCTCCGTGGCTTGTGCGTCATCGGCTGTGTCGCCCGCGGCTGCGGGCTTTGCGGGTGATTCGGTTGGTTCGGAACTGCACCACCGGACCAGCTGGGGTTCGATACGCCGCCTGACCTCGTCCAACAGGCCGACGCCCTGTCTCGTCAACGGCTCGATGCGCCCGTTCGTGTCATCCCGCAGTTCCTTCCAGTGGGTGGACAGGCTGCCCGACACACCGGATGTAATGAAGCTGAGCGGCGCTGCGACGATCGCCGCGACGTGTCGGCGCCACGTCATCACGCGGATCGTATGGAGCTCGCCCAACGCCAGGGGGCGAAGCGCCGCCAAAGCATCGCGGACGCGCATGTCGGCGGCTTGCCGCTTCGCGCCGAGGTGACTGAACAGCTTTATCAGAGACTGCTGTGCGATTTCCTCGGCCGTCTCGGAGGTTGCGCGGAACGAGCGCACGTAGCGACACATCGCGGGGAACGCCACCCTGAAGTAGGCCGCGAATTTCGATTCGGCCCGTTGCGCATCCGGCTCGGAGAGCCACGCATAGAGCAACAGGTCCAACTGCTCCTGGCTCACTCGCTGGGTCCCATTGAGTGCCCCGCCCGACTCTTATTGATCCCCGCTACGTCGGCAACTGCGGGCGGTGTACGCGTCCGCGAATCCGGGCGCGCCGACCGCCTTTATTCATTGGCGCCGCTGCAGCGTAGCACGGCCCGGCCCGGCCATTCAGCCATCCGGATCGTCAGCAGGACACCTGCGGCGAGGGTCGATCCGCGAGCGCGCCCGGCTTCGTGGCGGCGCAAATCGCCCAAGGCAGGTCGCAAACGGACCCGCGCGCCAAGCCGTGAACCGCGCAGACGTGTGCGGCTTCTCTACGACGGTCGTGGGTTCGAAGGCGCGCGCGCCATTTTTCACCATCGAGCGTGAGCGAGGCGTCCTTCGTGAACGGGCCGGCGAGCGGGCCGGAAATTGTCCAACCAAGGGGAGATCACAATGAAGCCCAGAAAAATTGGGACGCTGGCGGCGCTTTCGATCCTCGCGGCGGCCGCCGCATTTTCCGGTGGCGCGGCGGCGGACGAGGCCGAGGGCCCGATATCACATTGGGTCATGTTTGACCCGCCGGAGGCCGTTGGCGGGACCTATCCCTTAGTCGTGAACGATTTCGGCTTGGTGGTCGGGTATTACTACGACGCGAACAATCTCCAGCACGGTTTCGCGCGCAGCGCGGCAGGCCAGATCACCACGATCGACGTTCCGGGCGACGGCAACCAGACCGTGGTGCAGGACGTCAATGACTTGGGAGTAATGATCGGCTACGTCACCGATGCCTCCGGCAATTCACACGGGTTCGTGCGATCGGCCCGTGGGAAATTTACGACCTTCGACCTTCCCAATTCAGCTGGCAGCACGTATGCCAATGCCATCAATTTTGAAGGCGAGATCGCCGGCAACTACTACGACGCCGCGGGCAACGACCACGGGTTCATGCGCAGCCGCGACGGCACACTGACCGTTCTAGAGGCGACAAACCCGCCCAATGGGGCCGTCACGCTGGACACGCGCTGCGGCCACATCAACGACGAGGGACAGATCACCTGCAAGACGTACGATTCCACGGCAACGTTTCACGAGACCATCCGCTCGCCACGCGGGATCTACACTTTCGTCGACGCCCCGGGCGCGGGGGTCGGCGGAAACCTCGGAACCTACGGAGCATGGTCACACGGAATCAACGACTTCGGGCAAGTGGCGGGTGAGTACTACGACCAAAATGGCGGCTCCCACGGCTACGTACGCAGCGCTCGAGGCGTGATCACCGAATTCGACGTACCCGGCGCGGGCCAGGCCACGGGAGGCGGCGCCGGCACTTATTCAAGCGCGATCAACCTGTTCGGGACGATCATCGGCTTTACCTACGATCCGAACTTTGTCGCCAGCCGCGGATACGTGCGCTTCAGCAACGGCACGCTCATCCCCTTTACCGCACCCGGAGCACCTAGCGAAGGGACGTATACGCAGCCGTGGTGCATCAACCTGGTCGGGGAGTTCACGGGCACCTACTACGACGTGAACGGGAACGCGCACGGCTTCATCGCAATCGCGTCACCGTTCTAACTGGCCACGCGGTCCGATCCGAAGCCAGTTAGTGAGTAGGCAACCATGGAGAAAACGATGCTTGGCAAGAAAGGCTTGTTGGTCTCAACAGCGGTAGTCTTCCTTTCCCTTCTGAGCGTCTCCGGCGCGAAGGCCGACGCGCCCTGTTTTACCCTTGCGAGTCTTAAGGGGACGTACGCGGTCACAGCACATTATGGGGGAGATATAGCAGTCGCGTTCGGGGTGAGACAGCTCGACGAAGAAGGCAATTTGACGGGAACCTTTGTTCTCAACGAACCACTGGCGGGATCGACAACCGGGGCCAGGACAATCATTACCGGTACCCAGAAGGGCTCCATCACCACGCTCAATTGCAACGGCACCGGTGTCATTACCCGCGTTCTCGCGGCGTCGAATGGTGTCGTGACCACGCAATTGGATGATTTCATCATCTCCAGAGCAATTGAGAAGGACGGACTCCTGCACGTCACCGCGATCCAGGACGCCCTGCGGCCGCCCTCTGTTCTCGTGACACCCGGGGTGCTCGTGACCCGCGAATGGACGCGCGTTCCTGACACGACGGGAGACGACGAATCCGGGCAGTAGCATCGCTTCACAAAACCCTAGACTGTCCGCAGTCGCAGGACCGGGCGGGGGCAATCATTTACGTTGCTCCCGCCGTCCGTCCAAAGCGCAACCATTTCACTCCTTAGCTGGTATCCGCAGTGCCGGTGCGGTGCAGCATCGCTGAAGTGGCCGGTCCGGTTGAATAGGGGGAATTGCACCGTGGTACTTGACTCGATCGGCGGCCGGGCGTATCAAAATGCTCGAGGGATCCCGGAGTGCGCTGAGTTCTCACGGCGCTGCAGAACTTTATAGAATTAAGGAGCGCATTGGACGCGCGAACGGCTGCGCCGGCGATTCGCGCGGGATAGGAACCCGATCGTCGCCGCGTTACGATCCCAACGTCGCACGCAAAGTGCCGAGCGCAATCGCGTGTGCCCGCGCCGAGTACCCACCGGCCACGAAGCAATTCGCAGCATTTCGATTCCGTAGCGGGCTCCTCGCGCGAGGATCGCAGGCTGCTGAAATTACCCGGCAGAGCAGTGTCATCGTTAGGGGGGCTTGGCGACGCTGAAGGGCGGCAATCAATTCCGGAGTGCATTCGACAAATCGACGACGCATCGTTCAAAAAACAACTGCAGGAAGGCTCCAATGAAAGAAATCCAGATGACTGATCTGCTCGAAACTCCGGCTGTTGCAGTCGCCGGCGATCACGCGGCCCGCGATCCGCGAGAAAGCGGTGTGGCCCGCGCGGTGAGCAGACGTTCGTTCCTCGGCGGCGTCGGCGCTTCCGGCGCGGCGGCGGTCGTTGGCGCCGTCGAAGTTCCCTCGCTCCTCGTGCCGACGGAGGCGCGCGCCGACGACGACGACTCGTCGCGCCGGGCGCGATCGTATCGAATCCGGGTTGCCGCCGCCGAGGCGCAACGCGATGTTCCGGCGCCACGCCATATGAGCAATGGCGACGAGCGCCGCTACGACAACTTCATCGGCAACTACTCGCAGGGGCTGCCGCACGACAACATCGGCGAGGTGGAGCCAACGGCCTACCAAGCGCTCTTGACTGCGCTTCACACCGGTCGACCCAGCGACTTCGCGACCATCCCGCTCGGCGGGACGGCGAAGCTGGCGGGCCCCCAGGGAGGCCTGGCGTTCGACCTCCAAGGTGCCGATTGCGCCCAGTTCACGATTCCTCCCGCACCCACCGTGGCGGGCGCGGAGCGCGCGGGCGAGATGGTCGAGGACTACTGGATGGCGCTGGCGCGCGACGTGCCGTTCTCCCAGTACGGTTCCGAGCCCGTCACTGCTGCGGCCGTTGCCGACCTTAACAAGCTGACATTGTTTAAGGGTGCAAAAGCCAACGGCACGGTGACCGCGGAGACGCTGTTCCGCGGACTACGGCTCGGCGATCTGACCGGGCCCTACGTTTCACAGTTCTTTCTGCTGCCGGTCAACTTCGGAACCCTCGGAGTCGTGCAAAAGTTCAAGGCCTATCTGCCGGATACCGACTACCTGACGGACTTCAGCTCGTGGCTCGCGGTGCAGAACGGCCAGGGTCCGTTCGCGGCGAACACTCTGACCGGCAGCACGAGCTACATGAAGAACGGCCGAGACCTCGGGGCCTGGGTGCATGCGGACATCACGTTTCAGGCCTATCTGTTTGCGGCGCAGTGGCTGGCCACGCACGGTGTGCCGCTGAACCCGGGGAATCCGTATCTCACCTCCCTCAATCAGGTGGGAGTCCAGACCTTCGGCAGCCAGTACATCCTCGATCTGCTGGGGGAGGTCGCGAACCGCGCGCTCAAGGCGATGTGGTACCAGAAGTGGTTCGTCCACCGCACGCTGAGGCCGATCGCCTACGGGGGACTCGTCCACAACACGATCACGGGCGTCGCCAGGTATCCTGTGCACGCCGACGTGCTGAACTCCGGGGCGATCGCCAAGACATTCTCGAAGCACGGCTCCTACCTCCTGCCCGCCGCTTACCCGGAGGGCAATCCGCAGCATCCGTCCTACGCAGAGGGACACGGCGTGATCGCGGGCGCCTGCGTCACCGCACTCAAGGCCTTCTTCAACGAGCACTTCGTGATCCCAAATCCCATGGTCGCATCCGACGACGGGCAGTCGCTCTTGCCGTATACGGGTTTAGATGCCGGCCAGATCACGGTGGGCGGCGAGCTCAACAAGCTCGCGAACAACGTCGCCCTCGGACGCGATATGGCCGGCGAGCACTGGCGGTCCGATGCGGAACAGTCCCTGCTGCTGGGTGAGGCCGTCACGATCAGCGTCCTGCGGGACCAGCGTGCGACCTACAACGAGACCTTCAATGGCTTCACATTCACCCGGTTCGACGGTACGACGATCACGGTCTGACCATCGCGCCGGCGCGGCGGAATTGTTCAGGGTCTCAGCTCACGAAATCGACGAGCAACGGCCGAAAGTCACCGGAGGAGCGATGTGATCTTGCGAAAGATGCCGACGAGTTGATCGCGGGTGGGCTGTGGCGCCGCGGCACCGAGGCTGTGTTGTGGCGCCTGCATGGCTTCGAGCGCGCGGCCAGCGGAGTTCCCGTTCGATGACTTCCAGAAACGGATCCTCGTACATGCCAAGACGCGGACATTGATGATTTGGCCAATTGTACTCGCCCTTGTCGGCCGGCATCCCGCGTGCTCACCGCCGCAAGGCAAGACGGGGGGCTGGTCATCGAGCACTTCTGCGGAACTTGATCGACACTCCGCGTCGCCGGCCTCCGCCGGCCCGATGATCGTCGTGAGCCGTATGTGGTTCAACAGGCGCCCGATCGCGGCCACCTGCGGTGGCGTGAGGCACTCTGGGTCGCTGCCCCCCCCCGGGGAGGCACGCGATCACGTCTGGCTGCCACTTGCAGGAAGGCGGATCGGTCACCAGCCCCCCATCGACGCCCGCCTAACGACGCCCGCGAATTGTTCCATCTCTACCCACTGTCTATTGTCCGCGGTTCGCTGCGGTGCACCGGCGGCCTCCCGATTCATTATATTTAACAGGCTGTTCAGCGGGTGAAGCGGCCGTACGTACCCGGACTCTCGCGCTGGCGCCAGCAAAACTAGCCTCATTACGTCACGAACCGGGGCGCGGATCGCGCCGGCCGCTCGTCGGCCGCCCCCGAAAGCACCCCGCGCTGAACGAAATTTAGAAATGTCCGGCGGAACTCATCGCCGAGTGGTGCTGCGTTAAGCTTTCCGAACCGCGCGTGCCTACAAGCCAGCGCGCTTGAATCCTGGGAAGGCCGCCGAGAAACTGTTCCGTCTCTGCGGGGATGGCCGCGCTAGCCCCCAGGCCTTCGAGAACGCCGCGACACCGCTGTGAGCCCTCTACGAATGAGGAGGCCGTGACGGGCCGGCTCCCGGCGGCAGTTTAGAGCCGCGGGACAGACGTCTCCCGCGTATCCTTGGACCCGGCGGACGCCGCAATAGCCTCGATGTCCCGTCGCTCAAGTTCCCGGTCGTCCGCTCTACTTCGCACCGATTCAGAACGAGAGATCCGGATGTGACAGGAGCAAGCGCGTGAATATCAGAAAGCTTCAGCAGGGGCTCACTTATCAGGGTCGGGTCGTGGCGGTACGCCAGACCTATCACGTGTTCGAGGCGAAGGATTACTTCTTTGTTTTATCGTTCGCGCGATCGAAAGCCCGCAAGGGATCCGGCTATTTCAACGTCGTCGATCAGAAGGCGGTGCAGTACGTGCAATCGCGCCTGGGCGGGCGGAGCGGTGTGACCGCCAAAGATGTTCGCTCTGCAGCCCGCAGGACGAAGCACATTTCTGGAAGCCTGGTGGCGCTAAACATCCTGTACGTCCTGGTCGCGCTCGAGCGAGCGACGATTTTGCGAGCTGGCGAACATCGTCAGCTGTTCTTCTCGATCCGGAAGCCGCCGGGGTCTAAACGCCGGTAGGTCGCCACGCGGACCCGGTGCTAGTCTGAAGACGCAACTCGGGAGACATGCATGACGAGCCAACCCATTCGCGATCCCGCGAAAGACCATCTGCTGACGCCTTAGAAGTCAGCGCTCATCGTCATCGACTATCGGCCGGTGCAGGTGAGGTCGGTTGCATCGATGGATCGGCGCGCCCTAGTCGCGAATATCGTTCATTAAAGGTTACCTCGATAGGAACAATGGATCGGGGTGCCGACGCGCGGGGACCGAAGTCGGGGCTGCGTGTCGGCGGTGCTTCAATTCGCTTCGGCCGGCCGGTCGAGTCCTAGGACCGTCTTGAGCAGAACGTTCGCGCCGTTGCCGATGTCCTCGGGCCGCGAGAACTCCTTGGGCGCGTGACTCAAACCGCCGACGCTCGGAATGAAAATCATGCCGATCGGTCCTAGGTGCGCCATTTCCTGGGCGTCGTGTCCCGCGCCGCTCGGCATGAGCTTCGTCGACAGCCCCAATCGCTTGGCACTCTCGCCAATCACCGCTTGCAGGCGCGGGTCGGTGAGGGCCGGTGCGCTGAGCGAATGCTGCTCGAACCGAAATGTCGCGCCGTTCGCGCGACCGATCACGTCGGCCTCGGCGCGAATCTGTTCGAACATGTCCTGTACGCGCTTGGCATCGAGATCGCGCAGCTCCATCCCAAGCGTGACTCGGCCGGGAACCACGTTGTATGCGCCCGGCTGCGCCTTAATCCAGCCTACGGTGCCGACCTGTCGGCCGGGGATCCCGGTCACAACGCGGTTGAGCATCTCGACAAAGCGGGCCGCCGCCAGCATGGCGTCGTGTCGCTGATTCATCGGCGTGGTGCCGGCGTGGTTGGCGATGCCCTCCACAGTGACCTCGGCGTCCTCGATGCCGACGATGCCCTCCACTACTCCGATCTGCAGATGCTCCTGATCGAGAACTCCGCCCTGCTCGATGTGCAGCTCGATGTAGGCCTCGATGCTCCCGGGCACACGCTTCGATTCGGCGATCCGCTCGGGATCGCCGCCGAGAAACCTGACCCCATCGCGCACGGTCTTGCCGCTCTGCGACACGGAGTTAAGCCGCGCCGTATCGAGACCCCGACCGATGGCGGTACTGCCGAGCATGATCCCTTCTTCGTTCTCGAATATGATCACCTGCAAAGGGTGGCGCATCGCGATGTGATGCTCGTTCAGCGTCTGCGCCAGCTCGACGGCGGAAAGCGAACCGACGTCGCCGTCATAGTTGCCACCCTCCGGAACCGAGTCGATGTGCGAGCCGATGACGATCGGCTTGAGTTTGATGTCGGTGCCCGCGCGCTCACCCACCAGATTGCCGGCCGTGTCGATGCTGACCTTGAGGCCGGCATCTCGCATCAGCCCCATGACGTACTCACGTCCCGCACGATCGGCGTCGGTGTAAGCGACTCGGCTGACTCCACCTTGCGGGTTCTTGCCGAATTCCGATAGAGCCATCAAGTGCTGAACGACGCGTTCGCCGTTCGCCCGCAGCGGCGGCTGCGCACTCCGAGCCGCCGGGCACGCGATCAATAGCGTGGCGAGAACCACAACGATGGTCTTCATGGCACGGAACCTCTAAGTGATACGGGTCGGGCAGGGAGACGTTCTAACGCATTCTGAAACACAGCCGTCCCGCACGCAAAACAAGCGTTTGCGTGCTGCGAAAGTCCTGTTTAGTTCAGTTGAACGCCGATTGGCGCTCCCACGTCCATCATATTGGGAGTCGCACTGCCTCGGTTCGTAACGTTAGGGTGGATCTGCGGCAGCGGGTCCGGTTCTTTTCGAGCGGAGGTCGGCGATCAGTTCCAATCACACTCCCGGTGCATTCTCCGAAGCGCCGACAACGCGGCCAATTTCACGTGCTACCTATTGTACGAAGTAGTTGCAACGCAGCATTGCTGCCCGCGGCTCGCCATCCCATTCGATGAGCGGGCGCGCTTGTTCTTCGGCTACTAACTCGAAGCTGCCCGTCGCGACCGGCCGCGGTGGGCAGTTCAAGTCAGTCACTTGGGCTTCTGGTTCCACCAGCGATTTGGATTGCTTTCGTCAGGGTTCGTCGAGCGGGTACGCCAAACCTCGTTTACGTAGATCACTGGCTCCTGGTAAACGTGCGCAGCATAGACCGCGTCGAGCGCCTTTTGCAGCAGTGCTGTGTCGTGAGTGAGAGAAAAACTGACAACTCTCGTCGGTTCCCGTGTCGCACGGCTTTGGGCGCCGGCCTTCGAGCCGGCCAGCGCACGAAACTGCTCAAGGCCCCGTGCGTCGATATACGCCACTTGGTCGAACTTGCCGTACTCCAAGCCGACCGCGCCAACGAGGGACTTCATGACTTTATCGACGTCCGCTGCTGGCACGTGAACCATTACGAAGTACGCGCGCTCCAGTCTGTAGGCCTTTCCTTCGATTTCGTCGGGCGATGAGGCAGATGCCGGTACCGCGAGACTCACTAGCGGAAATGCAAAGAGCCAAAACGCCAGCGTCACAAGCTTCAAGTTCATTGGCAGTAAGCGAGTATTCATGCGGGCTACCTTGAGTTGGACTGGACGGCCGGCAGCTATAGCAGGCTGGCGGCTGCCTTCGGCGTAAGTCCGGTCTTGACCCTGAACTGCTGAATGCGAGCGGCAGCTTTCAGGAGGCGGAAGAGTGGCCAAAGTCTCCCAAAGGCACTCGTTAGTCCCACGCGCGTCGCTGGTTCGAACACTGGCAAAATCCCAGAAGTCCGTGCTGGCCTTTTTCAATAACCTACGCAGCATCTTTATGTTGACCTGGCCGGTGGAGTAAAGGCTTGGCTGGGCGGCTTTGAAGTGGCCGCCTGGAATCAGCGCCTGATCGCAAGGGAGTTGCGCGGTCAAAGCGCTAGTATTTGCCCGAATCTGATGCGTACCCGGACCTTCGGGTCAAGCGGGAGCCGATCCGGGACTGTCTGCAGCCCGGCAGCTCTATAGCCGCGGGGCATTTCCGACTTTATTGGCCCGGGATCGGCAACACGGGCATGATTTCTATGGAATCACCCGGGAAAATGGCGAAGTGAGGATGACTAACGAACAGTTTTGCAGCAGCCTCGTGGGAGGCTGCACGGACCACCGTGAACGCGCCCATGTGATTGCTAGCATCGTGAGCGCCGTCGTGCGACACCTTTTTGGTTTTTCCCAACGGGCCACCCATGGCAACGATGGCAGTCTGATGCTTATCGACCCAGGCATGCCAAGCGACCATGCCTTCTCGTTCCTTTGCCCGACGCTCTCCCTCGGGAAGCGCGTCCCACGCAATCCGTCGCTGACTCGTCTTACTACCGAGGAATATCGCGAGATAGGTATCGTTTGTGCTCATGACGTCTCCAAAGTTGACCCGTCAAACTACAGTGCCGAGTCTATCGCGCTGCACGTCGAATATCTGCACGGAACGGCGTTATAAACCGATCTAAGCGGGCGTCGCACCTCAGCACGACAACTATCGTTCGGTCAGCATCGCTTCTGCGACGCATGCAACAGTATGATCAGTGCTGTGGCTTGCCGGGCAATCCGAGCGAAGCTTGCCCGAAGTCATAGTTCTAACCCTTGGACGTCCGAACGTAGGTGTCGCTGCGCCGACGGTCCCGAATTCACCGCTGCATAGCCGCGCATCGCGCCGATCACGTTCGGGCGAATCAACCCTTAGCGCGTTGTGGGGTCGAACGGGACAAAACTGTGTTCCACCTTCGGATCCCCAGTCCCGGAATAACGAGCGATTACAGGGTACGGATAAATTGGACGAGTGCGTTCAACAGTCCCGTTCTCCACTCGCCCGGCAATCAGCTTTTCAGGCGCTTGACCTTTCTCGACCCAGTCTTCCAGGGCGCTGAACGAGTCGAATTCAGTGAGTCCGGGGCCGCCGCTGCCATGATGAACCCCCGGAATAAGAAACAGGCGAAAGAAGTCTTCTGTGTGCGCGCGGCCACCCATGAACTTGCTCACGCCCTCATAGTAGCCAATTGATGAAGTCGCCATGATCGCGCCGTCCGCCCATCCGTGCCACATGAGAAGTCGGCCGCCGTGCGCCTTAAAGGTGCGCAGATCAAAACTGGTTGCGTCGTATATCTGACGCGATCGGGATAGCGTCGCTGGGTCACGGTCAAAGTCGAAAGAGAGCGCATCGATATTGAGTCGCACCTTTTCGTCTGCCAAATACCCCGCGTGTTGCGCGGGCAGGTCCAAATTGGCGATCCGCGGCGGCAACCGCGGGCTCGGTTTGCCATAGTAGTTCCAACCGGTCCACTGCGTTTCTGTTCCTGGAATGTAGGGATATGCGTAAAGCACGACACCCTTCGAGTTGGTCGCCGGGGTCATCAGTCGTTTGACCGCCTGAACTTGCCGCGGTGTCAGACAGTCTGGATCGTTGCTTTCAGGGTGACATGCGATTGTCTCCGGCTGCCATTTGCAGGAAGGAGGGTCGGTGACGAATCCCTCGTCTACGCCAGCCTGAGCGCCGCATTCCTGCAGCACCGACTTATGGACGATTTGCGCCGCTTTGTCGTCGAGAACTGAGCCGCCGTGACCGTCGCTAAAGGCCTTTGCAAACCAAGCCGCTGCGATCGTGTTTCGGCCCGTGTAGTCGTACACGGGGGCGCTAGGCATCAAACCATCGAAATCTTCCGGGAAGCGCTGCGCCTCCATCAGCACCGCCTGGCCTCCCTTTGAGTTACCTGCCATGTAGGAAAACCGAATAGGCGTTCCGTAATAATGTGCTGTGATGGCTTTGGTAATGAGGGTAACAACGTGATTGCTGCGCCAGCCGAAATCTGCCTGAAGTTCAGGCGCGTTCGCCGCCCACACTCCATCGAAGCCCAAGGCGCTGTCGTGACCGCCATTTCCCGTGGCGGAGGCATAGCCACGCTCCAGCCCGAAATTTTCCGCGGCTGTCACGATCGACCCGCAAAAGCCACCGCAAGCATAAAAATAGAACTTGTGGTTCCAATCGGCAGCCAGCGGCAGTTTTAGCTCGAACTTGTTCTGCGGAGCCGCGTAGCCCGTGACGTCGCAGTATCGACGAATCGGACCGAAATGGCGCGCGACAGCGCCTGCATAGCCACTTTGGCTGAATCGCGCCAAGCCGCCCTCCGGAACATCGACGAGCTGCGCCGACAAAATGATCGCTGGACCTCCGGGGACGGCTTGCAGATCGAATCCGGTCAGCGCCGAACAATTGTGCTCTTCTTGCGAATTCGTCGAGGCCGTATCTTGGGCGGCGGCAGCGAATCCATCGAGACTGCTTAGCATCAACAGTACGCCGCATATCACGCCTGGAGACGTGACGCGGCAACTCTGCACGGTGTGCATTGGCGGCTCCCAAGAACTCGTTTCGCGGTCATCCGTCACCATCGTGCCCTCCCCCACACTCAGCCCAATGGTGGGGGACACTTCAACAAGCCGGCGAGCGACCCGCTCAAGCGTGGCCATTCCTACGCGACGGAATCCCGCTTTGTGACCGGATGCAGGCTGACTGGAATCTGGCGCGGAGCTCTGTTGCATTCTATCCCGTTGAACTGAAAGCGGCGCTCGTGAAGCCGCGCTGTCAACCGGTCGCCCGCGCTGCGTATCGTCTCCGAACGCTCGCATCTCTAACGCCCACCCAAACCCGGTGCGCAAACGATCGTGGAAGGCCGAGGAAAGCCTGCGTGGCATTCTGTTGCACCGCAACGAATGCCGAATGGAGGGCAGGTATTGACGTCCCGATGTAACGCGCGCTTGCTACGCGTGATCGCGTTTCCAACAACGGGCGTCGGTCTTTCGGCTTTGAATCGCCGATGCCATTACAACGGACAGGGAGAATAACCATGGGTGCAACACCCGTTGCCGTCAAAGTCGCTCTTGGACTCGCCTCAATGGTAGTCGCTTTCGGCGCGGTGGCCGACGCCGGCAAGCCGGCCAAACCCGACGCGGAACTCATAAAGAGTGCGATGAGCGCAGCGCCCGAGTCTGTGGCCAAGGGTGCGACAATCGTCGTGATGGGCGCGGACGGTAAGATGCGCACGCTACGCAAGGGCACGAACGGATTTACCTGCATGCCAGACAACCCGGCGGTGCCCGGGCCCGCCGCCATGTGCATGGACGCGGCTTCAATGGATTGGGTAAATGCGTGGGTCACACACACGACGCCGCCGGCCAAAGTCGGTTTGATGTACATGCTCGCCGGTGGCACCGATGCCAGTAACGTCGATCCATACGCGGAGAAGCCGACCACGGCGAACCATTGGATCAAGACGGGTCCGCATATTATGGTCGTCGGCGCCGATGCGGGCTTCTACAACCAATATCCTAAAGCCGCGGATCCGGACACCAGCGTTCCTTACGTCATGTGGGCCGGGACGCCTTACCAGCACCTGATGGCGCCCGTGAAGTAGTTGGTATCCCGCGGGCCGCCGCAGGCGGGCGCGACGCTCGTACGAACCGGTTCGAGTGTTTGCTTCAGTTGAGAGGCGAGTCGCGTTGCCAAGTCCATCTTGTTGGGAGTCGTATTGTTCTGTTTCGTAACGTTCGGGCGGATCCGCCGCGGTGGGTCCGCCCTTTGTCGTTCGGAGATCGGCAATTAGCTCCAGTCCCGCTCCATGTGCATTCCTTTAAGAAAGTGTGATGCCAAAAACAGCCGCAACGCCGAGTCGCTCTGGAGGGAAGACCGAATCGTATGCCAGGTGATCGCCGGCGAATGCCTTCGCG
>JANXZZ010000076.1 GCA_025355245.1 Pseudomonadota bacterium | reverse complement strand
CTGCTGATGACCCCGCGCATCCTGCTTGCGATGGGCCGCGACGGATTCTTCACGGCCAAGGCGGCTCAGGTCAGCGCCGGTGGCACCCCGCGCGTCGCGCTGGCGGTGACAAGCGTGGCCGCCGCGCTCCTGATCCTGACTGGCTCTTTCGAGCAGATCTACGCACTCGCCGCCGTGCTGTTCCTGCTCAACTACCTGTCCGCCTATGCGGCGATGTTCGTCCTCCGGCGGCGCGAGCCTGCGGTCGCACGACCGTACCGAGCGTTCGGCTTTCCGGTGACAACCGCCATCGTGCTGCTGGGCTCGGTACTTTTCTTGGTCGCGGCGATCACCGATGACCACCGTTCGGGTGCGATCGCCGGCGTGTTCGTGGTCGCCTGCGGCGTGATTTATTGGTGTATCTGGCACCGCCGCCGGCCGCTCGCAGGCGCGCCGTAGCCCGCGGTACTCCGAGGCAGCGTCGCGACTGACGCCGGGGCCCGCCCCAATCAGGCGCCGCCAATCTCGATGATCAACGATGATGCGAGTCGCTCGGGTGCGAGGAGCGCGGCTCCGTCCGCGGCGTCGATGACGGCGGTGTCCCGTGCCTCGAGCACCGCAACGCTCGAGCCCGCAGTGACGCGAATGCGACCCGACACGCACACGATCAGTGTCGTGGGCGACGCCGCCCTGAGTTCAGTGGAGCTGCTCAGTGCTTCGCGACGCACTCGATGCGATGCGCGTCCGCGCCGCGTCATCACGTTGAGATCGGCGATCGGTCCGCCAACCAGCGTCGCCGATGTCGACAGGTCCGCAGGAAAGCCGTACGGCGCTGACGCGGGCGAGAGCTCGATGTCCGGCCGCCCGGCGATCACGAGGCGCATCCCCGCACCGCTCGTGATCGCGAGCGTCCGGTCGACGTCCGCAAAGACCGAGAACGGACCGTCCGCCGCGACCTTGGCCATGCTGACCCGCCAGTCGAAGTCCTCGAGGCCGGCTCCCGACGGCGACACCGCGATTTCGGCCGTCTCGCCGCCGCCGTTCTTCCACGGCATGCGCCGGCAGTCTGAGTAGCGGACGACGTGCATGATCTTTCTTGACGACTGCGGCGGCGTTCGGCGGGCGCGCTACGCGGCCGCGAGTTTGCGTCGACGGCTCACGAAGAGCATAACGACGCCGACGAGCGTCGTCGCGGCCGAAAGCCACTCCCAAGCGGATATCCGCTCGCCACCGATCGCGACACCGAGGAGCATGGCGATCACTGGGTTAACGTAGGTGTAGCTCGAAGCCAGGCTCGGCGAGGCGCGACTCAACAGGTACATGTACGCGTTGAATGCGACCAGCGAACCGAAGGTCGTCAGATAGATCCAGGCCAGCCACGCACTCTCTGGGGCATGCGGGTTCATCGACTCGCCGCGCGCGAACGCAACGATGAGCAGGACCGTGCCGCCGCAGAGCATCTGACTCGCGAAACCGGTCGCGCCCGGCGCGAGCGGAAACCGTCGCTGGCTAAGCACGCTGCCGAGCGACCAGCCCGAGCACGCTAAGAGCATCGCGACCAGGGCCGTACCGGATGCCTTGAACCCGGCGCCCTGGGTCAGCATGAGGACGCCCGCCAGCCCCACCAGGACGCCGACGATCTCGTTGCCACGCGGATAGACGCCGTAGGCGGTGCTGAGCACGACCATCAGGAGCGGCGTCACCGCGATGAAGGCGACGACGAGGCCGGAGCCGACTGTCTGCTCGGCGAACGCGGTGCAGCCCATTCCAAAGCCGAGCATCAGGGTGCCGACGATCACGGCGTTGCGCCACTCGATCGCGCGCGGCATCGGCGCGCCGCGCCAGCGAACCCAGGCGAGGAGGATACCTCCGGCGAGCACGAAGCGGCTACCCATCATCACGAACGGCGTGAATCCGACCAGCGCGAATCGAATCGCGAGGTACGTCGACCCCCAGATCAGCCACGTCGCGGCGAGGCACGCGAGGATCAGCGGCGGAAGCTTTGGAGCGTCGGCGGGCGCGGCGATGGCGTTCTGCATGGACACTACGATAGAGTTTCTGTGCCGCAGATTCCATGGCCGCGCACCGTCGGTGCGCGGTCGCTCGACTCGAGGGACAGATGCCGAACGCCGCGATCCATGCGTGCCGACGTCGCGCGGCGCGCCGTCATGAGCCAAGGCCGCCGCGCGCCAACCCGACCGGGGTGCGGTGGTGAGGAAGGCCTTCGATCCCCGGACGGACATGCCGTGGACGCTCGTCGTCGCGAGCGCGGCCGTCCTCGCGATCACGACCGGCACGCGGCAATCGCTCGGACTCTTCGTCCGCCCGCTTGCCGCGACCGGCCTCGGCATCGCGACCGTCAGCCTCGTGCTCGCGATCGGGCAGTTCTTCTGGGGCGCCTCGCAGCCTGCCTTCGGGGTGCTCGCGGACCGGATCGGCAACTTCCGCGTCCTGATCGTGGGCGGCGTCATGCTCGCCGCGGGCCTGGCGGTGACGCCGTTCCTTTCCTCGGCACTGGGGCTCACGCTATCGCTTGGCGTGCTGTCGGCCGTCGGCTGCGGTGCAGGAAGTTTCGCGATCCTGATCGGCGCCGTCGCGCGGCGGGTGCCCGTGGCCCATCAGCCCATGGCGGCGGCGTGGATCAACGCCGGCGGTTCGGTCGGCCAGCTGATATTCGCGCCGCTGGCGCAAACCGTGATTACCGCCGCCGGTTGGTCGGTCGGCATGTGGATGCTGGCCGGCGCTGCGCTGCTGACGCTCGCTATCGCCCGTCCTGCGGTCGGCGCCGACACGTCCGCAAGCGCCGACGCGGCGAGCGCACCACCGGTAGGGGTGCGCGACTTAGTGCGGCCCGCGTTCCGCAGCCGCAGCTACTGGTACCTGCACCTTGGCTTCGTCACCTGCGGCTTTCATATCGCGTTCCTGGTAACGCATCTGCCCGGGGAGATCGCGCTCTGCGGACTGGCGCCGTCGGCGGCCGGCGTGGCTCTCGGCGTCATCGGCCTCATGAACGTGGTCGGTACAGTCAGCGTCGGCTGGCTGTCGGCCCGCAAGCCGCTCAAGGCACTACTCGTGTCGGTGTACGCGTTACGCGTCCTCGCGATCGCGGTCTATCTGGTCGCGCCGAAGACTCTGTTCACGCTGTACGCATTTTCGGCCGCGCTCGGCCTCACCTGGCTCGCAACGGTGCCGCTGACCGCCGGCCTCGTCGGGAAGCTCTATGGCGCACGCCAGGTAGCGACGCTTTTCGGCCTAACGCTGCTTTCGCACCAAATCGGCGCGTTCTTCGGCGCGTGGCTCGGCGGGATCGCGGTGTCGCTGACCGGAAATTACCAGTGGATGTGGGGTCTCGACATGGTGCTCGCGGGCGCGGCGGCACTCGCGACGCTGCCGATCCGCGAGATGGCCTTCGTGCCGCCCGTGGCGGCGGCCGTGCGAGCCTAGCGCTCACCCGGGAACCTCGGGGGTAGGCGTCGCGTCGCGCCACCAGACCTCGGCGACGCGCCGCACCCCGGCGGTGCGTTCGCAGTGCACGATCACATCGACGATTTGCCGGAGCAGCCGGTGGATGTCCGCGAACCCCATCTCGCGACCCGGGCCACTTTCCTTCACGAGCAGCGCGAGCTGCTCGAATGCCAGTGCGGCGCTGCCCGCGTGGACGCTGGTTATCGAGCCCGGATGTCCGGAGCTCACATTGCGCAGGAAGTAGTACGCCTCCTCGCCTCGCAGTTCCGCCAGCAGGATGCGGTCGGGGCGCAGGCGCAGCGATGCCTCGAGCAGCTGCTTCGGCGTTACGTGCGCGACGCCCTGATCGTCCTTCGAGTAGAACAGTCGCACCACGTTCGGCTGACGATCAAAACGCAACTCGGGCGCGTCCTCGATGCTGATCAGGCGTTCTTCGGCGGGAATCTCCTGGATGAGTGCTTTCGTCAGCGTCGTCTTTCCGGAGCCCGTGGCACCCGACACCACGATGTTGAGACGGCGCCGCACCGCGAGGGCGAGAAACGCCATCCAGTCACCGGCGTGATTGAGGCGCAGCAGCTCCTCACGAACCTCGATCGCCCGCGTCGAGGCGCCGCGACAGGCGGCGAAAATACCGCTCGACCCCAATTCTGGCAGCGACCATGAGCGCGCACTCGGCCGGCGAATCGAAATCACGACCCGATCCGGCCAGGTTGCGGGTGGCAGCACAATCTGGACGCGCTCGCCGCTTGGAAGCGCCGCGGACAGCAGCGGCGCGGACGGACCGACCCGCTGGTCGCTCGCGGTCGCGACCAGCCGCGCGAAATGTCGCGCCCACGCTGCAGTCGCCCACGGCGTGTCAACCCGTTCCCAGCCGCCGGCGGTCTCGATCAGCGCCTCGCCCGGGCTCTGCAGGCAGACCTCCGTGACGTTCGGCTCGGCGAGTAACATCGCCAACGACCGGCTGTAGTGCTCGAGTGAGGAGGCGGTCTCCGCTCTGAGCCCGTCAACTGCCGGCATGGGAGATCAGGCGGTAGACGCTTCGAAAGTCGACGTCGCGCGCGACCAGCACCTGTATCCGGGCGCCCGGCGGCACATTGATGGTCGGTGGAATACCAATCGTGTTGCGCAACGCGTCGGTCGCGACGTCACGCGACCCTTGCGCGTTGTAGATGACGCCGGCGGAACCTTGCTGGTGCGCGACCAGCGAGCTGATCGCGCCATCGATGACGGAGAGCAGCACGGCCGAGCCGAAGCGCGCCGTGAAATGGTTGTCGACCGTCCCCGCTACGCCCGCGCGCCCGAGCGCGTCGGTGCCAGGAGAGGCGAGGCCAACGACGACGCCGGTCGGTGTCCTAGCCTCAGACCAGAGGACCGACACGCGTGCCTGCCCTGCGCGCACATCACCACGAGTCTCGCCCACGAGTCGCGTGCCCCTCTCGAGCAACACCACGCGTCCGTCCGCACCGAACACATCGACGGCGAGCACGCATGTCGTCATGCCGGGTAGCGTCGAATCGATCGCCGTCTCGAGAGTGCAGTCGAGGAACGAGCCTTTCGGAAGCAGCCAGCGTCGGGTCGGGACGACGGCGGCTTCGACCGGCGTCGTGACCGTCGGCACCAGGGCGTCGCCAAGCGCGGACGCCGTGGGCGCGGCCACTCCCCCGCCCGCAGCGGGTTGTCGTCCCTCGAGCGCCACCAGTGCATCGAGCGGATTGCCTCTGGCCGCGCGCGGCTCCGTCGTCGCTTCGGCACCGGCCGGACGCCAGAGCACGGGCGAACTCGAGCGCGCGGACGGCCGCGGCCGCGGCGGTATCGTTCGCGCCATGACCGGCTGGGCGTCGGCCGGCACGGCGACGGGTGCGGGCGGCGTGCCGTCTCCGCCCGGCGCTGCGCGGGCGGAGCGCTCCGTCGGATCTGCATCGGTCGCGCCGGGACGGCGAGCGTTCGCCGCGGCCGTGCGCGGCCCGAGTGCCGGCAGCTTCATCTCGGAGGCGGCCGCCGCCCTGACAGAATTGCGCGCAGCCGCGGGCTCGGCACGGGTCGTCTCGAGCACGTGGAAGTAGTACCACCCAAGGACACCCGCGCCGATGACGCCGACGATCGCTAGCGCCAGCCGGCGCTGCAGGCGCACCGACCGGGACTGCGCTTCGCCGACCTTCGCGACGGTTCGTTCACCTCCGGCGTGCGGCTCGGAGGTCATCGTTCGACTTCCCGCGTCGCGCGCTCGACGAGCGGCCGTACGGTCCCACTCGCCGCGCGACGCGCCGGAGCGTCGATCGACCGGTTGACAACGCAGCCGACGAGGTTTCCGCGACGGAGCACCAGGCGCTCGACGAGCCGGTGAACGACGACGGTGTCGGCCTCCACGTGCGAATTGACCAGCGACTCGGCGCCATCTGCCGCTGCGGCGTAGATCGCCGGCAGCTCCGTGTGCGCTGGAAACGCGAGGCGAACCTGTACGCCGTCGTCATCCACCGCGGCCGGCCGCAGCGCAGCGCTGCCGCAGAACCAGTAGTTTCGATTGACCGCGGGCGCGATTGCGCCAAGCAAGTTGACGGCGTTGCCCGAGCTCTGCCGGTAGTCGGCGGCCGGGTAGCGAAACGTCACGGAGTAGACGACCTCGCCCGGCAGGGGTGAGCGCGCAAGCGCACGGAAGTCGATGAAATAGGACCGTCGGTTGGTCAGGATCGTCAGGTTGGTTCCCGGCGTTGGCTGCCGGGGTTTCAGCAGCAAGTGGTTTGCCTCCGCACCGACGTCGACGACGCTCGAGTCGCCCGCGCCGAGCGTCACAAAGTGCTCATCCGGGGCAAATTCGAAGTGGATGTGATAGCCCACGAAACCCGTCAGCGACAACACGCTTCCCGAGTTGTAGTCGACCGTGCGCAGTCGCGACTCGGATTCACCTTCGGCGGCGCACGCGGCATCGGGGGCCGCGAGGCAGAGGATCAGGAGCAGCGCTGCAGTGGTTCCGCCGCGAGCGACGCGACCGCACGACGGCCGCGCCTTCATGGCTGAACACCTGTCGTCGCGGCCGCGACCGCGGCGGGCGGCGGCGCATTCGGGGATTCGGCGGGTACTACTTCGGGCTCGCGACGGTATTCGAGCACCTTGAATCCCAGCGGATTGAGCGCACGGAGCCGGACATCCGCCGACGGCGCCGCGAATGCAACCTGCAGCGTCGCCAGGAAGTGGTTCCGGTCGTCGCCCGCGCTGCCGCCGCGCTGTATCTCGGATAGGAACCGGACCTGAACGAGATCAGGTCCGCCGCGGACGTGGTGCAGGAACGAAACCGCCTGGACCTGCGCGTGCACGTTGGTGCCTTCGGTGTAGCGGTTCAAAGGCGACTCGGGATTGGTCTTGGCCCACGCGGCTGCCCACCCCTGGTTCATCAGCGCTGAGTGGTAGGCACCGACCTGATCGTAGTCGGCCTCCGCGAGTGCCGGCACGTAGCGCTCCCGCAGCGTGACGTACTGCGTCACGAGGTAGCGCTCGACGGCTTCGGGAAGCTCCTCCGTGCCGGCGTACCCGGGCACCACGTCGACGATGCCAGTCGACGAATCAACCCTGACGACGAATGGCTCGACCGTCTTGAGTGGCGCGAGCAACGCGACCGCGCCGATCGCGAGCAGCGCCGTGCCGCACGAGACCAGCGCGACCGCCCACGCGCGGCGCGCGGCCTTGCCAAGCGCGACGCTGCGATCGAACTCCCAGCGCTGTGCCTCCGCGAAGTAGTTTTCGGCCTCTTTAACCATGTTCGCGATCCCCGGCTGCGACGTAGAGCGGCGTGAACGCGCCGCGACATTGCGGAAGGCGCTGCGCCGCACATCCCGCGACTGACAAGAGCGCGCAGACCAATACGATCGACAGTCTCACGTTGCGACTCCTCACTAGTCGTTGGTGACCGGTCGCCAGGCCGGTCGTTGGAAATCCGGCTGGCGCGGCTGCGCCGCGTCGTAGGCCCGGTCCGCGAGCGCGTGCGCGGTGCCGGTGACGCGCTGGCCGAGCGCCGCGAATGCGCCGAACGTCGACAGCGCGCCGCCGCCCGCGAGGCGTGCGGCGATCGCCGGCACCTGGCGCAGCACGAGCGCGACCAGCGCCGAGACGAGCAGCAGGTTGAGCGCATCGACCGTGAGGATTGCGCTGCCAAGCGCCGCCGTCTGCGTCGCGTAGGCCTGCACGAGGTCGAGCATCAGGGCGGCCACGAGGACGGTCAGTACAGTGATGAGTGCGTAGTTGACGAGTTCCTGCAGCCACGCATCGAAATACCGCCGGGTCGAATCGAACAGCGTCAGCACGATGAACAGCGGACCGAGCGCGAGCAGCACCGCGAGTGCAACGCGCGAGAGTGCCATCAGGAACATCGTGTAGACGCAGACGATGCCCACGAGCGCGTAGATCGCGATCGCGGCGAAGTAGAAGCCGACGTCGCCCGACAGTAGTCCGCCCTTGTCCCACAGGCTTCCGGCCGCGACCCCGCCGCGGTCCCAGATCGTGTCGACGATCGTGACGGGATCGCCCGCGCCCACGAGCTGTGCGGCGAGTTCGGTCGGTGCCGTGAAGAACGTGTCAATGATGAGGTCGTGGTAGAGCCACAGGTGCAGGCCGATGCCGAAGACTGCGATCAGCGTCAGCAGGCGCACCGCCGCGGTCATGATCGGTTCGTCGACCTGCCCGCGCAGATGCAGGTATCCCCACAACATCACGTAGATGACCGCCAAGGTGACCGCGGCGGGCTCTATCGCCGCCGCGGTCGCCGCGAGGTGCATGCCGATGTACGTCGACAGTCGTGCACCCAACCACGTCCAGAAAGTCTGGAACAACATCACGGCGCCGGCGGCGTGGGCTGGAACCGCGCGCCGAACGCGCCGTGGTTCGCCACGATCTGCTCGCGCAAGGTCAAGTCGCGGGCGGACGCCTCCGCCGCCGCGCTCTGCGCCAGCGCCGATAGTTTCAGCCCCTCGTTGGTCAGCATCGCCTGCTCCGCTTCGATCCGCCCCTGCAGCTCCGCGATCGCCTTGGCGTCCGGCGTCGCGCCGATGTGCTGGATCAGCGTCTGGAGGGACGCGAAGCGGTCGCTCGAATGCGCGTAGGCGAGCCGCGAGACGGTCTGGCCGCCGGCGACCGCCTGGCGCTGCGCCGCAATCAGGGTCTGGAGCGAGCCCGAGAAGCGGGCGATGTCGGCCGCGCTCAGCACCGAATTCGCGCCCGCTTGAGCCCGGACCGCGGCCGCCAGCTGCGGATAGGACGCGGTTGCACCCGACAGGCTCGCCTCGAGAGCACCCCAGTCGGTGGGCAGATAGTTGCGGGCGGCATCCGTGATGGGCAGCAGTTGCTCCAATCCCCGCAATCCGCTCATCGATGCGTAGGTCTGCTTCATCTGCGTCAATTGCATTTGCATGCCGCGAAGCTGCTCGCTCCAGGCAGTTATTTCCTGGATCAAGGTCTGGATCGCGGCGATGTCAATGACCGGAATCAGCGCGTGCGCGGGCGCCGCCGTCAGCCCGAGGGCGCAAAGGACTGCTCCCGCGATGCCTCGATTGAGGCGATGGGTCGTCTTCATGGAACCTCCTTTCGATCGTGTGTGGCGTCGTTCATGAATGCCGGCAGCCAAGCCGAAGGCTCGGCTCCAACCTTGGCAATGAGATGCTCGAGCTCGAGGACCGTCGTAGAGCGCCCCGAAATGACCTTGAGTTCCTGGGCAAAACCCTTGAGGTCGAGCTCCGCGACCACGCTTTCCCGCCCCTGCTTGATCAGGAAACGACGCGAGCCGGGCGTGAGTTCGGTCCGGATCAGCTCGAATTCCCGCTCGCTCAAGCCGAAGCCGTCGACGTAGTCGCGTCGGTGCGCGTCGGCGTTCGGAAAGAACACCTTGGTGGGCGTCTGCTCGATGAGCGTCCGTGCGAGCGGGCTTGCGAGAACGTCGTTCGGGCTCTGCGTCGCGAACGCCATCACCCCGTTTCGCTTGCGCCAGGTCTTGGTGCCATCGCTCGCCAGGTCGCGAAACGCCGAATCGCCGATCAGCTTAGCGAATTCATCGAGCCACGCGACCAGCCGGCGGCCGTCCAGCAGCGACTCCAGCAGGTGGAACAGGTAGAGCGTTAGTGGCGCCCGGATCGCAGCGTCCTCGAGGACGTCCGTCATGTCGAAGCCGATGACAGTGGCACTCCCGAGCAAGGTCGCAACCCGGTCTTCAGAGCCGTCGAACACGGTGCCGAGCTCGCCGTCGGCGCGGACGCACCAGCGCGCGAGACGCGCGTGCGGGCCGTCCGCGTCAGTCGGATCGAGAAACTCGAGCACGCGTGACAGGCGGCGCGCCTGCGGTGCAAGCGCAAGGACTCCGGCGAGCGCCTGTTCGACGTCGGCCTCTTCCCGCACCGACAAGAGCCGCGCCGGTCGCTCGACGAGCAGCAGTAGCCAGCGACGCAGAAACGCGCGGTTGGCGGGCGTCGCGGTCAGCTGCAGCGGGTTGCAGCCGGTCGGCTGTCCGCGGCGAAAACTCAAGTACTCGCCGCCGAGTGCGCGCACGAGGATCTCGAGCCCGCGGTCTTTGTCGAAGATGACCTGCGTCGCGCCGTGCTTGAGCAGGAGCGCGACGCAGAATCCCAGGAACACCGTCTTTCCGGATCCCGTCGGGCCGCAGATGAAGGTGTGCCCGGTGTCGCGACGGCTGCCCCCGTCCGGGTCCCTGGGATCGCTCGCGTGCAGCGAGAAGTGATAGGGCGAGCCAGCGGTCGTCCTGAAGACCGCGAGCGCCTCTCCCCAATGGTTGCCGGTGGCCCGGCCGAGCGGGAAGTTGTGGAAAGGGGCTAGCCCGGCGAAGTTACGGCTCGTGATCGGCGCGCGCCGCGGCCGCGACGGGAACTGTGCCGGGAGCTGCGCCCAGAACGCCGGTTCGAGCGCCAGGTCCTCGCGGGCAACGACCATACCTGCTTCGCTCAGTAGCGAGCGCGCGAGCGCGAGCGACTGCTCGAGGCCGCGAAGCGCCGCCGATTCCTCTACGGTGGCAGGTAGTTGTTCGGTCATCACCTGCAGAGAAAGGTGATGATCTCCCATCGCGAACTCATTGCTGGCGAGGCGATCGAGCGCGCCTTTGAGTGCCTCTGCCTGCGAGACCGCGGGGTCGGCGGCGTTCTTGAGTCGATGCCACTGCCGCGACAGGAGGCCCATCGCAGTCGACTTCGCCAGAAACGAGAAGCTCTGCGTCAGCACGAACGGGAACGGCGCCATCAGCAGGCGATTCAGGATTCCCGGCGTCGTCGGCGTCGGATACTCCTTGATCCCGAGGCAGGCGCCGAAGCGCGTCGCGGTCGGCATCCGGTACTCGATCGTCTCCCAACCAAACAGGAGTCGCGTCGTCGCCAGCACCTCTTCGAGCGGCGCCCGTGGCAGCGGCATGCGCTGCCACTCGCCGTTCACCAGCAGCGCGAGAAACTCGAGCAGCGATGAGTAGCGGCGCTCGGCGTGGTGGTAACAGCCGAGCGCGGCCGGCTCGTAGGCCGCCAGCGACGCCTCAATCTGTTCCGCGAACTTGTCGAGTGCGGTCAGGCTCTCGGCGCGCTCTAGCGCATCGGCGTGCGAGTCCTTGGAGTTCGAGAGCGCGAACCGCATGCCCGGTGGACGCAGCGCAAGAGGTCGGTAGACGAGCGTGACGTACAGCTCGTTGGCCCACAGCGTCTCCCGGGCAAGCCGCTGCTGGTAGCGATCCGACAGGCGGCGAGCAAATCCCTCCGGCGGCGGCCGTACCGGCAGGAGTGAATCCCGGCGGCGGACTACGTGCGTCCAGAGCGCCACCTCCGGACTCGCGAGATTGCGCAACCACGCATTCAGCCGCTCGTGGCTCGCGTTGACCTCGCGGTCGTCCGCGCACTCGAAGCCGAGTCCCGAGAGCCGCCACGCCCGCAGGTAGTCGCCCGCCGCCGTCTTGACGACGCGCTCGGATATCTGCGCGCGATACGGAATGTGCAGCGCGGCCACGGGCTCCACGCGCGTGGGCGCGCTCACGGTGCGACGCACCGCGCCTCCGCGGACGATTCGACGACGGCCGCGGCTGGAAGGGCCCCGCGCGATCCGGTCGTTCGAAAACATCCATAGCTGCGCGCGCGCCAGGCGCGCGCGCGGCCGTAGCCGCCGCGCAGGCGCACCTGGCCCCACACGGCGAGCAAGTCAAAGAAGCGCGGCTCCGCGAGACAGGCGAGCCACGCGAAGCCGTGCAGCGGCAGGCAAATCAGCAGGCAGAGCAGATTGTGCGTCGTCAGGAACAGTTCCATCGTCAGCATCGCGTTCATCAGCAGCGCCGCGTATGGCACGCCGAGCGCCAGAGCGGGACGCGTGACGCCGAGAAAGAGCGAATCTGCGATGACACCCTGGTTGGGTTCGAGGCGGCTCATCAAACGCCCGCCAGTCCGCGCACCCAGGAGACCACCTGTGGCGCACCGAACACGAGGAGGATGCCGAGCGCGCCGCCGGCGGCCCACGACCAGCTAATGCGGTTGAACCACGCCGCAACGCCGAGCGCCATGACCGCGATCACGGCGACCGGCGTCAGGATCGTCAGGAAGTTGGTTTGAAATGCCGTCGCGCCGGTTGCGAAGGGGCTCGACTGCGCGAGCGCGACAGCGGAGCAGAGGACGAGGCTGGTCGCGAGCGCAAGGCACGCAGTGACGTGGCGATTCATCGGGCTCTCCGTTGGGGATCGCCAGCATCGGGCGTACAGCCACTCGAGCGTGAGTTGCAAATCCGTCCTGAACGTCGAGTAAGCGACCGGCGCGTCCGCTGCGTCATCGCGCCGACAACGATCGCCCGCGCATCCAGTGTTTGCGGCCGCTAAGATGTCAGCCACGAGAACCCACCGCGGAGCCGAGAATGATCGTGGAAGTGATTGGAACCGCGGGAGCGTGCCTGCTGCTGCTCGCGTACTTTCTGGTGTCGACTCGCCGCATCCCGACGGACAGCCGGCTCGGCTACCTGCTGAACCTGGGAGGCGCGGCGATGCTCGGCGTGAATGCAGTCGTGCACGGCGCGATTCCGCCGGCCGTGCTCAACCTCGTGTGGGCGCTCATCGCTATCGTCGCGCTGCTGCGCCAGCGAGCAGCGCATGCGGTCACGGGCGAGGCCAGCTCGCCAGACAGGGACGGCCGCTCGGGCTGAGCGGCGCGCGCCGCTACTTCGGCTCTCTCACGAGTTCATTGCGCGCGGTCTCGGCGACGCCATCCCCGGCCATCCCCGCTGATGCGCCCCGCCGCTCGGCTTCGCTGCGGTTCTGGCTCGCCTTGAATTTCCCTTCGAGGCGCTCGACCGAGATCTCGAATCCGACGATCGCGCGCAGCATCCGCGCGATGTATTCCGCCGGCGCGTCGGCGACCGACCACGGGGCGGGTCGCCCGGCCTCGTACTTGGTGGTGAGCGCCTCGACGAGCGAATGCAGCCACGCGGCATCCTCGATGAAGCGGATGCTCCCGTGCGCGTGCACGACGCTGTAGTTCCACGTCGGCACGACTTCGCCGGTGGTCGCCTTCGTCGGGTACCAGGATGGGCTCACATACCGGTCCAGGCCGTGGAAGATCGCGAGGACCGGGCTCTGTGCAGGCACGATCTTCCAGAATTCGTTCGCGCGGGCGACGTGGCCGCGTAGCACTGTGCGACCTTCCGGTGCGTTCACTCTGATCAGCGGAAGGTGGTTGGCGAGGAGCCCGCCGGAGGGCGCCGCAACGACCGTGGCGAGCGAATGGACGTCGATGAAGGCGCCGAGCGTGGCCGGGTCGTCGTCGCGGAAGTGGGCTGGCCTGTACAACTCGCGATCCTCTTCTCGTAGCCTGTCCGCCGATTGTGCGCGCCAGCGTCGGCTCCGGCCACTGGCGGACCCTGGCATCCGGCGCGTGCGTCCCCGACCGAAAGCCAGGAGACGGCCGCCAGGACCGAGAAGTCGCCTGTGCCGCGGGCCGCCCTTTAGAATAGGCTCCCCGCCCCCGGTCCAATGGCCACGGGTGCTCCGGTAGCCGCCATGCCGATCGTCTTGTTGTCGCTGTTCATCCAAGTGGGCCTGATCATTCACGTGATCAAGACGGGCCGCAATCAGCTGTGGATCTTGGTGCTTGCACTGCTGCCGGGCGCCGGGAGTCTGGCTTACCTGCTGGTCGAGGTGCTCCCCGGGCTGTTCGGTACGCGCGGCGCCCGCGCCGCCGCCCGCGGCATGCGCAGCGTGATCGATCCGAATCGCGAGTTGCGAGATGCCGCCGCGCGCGCCGCGCTCACGGACACCGTTGCCTCGAAGGTGCGCCTCGGCGCCGAGCTCAGCCGCCGCGGCGACTACGCGGGCGCGATCCAGACCTACCAGTCAGGCCTCAAGGGTCTCTACGAGCACGACCCGACGTTATTGATCGGGCTCGCCGAGGCGCAGTTCGCCTCCGGCGACGCCGCCGGCACGCGCGCAAGCCTCGACTCGCTGATTGCGCACAGCCCCGATTTCAAGTCGCCCGACGCGCACCTCCTGTACGCGCGCGCGCTCGAGGCCGAGGGGAACGCTGCGAAGGCGGAGTCGGAATACGAGGCGATCGCGGCCTACTTCCCGGGCGCCGAAGCCAAGGTCCGCTACGCGCAGTTCCTGCGCAAGATAGGCAAGCGGGCGGAGGCAACGGCGACGCTCGATGACGTGCTCAAGATCGCGGAGCTGGCTCCGCGCCACGTGCGGCGTGCTCAAGCGGAGTGGATTTCCCTCGCGAAGCAGGAACGCGCGCGCGCGTGATGGGAGTCCCCGCCTCCGCCCGGCGACGGCCGGCTTCGATCGCGACCCACGACGACTGAGGGAACGACTCGTGTCGGACTCCGTGCTGCTAGTCTGTGCCGGGTGGCTTGCCGCCTTCCTAGTGGGGCTCTCGAAGGGAGGCCTTGCGATGGTCGGTGCGCTCGGCGTGCCGATACTCACGCTCGTGATGTCACCCGTCCAGGCGGCGGCGATCCTGTTGCCCGTCTACGTGCTGAGCGACATGGCGGGCCTGTGGGTCTATCGCCACCACTTCAGCCGGCAGAACCTGAAGATCCTCGCTCCCGCGGCCGCCGTCGGCATCACGATCGGCTGGGCCACCGCCTCGCACGTGTCCGACCGCGGCGTCGCACTGATGGTCGGGCTTATCGGAATCAGTTTTTGCTTCAACGCCTGGCGCTTGCGCCACCAGTCCCCCGAGGCGCGTCCCCCCGAGCTCAAGCGCGGCATCCTCTGGGGCACGATCATGGGCTTCGCGAGCTTCGTGTCGCACTCGGGCGCCCCCGCCTACCAGGTTTACGTGCTGCCGCAGCGACTTCCCAAGATGGTCTATGCCGGCACGACCGCAATCCTGTTCGCACTCATTAATGCGATGAAGCTGATTCCCTACTGGGCCCTCGGCCAGCTGTCCGCGGGCAACCTGCGCGCGGCGGCCTACCTCTTCATCCCGGCGCTCGCGGGAACGATCATCGGCGTTCGCCTCGTTCGGGTATTGCCGCAGAGCAGCTACTTCGCGATCGTCCAGGTCCTGCTCCTCTGCGTGTCGGTTCGCCTGATTCTGAAGGCCGCCGGCATCTGAAGATGTGGCCGCGTATTTCAGCGCCCGTCGCCGAGCTGCACGAGCCGCCACTCGGGCGTCGATGCGAACTTGAGGTAGCCCGCGAGATCCGGTAGTTGTTCGATTTCCGCGGCGAGCACCGCCCGCTCCGACACCTGCTGCAGCACGGTGGTCCTCGAGTTGTGCGGCTTCTCGAAGAACCCGCGCTGCGAGCGGCTCACTTGCTCGCGCATCACTTCGCGCTCGCCGACCAGTCGCGATGCGTATTGCGCGGTCCCGTCGCTTCCGCTCGAAGAGCACCGCAGTATCAACGCGTTGCCACAGTTCTCGATGATCGTCTGCGCGTCGTATGCGCCGTAACAGGCGGTGACCTGCGCGATGCTCTGGAACCCGAGCACGCAGCGTCCACCGAATTTCCGCAGGCGCGCAAGCGCGTCCTTGAGCCCGTCCACCGCCCCGAGCGCATCGAGTTCATCGACGATGAACCACACCGGGCGGTCGGACTCATCACCGTTCATGGTCTCGAAAACGGCGAGTCGCAGCCAGGTCGAGATCACCCCGCGCAGGGTCGCAATCTGGTTCGCCCGGTACGGAAGGAATAGCACTGCGCCGGGCCGGCGCGTTGACTGCTCGCGCAGCCAGTGGCGGACCGAGAGTGAATTCGCATCCGCCGGCGCGGCGAGGTGCTCGAGCACCGCAAGATGAGTGTTGGCGATCGCGCGCACCGAGGCGAAGAATCGCGAGTTGTCCGTGCTCAGGTACGGGGCAGCCGGCGTCGCCTCGAGAAGCCGCGCCAGCTCCTCGGCGGGCGCGCACAGCAGCAGCCGATGCAGCAGCGCCTGATCGTTGTGGCCCGCGCGTTGCATCTGACGAAGCACGGCAGCGACGAACACCCGCGCGTAGGCTCGCCAGTTGCGATCTTCCCCCGGATGATCGGCGATCAGCGAACGCGCGAGGTGATCCGCGTCCGCAGGCCCCGTGATTTCCCCAAAGATGTTCCAGCGGCGGGAGCGCGGGTCGAACGGGTTCAGGATCACATCGCCGCGTGCCGGGTCGTAGAAGTCCCGCGCGTAGACGCCGTCCGGGTCGGCAATCACCGCACAGTCGCCACGGGCGAGCGCGCAGGAGACGAGACCGCGGATCGCGGTCGTCTTGCCGGTTCCCGTAGTGCCGAGGATTTTGAAGTGCTTGGCCTCGTCGGCCAGCGGCACCGCCTGTCCCGCGAACCGCATACCGCGGCGGCGTCGCGCCCAGCGCGCGCCCGGTGCAGCGATGACGACACGGGTCCCACGCTTGAGCTTCTCGGGCGCGGGGTCGCGGGGCCGCGCGAGCCCCGCGACGAAGCCGAGCGCAGCCAGCACGATGCCAATCGCGGCAACAGCGCTCGCCGTGAGCTCGGCACGACGCTCAGCCGGGACCGCCGCGAGGCCGAGCGTGACGAGCGCCGCTCCGCCAAGCGCCATCGGCACCGCGACGACCGCACCCAACAGCATGCGGCCAACCGCGGCGCGCGCACTCATGAGGCCCGCGAGCAGGCCGCACGCACTCAGGCACCAGCACACGGCAATCAGGGTCGCGTGCGCGTCGATCCAGCCGTAGGCGCCGCTCATTGGGCCACGCTGCGCCGCTGCGAAGCGCGTGTGCACTCTACTATCAGCTGCGTTCGTCGAGATCCGCGTCCACCCCTGACGCCCGTGGGGCTGAGACGCTACGCATCCAAGCGCGTCGCAGCGTACGATTGCAACGCGCACGCACGCGCCCACCGCCGCAAGGCCGGACCTATTCCATGACCGCCAACTCCACCGATTCTGACCCGAAGCTCGAGGCCGCGGCCGCGCTCCTCGCGGCGAGCCCTGACTTTCGCGTCATCCGTCGCCTGGCGATGCGCGATGATTTCGGTGGGCGCGCCGATGGGCCGCTGGCCGCGGCAGTGATACTGGATACGGAGACGACCGGAACGCGCCGGAACGCCGACCAGATCATCGAGCTCGGATTGACGCGGTTCGACTACGTCGAGGCATCGGGCGCCGTCGTGCGCGTTACAGCGGTGTATTCGGGGCTCGAGGACCCGGGTCGCCCGATACCGCCCGAGTCGACGGCTATCCACGGCATCACGGACGCGATGGTCGCGGGCACGAGGATCGACGATGCGGCGGTCCTGAAGCTGGTCGAGGGCGCGACGCTGATCGTAGCCCATAACGCTGCATTCGATCGCCCGTTCCTCGAAGCCCGCATGCCCGAGTTCGCCGCGCTGCCATGGGCTTGCTCCCTCACGCAGGTGCCGTGGGAAGAAGAGGGTTATCGCGGCAGAAAGCTCGAGTACCTCGGCTGGCTGTCGGGATTTTTTTACGATGGCCACCGCAGCGAGATCGACTGCCGCGCCCTCCTCGAGGTGTTGCGCCGACCGCTGCCGCGTTCGGAACGGATCGCATTCAAGTACCTCCTCGAAGCGGCTGCCGAGCCCGCGCTGCGACTGTGGGCGACCGGGTCCGCGTTCGAGACGAAGGACATCTTGCGCGAACGGGGTTATCGCTGGGACGCGGAGCGCCGCTGCTGGCACCGGGTGGTCGCGAAGTCGGCGGCGAAGGAAGAGAGCGAGTGGCTGAAGGCCGAGGTCTATGGAGGCCGTTCGGCCCAGATCGACGTCGAAGTGCTGGACGCGAAGATCCGCTTCTCGGACCGCTCTGCGCCGCGAAAAGCGCGCGTGCTATAGGCGCACGCACACTGCCGGCGAGAGCGCTGCCCCGCGCTTGATTTTCCACGCTCCCGGCAGTTTTGCGGGTACAGCTACATTCCCGCAGCGCCGATACTGACGCTCGATCGGGTCACTGACCCTCGAGGTGCCTCATGCTCCGCGTGGACCTTGCCGTTCCATTCGCTGACCGAGATTCCGCGCGACGACTTGGCGCCCGCTGGGATCATGAGCGCCGGATCTGGTTCGTCCCGGAGAACCACGACCCCTCCCCGTTCGTGCGCTGGCTGCCGGCGCCCGCGGACCTCAACGTGCGTGCGCCGACCTACTTCATCGCGAACGCGATGGCGTCGTGCCTGCGCTGCCGAGGCACCAGCAGCGTACGCGGCTTCGCGTTGCCGGCCGGCCACGAGACGCTCTTCGTCGACGACGACTCGGGCGAGGTCTGCTGGGAGACGAGCGACGAGCCGACTTTCGTCTGCTACCTGAGCTACGCCCTGCCCGCGACGATTGAGCGGATGCGCGGTCTTACCAGCCACTACAGGATCGCCTACCGGCGCCGGTCCGACAGCTACTACTGGGCGAATTTCTGCGATCACTGCGGCTCGAAGCTCGGCGACTACGACGTGTTTTGCGAGCCTGGCGACGGGTTCATGCCAATCACGCGCGAGGATGCCGCGCGCATCGTGCTCACGCCGGTCGATGCGCCGTTCGTTGCCACCGCCGGCGGCTGGTCGCTAGGGGTGGAACTCTTTGAGTTCATGACGCTCGCTGCGTGACCGTCGACGATCCGCCGCTCGCATTGCTCAGATCTCGAACTCGGCTCCGCGGTCACGGCTTTTCTCGGCCTTCGCACTGGCGCCGCGCTCCAGGCCCGACTCGCGCTCGCGACGATATTCGAGCCAACGCTCGGCCGCGCGCTGCTGCCGCTCATCGAGGCTGAGCGGCCGGACGGCTTCTCCGCGGGGGTGCTCCGGCTGCGGGTTGGCTGACGGCAGGAGCGTGAGCTCGGCCGATCGGGCCGACGAGCGGGCGTGCGCGGCTGCGAATTCGGTCATCAGCCTTTGTCTCGCCGCGTGCTCCTCACGCAGGCGCTCGGCGACGACGGGCTGCGCTCCCTTGCGCTCGAGCGCCACGAGTCCGGGACTGAAGACCGGCCGCGGCACCCGCGCAATTCCTTGCTCCCAATACGACCGTGCGTCGACGCGGACCTCGAGCTGCGCCTGACGCAACTGCTCGTTCACACGGTCGGCCCAGGCATGCCGTAGCGTGCGGATTTCCTCAGCGTGCGACGACAAACCGCGCTCGTAGCGGTCCGTTCTGTTTAGCGCCAGATCCGTCTTGCGGCCAAATCCCTCGCTCGTGACATCCCGCGTGGTCGCAAGAATGTGGGCGTGGTGATTGCGGGGGTCGCCTCCCGGCGGCGGCGTGTGAACCGCGAGATCCGCGGCAACACTGTAGCGATCGGCCAGATTTTGCGCGAAACCGCGCGCAAGCTCGAGTCGGTCCCGCGCCGAGAGCTCGTGCGGAAGTGCGACCACGTACTCGCGCGCCACCTGCGCGTTCGCCCTGCGCTCGGCCCCTTCCGCCTCGTTCCACAGGTTCGCGCGATCACGCGCCCAATCCATCACAGTCGAACGCGTCTGGGCGGGCAGCAGAATCTCGGAGTGCTCAAGCCCGCCGCGTTTGCGGAAATCGAAATTGCGACCCAGGCGCTCGTCGTGCAGCTTGTCCCGCGAAATGTATGCAGCCCGTGACACGGCGCTCGAGCCGCGTCCGCGCGAGACGTCCTTGATATTGAAAACAATCGTCGCCATCGATGCGCCCGCGCGTGCCCAGCGACTGACGCGGCAGAACACCGCGTCTGGGGTGGTGGGAATCGCGCGAAACAGCATCGATGGCAGAGGACGCCGGCACGAGGCGCCAAACTGAGGCGTTCAACTGAAAACGCGCGAGGGGACGAAAGCAGCGCCGGACTCGCAACCGGTCACAGTGCCTTGCGCAGCACCACCATGCCGCGCCGGTCAGCACGCACCTTCGGCGCATCGAGGCGGGCACGACCGCATTCGACGAAGCCAGCGTCGAGATAGCGCGCGAGCGGCTTCTCGGCGTCCGCCATCGTCTGCAGCCAGACCCACTGCCGGCCCCGGTCGCGGGCGGCTGCGAGCGCGCGCTCGATGAGCCGGCGCCCGACCCCCGATCCCGCGACCGCGAGGCTGACGTAGACCCTCTCGAGATGGGCCGCGTTCGGGGTCTCCGCGCGGTCGCAGCGCAGGTGCAGTTTGGAAAATCCGACCGGGCTGCCGTCGCGGTAGGCGAGTTCGAAGCTGAGGTTCGGGTCCGCGAGTTCCGAGGCGAGACGAACCGGTTCGTAAAGGGCTGCCAGGTACGCCTGCATGCCGCCCTCTTCCCAGAGGTCGGCGTAGTAAGGCGTGTAGCACTCGAAGGCGACACGCCGAAGCAGCGCGCCGTCGGCCGGCGAGCAATGCCGATAGGTCAGCTCCGTATCCGTCATCGGCGGTCCTCGAGCATCGGCTTGCGCCCCTCGCGCACCTCATGGCGATCAGGAAAAATCTGCACTGTCGCCGGAACCATTTCGCATCGCACCAATCGAAATCCATGCCGGTTTGCTATCCCCTCCCCCCGCGGACCGGCGCTCAGAGCGGGGACATGACCCAAAAGTCGTGTCCCCGCTTTTTCTTGCCCGCCTCCCTGTATAAAAACACAGGCTCCCGGCGCCCGCTTATGTCGCCCCGCGCCGTTGTATGCTCGCCGGGTCGATCCGATTCGTCCATGCGCCGATCTTCGCCGCGCTAGAGGCCAACCGCCCTGGGCGGCGGCGAATTGTGCCCCGATGGCGACTTGATATAACATCGGCTATGGTACATCCAAGTGGACTGGGGTTCGATTTGTCCGAGAGTGCCGCGGTTGCGGATCTGGAAGTCTCGATCGAGGAGGATCTGTCGACCCCGGCCAGCGGGCCCCAGCGCGTCGGCATCGAGTCCCTGGGATCGATGACGACGATTGCGCAGGGCATCCTGGCCCTCGCGCGCAAGCGTGCACTCGCGCCCAACCTCGAGAAAACGCCGCGTCGGTACACGCTGACCGAAGTGGCCGAACTCGTGCCGATGCCGCGCAAGACGCTGGAATATGCGATCCAGACCAAGGATCTGCCGAAAGGCGATACCAGCGGCCGCAAGCGCATGTTTACGCTGCGCGACGTCGAGGACTTCAGGCGTTATGCCGGCACGCTGCCGTGGCGCGCGCCCGGAACGCGCCAGGCGGTCGTCACGGTCGCGAACTTCAAGGGCGGCGTCGGCAAGACCAGCGCTGCAATCCATCTTGCGCAGTATTTTGCCCTCAAGGGCTACCGCACGCTTGCCCTCGATCTCGACCCGCAAGCGAGCCTGACGACGCTTTTCGGGCTCCTGCCCGACAGCGACATTCCCGACGAGGCAACCGCGCTCCCCTTCTTCATGGGCGACACGCCGCGGCTCGCCGACATCATCCGTCCGACCCACTGGCACGGCCTCGACCTCATTCCGGCCAACCTGGCGCTGTCCGACGCCGAGTTCGCGCTCGCCAAGCGCCAGGGCGGCGAAACGGGATTCGTGTTCTACCGGCCTCTCCTCGAGGGACTCGAGGCGCTCGGCGATCGCTACGACATCGTCGTCATCGACACTCCGCCCGCGCAGGGCTTCATCACGATGAACGCGCTGTTCGCGGCGACGGGCCTCCTCGTGCCGCTGACCCCCGCGATGATGGATTTCGCGTCCGCCGCGCTCTTCCTGCGCATGCTTACTTCCAACCTCGAGGTGATCAACCAATACGAGGGAAGCGAGAAGACCTTTGATTTTGTTAGGATTCTTCTCTCGAAGTTCGAATCCAACAACAAGGTTCACCAGCAGATCGAGCGTTGGGTGCGCAAGGGCTTTCCGGGCGCCGTCGTTGCCAAGAACCTCGCCCTCTCGGCGGCGCTGCGCACCGGGCCCGACATGCAGACGGCCTACGAGTCCTTCGTGGGCGATCGGCGAACGCTGCGGCGCGCGATGGAGTTCCTCGACGATGTGAACGAGGAAATCGAGGCGTTGGTTCGCGAACACTGGGTCGTCGAGGGCCGTGACGCCGGAGGCGCCGCGTGACCGCGAAGGACCGCCGCTCGGTCGGTGACGACGTGCTCGAGGACCTCGATGCGGCCATCCGCGCCGGGACCATCGGTACCGTCGCGCCGGTCACGCGCACCTACTCGACCCCGACCAAGCTCGGCCACGCAATGATCGAAGGCGCGGGCAACACGATCGCGCGCCAGAAGGCATCGATCGAACGGCTCGAGGCCGAGCGCAGCGCCGGCTTCGTCGTGTTGAGGCTCGACCCCACGCGAATCCGCGCCAGCGAATTCGCCAACCGCCACGAGCGCAGCCTCGAACCCATGGACCCCGCGTTCATCGCGCTCAAGGACGACATCGCGCGGCGTGGACAGCTCGACCCCATCCGGGTGCGGCCGCTCGCGGGCTCGGCCGACTTCGACTACGAAATCGTCTACGGGCATCGGCGCCACGGGGTCGCCGTGGCCCTGAACGCCGAGGTCGAGGGCGGATTCAGGGTGCTCGCGCTCCTCGATGCGAGCGCTGCGGACGCCCGCGAACACGTGCTCAAGATGCACAGCGAGAACTTCGCGCGCAGCGATCTCTCGCCCTACGAATACGGTCAGATGTACGCCTCCTGGCTGGGCGCGGGCTGCTTTGGCACTCAGGGGGAGATCGCGTCCGCGGTCGGTCTCGACCAGAGCGTGATCTCGACCTACCTCAGGATCGCCACCCTCCCCGGCCCGGTGCTGGCAGCCTTTGGCGATCCGCGGGGCATCGCGCTGCGCTGGGCGCGCGAGCTCGGCGCCGCGCTCAAGGCCGACGAACCGAAGGTACTGGCGGCGGCGGACGAGATTGCGCTGCGCGCGGTCCCGCGCGACGCGCAGGCGGTGCTCCGCGAACTCGTCGCTGCGGCCACGCCGCGCCGGGAAGCGCGGGCGGCCAGGACCGAGACGGTCAAGGTCCGCGGCAAGACGCTCTACACGATGGGCCAGCGCGGCAACGGGCTGGTCCTCAAGTTCGGCAGCCTCGTCGACAAGTCGCTCGCCGCCGCCGCGGGCGATGAGCTCAAGGAACACCTGACGCGCTGGCTGACCAAGCGGGTGAAGCCGTGAGTCGCCCGGCGGTTTATGTACGCGTGCATAACGCCGGCCGGCGAGTCCCGACGGCCGTTTATGTACGCGTGCATAACGATCCGAACGCGCGACCGGAACCGCCCCCGGAAAGGGCACCCGACGCACTCTCTCGAAGGCCGGCTTGTCCGGCCTTCGCCGTTTCTGGGGTCCTGAATTTGAATCGTTTTACGAGAACGCACGCCCGCGCGTGCAACGGAGCGCCGATGGCACCACCGAAATGAAAAAGGCCCCTTGCGGGGCCTTTCTCGTGTTTGGGGATTGAGCAGCGGAAACCGCCACTAACCCGACAAACCTGGCAGTTCGAAGGTTAGGACCACCGCTTCGGTCGGTCAAGGCCAAACCCCCTCGATTCCCCGTTTTTTTCAAATCGTCTGCAGGGGCGAGGGGAGAGTCATGTCGATCGAAAACGTGCGTGATCCTAGGGTCACGCTGATGACGGAAAAGTACTTCACGATGCGGCCAAAGCCGCTCGAAAGGTGGGTCTGGCAGCAGGGGATGCCGGCCTCCGCCGAGCGCGTCTACTGGTACCACTGGGACCTCGGCGCCCAGAACGGCACGTGGTGCAGCCAAGTGCCGCTCAGGGTGGTGGCCCGCGACTGTTGCCTCGATCCGGCGACGGTCACGCGGGCCTACCAGCTGCTGAAACGCCTCGCGCTGCTGCGTCGCGAAGACCCCGGGCGGGACCCGCGCAACCCCTTCAACCAGGCCACCAGCGTCACCGAAGTCCGCGTGCCTCGCGAGCTCGTCGTCAGCCTCGCGCGCGAGCCCAATCGCCGGGGCGGCAGCGCGATGGCCACCCTCGCGGTTGTCGCCCCTGCGGCCGCGGCCCCGGCCGTTCGGGCTCTTGCCGCCGTGGCCGAGGCACCGGAAGGCGTCGTCGGCAGGGACGAGTCGCGGGCGACCTTCGCGAAGCTCTCGGCCGGGGAGCGGACCCGCTTCTCCCAGGCGAGCGCGCACCGCCGCGCCGCGGTCGAATTCGACGCCGATACACGCCTCAATCCCACCGACCGGGCGCACGTGCTGGCAACCCTTGAGTCGCTAGCGCGCGCCCGTCCGGCGGCGGTCGCCGCGGCGCCGCGCGCTTCGGTCGCCGGCGCGTCTGCCGTCCGGCGGCTGGGCGCGCTCGAGCTCCTGAGGCTGCAAAAGGGGCTGCGGACGCTCGCAACCGCGCGCGGCGAGGCGCCGCCGAACGAGCTAATCGGCGAGATTGTCTATGCGGTGGAGGAGGGCGCGCTCGCACGGTTTGCGGTGCCGCTCGCGCTCAATATCGCGCTCAAGAAGGTGCGGGAAGGGCTCTGGTCAGCGCCGAGCCGGATGCCACCCGACTGGAGCCTCCGGCGCGCGCTGCCCGGGGTGTGCAGCGCTGCAGGAGGCTAGGAATAGACTCTCTCCGGAAATCTGAAAATCAGCCACAGAGACAGGCCTGCGGCCGTGGTTTCGAGGCGGGGGCCGGGAAGCCGGATCGCCGCGCCGAGCACTTCCAACCCACGATCGGATTGGAGGTGCTCAGCCCGCAAGGTCGGGACCGTCTCAGTCCTTCGAGTCGGTCTTGACCGTCTCGAGCGTCTCCGCCAGCACGAGTGCCGGGACCCCGATCAGGAATACGCCGCTGATGAAGGTGATGATGCTCATGGTGTTCTCCTTTGTTGCACTGCGATGTATGGCCGGGGCCGCCAGGAATCAAGGGCGTCGTGGCCGCGTACCGTGGAACATGTCGTGGAACAAAATGATCCCCTATGTATTTGACTTAAAGGGAGTTTTACCTTCGAGAAGAGGCCCATGTGGCGTCTTATGACAGTCGCGCGGGCGATTTACGGAAAACTTTCCGTTAGGTGCGATAGGCTCGCGGCGTGCGTCCCCCGATCCTGACCGAGCAATCGATCCGCGCGGCGATCCGCGAACTCGCGGCGAGTGGGGAGCGGATCACGGGCGTCGCGGTTCGCGAGCTGCTGTCCGTGCGCTACGGCGCGCGTGGCGGGGTCGCGAGGATCTACCGGCTGCTCGAGGCGACGCGCAATGACGAGCGCGGACGCGCCGGGCGGGGGGAGGGTGGGCGGAGTGCGTCCGCCTCCGAGGAGACGCGCGAGGCGGCGATCGGTCGCGCGGACCTCGCCGAGCACCGCGAGCGGACGCACCAGGAGCGTTGGGCACGGGAGACGGATGCGCTGCGGGCGCGCCTTGCGGCGGCGGAGCAGGCGGCTCGCGACGTCGACGTCGCCAAGCGCCGGATCGTCGAGCTGACCCGCGCGCTCGCGAGCGCCCAGGCGCGCATCACCCAACTCGAGCAGGCTCTGCCCGACGCGGACTGAGCGCGGAGTTTCGGGAGGATGCCGGTGGCTGCTGCGAGTATCTGGGTCGACGCCGATGCCTGCCCGAACGTCGTAAAGGACATCCTGTTCCGTGCGGCCGAGCGCACCGGCGTCCCGGTCACGCTGGTCGCCAATCAGTCGCTGTCGATTCCGCGGATCCCGAGCCTGAAAGCAATTCGCGTGGCACCGGGTTTCGACGTCGCCGACAACGAGATCGTGAAGCGCGCTGCGGCGGGCGACCTTGTCGTGACCGCCGACATCCCGCTCGCCGCGGAAGTCATCGCCAAGGGTGCCGAGGCGCTCAATCCGCGCGGCGAACGCTACTCCGCCGATACGATTCGCGGCCTACTGACGCTCCGCGACTTCATGGACACGATGCGCTCGAGCGGGAACGTCGGCGGCGGGCCGCCGCCGCTGACGCAGGCCGATCGCAACGCCTTCGCGAGCCACCTCGATACCTGGCTCGCGAGGCGCCGCGTTGCCTAAAGCCCGCGCCGTGGTCTCGACGCCGTGCAGGCGGTACGATCGCGCCTCGGGTCCGCGCCCCGGCGGCCTTCTCGAGGAACGACACTGACCAGCGAAGAACCCAAGAGCATCTGGACGGATCTCGCGGACCGCGTGCTCACCTGGGGGATGATCGTGACGATTCCCGTCATCGGCATCCTCGGCTTCGGACTGCTGACGTCGGTCAAGCACGCGCCCGTGGGCAGCGTCGCGCCGGGCTCTCGCCCATTCCTCGCGGCGCCCGAGATCGCGGCGGGCCCGCCGGCGATCGAGCTCAAGCGCGCGGCGGCGGCGCCCTGCGCACCCGGCACGACGGCGACGCCGGCCGGCAAGCCCTGCACCGCGCAACCGCCTGCGCACGAACCACCGGTCGTTCATTGAGTGGTCAGGGAACTCGGACTATCCTCGCGGCCTTGATTGCACCCGGCACGCCCGTGGAACCGGCATGCGGGCCGCGCGCGCTTCCGCATTAGATCGATTCCGCTACGGGGGTGCCGGTGACAAGCCAACCAGCCGACGGCTCTCGGGTCGCGCCGACGCTGATCGCTGCCTACCGAGCGACACACTACTGCGTGAACGGCGTTTCGCCACCGTTTCTGCTGCGCGTCGATGAGGCGAATGCGGATCTTGCGCGTTGCCACGCAGACCGCGGCGTCGCGTGCTCGGCGTTTCTCACCGCGTGGAATCCGGGCAGCCGCCCGATGTCCGAGGACGAGAATGAGAGAGCGCAGGAGCGCCTGCGGCTGCTGCTCGAGGCGCGTGGGTTCCCGCTCATCGAGGGTCTCGGGGTCGACCCGACCGGACAATGGGAAGGGGAGGAGAGCCTCCTCGTGCTCGGCATCCCGCGGGAGGTCGCCTGCGAGATCGGCCGCTCGTTCCGCCAGCACGGCGTCGTGTGGTCGGACAGAGACGCCGTGCCGCGCCTCGTGATGCTCGAGTAGAGCTGCGCGATTCCGCAGCGGAGTTAGGGGCATGACCGAATATGTATTTCCGCCGGCCGAGCCGTCGGTCGCC
>JANXZZ010000027.1 GCA_025355245.1 Pseudomonadota bacterium | reverse complement strand
ACCTTCAGCTTCGATACCAACGGCCGCACGATGATGGGCATCACCCCAGCGCAGCTCGCGGACATTCACCGGCGCACGCACATCTACGCCTGCGGCAGCAATTGCGGGACGGGTGCAGCGGAGCTCGTGGCGTCGATCGTGAGTCTCGCGGCCGCGTCCGACCCGGACGCCGTGCTGGTCGCAAAGGCGAACTGTGGCATCCCGCGCTACGTCGACGGTGCGATCCGCTTCGATGGCACGCCCGAACTCATGGCGACCTACGCGCGGCTCGCGTTCGATTCGGGCGCGCGGATCATCGGCGGCTGCTGCGGTACGACTGCCGAACACCTGCGTGCGATGAAAGCGGCGCTCACGGCGCACACCCGGGGAGCGCCTCCCGACGCCGCGACGATCGAGGCCCTGTTAGGCCCGATCACGGCCGGCGCGCGGACGCAACTCGATCCCGAGGCCGCACGCAAAGCGGCCGAAGCGGCGGCCGGAGGTGAATCTCGCCGCCCGGCTTCCCCCCGAGCGCGTCGCGCCCGCCCTTAAGGCCGTCCCCACGCCTCCCGGGCTCTCTAAGGCGTTGGAAACCGGAGCGATTTATGCCGCATCGCGATAGAATGCGCGCCCGGCTCGTAGCGATCGGAGTCGCCGAGTCCCCTTGAGTGCCACCGACGCGGTGCCGTGGCGCCCGTCTACATACTCCTCGCGGCACGGCGCCAACGCGCCGGCACGCCTGAGCAGGCACCCCGTTCATACCGCGCGCCGCACGGTGCCAAGGTTTCCATGTCCAGCAGTTTCGCCAGTCTCGGCCTCGGCGCCGACCTACTCGCTCCGCTCGTGGCTCTCGGCTACGAAGAGCCCACCCACATCCAACGGGAAGCGATTCCGCTGCTGCTCGCCGGCCGCGACGTGCTGGGCCAGGCGGCAACCGGTACCGGCAAGACGGCCGCGTTCGCGCTGCCGCTGCTCGCGCGACTCGCTGCGGGGAAGGCTCGACCGCTCAATCCCGGTGTCCTCGTGCTGGTACCGACGCGGGAACTCGCCAACCAGGTTGCCGAAGCCTTCCATCGCTACGGCAGCAACGCCGGCCGCGTGGTGCTGCCTATCTACGGTGGCCAGGACTTCCGGCGCCAGGTCATGGCGCTCAAACGCGGCGCGGACGTCGTCGTCGCGACCCCGGGCCGTGCTCTCGACCATCTTCGCCAGGGAACGCTGGTGCTGTCCTCGCTCGGGGCCATCGTGCTCGACGAGGCGGACGAGATGCTCGACATGGGATTCGCGGACGATATCGACACGATCCTGAACGAGACACCGGACACCTGCCAGGTCGCGCTGTTCTCGGCGACGATGCCACCGCGAATCGCCGCGATCGCGGCGACCCACCTCAACAATCCCGCGCGCGTGCTGATCCCGCGCGAGACGACGGCGCCGGGCGATGCGCCGCGCCTGCGCCAGGTCGGCTACGTCGTGCCGCGCGCGCAGCGTCTCGCCGCGCTCGGCAGAATTCTCGACGTCGAGTCGCCGCGCCTTGCGCTAGTGTTCTGCCGCACCCGCCTCGAAGTGGACGAACTCGCGCGCACGCTCGCGGGGCGTGGCTTTCGCGTCGAGGCGTTGCACGGCGGCATGTCGCAGGATCAGCGCGAGCGGGTCATGAAACAGGCACGCGCCGGCCTCGTCGACCTGCTGGTCGCGACCGACGTCGCCGCGCGCGGCATCGACATCGGACATCTGTCGCACGTCGTGAACTTCGGCGTGCCCGAATCGACCGAAACGTACGTGCACCGCGTCGGCCGCACCGGACGCGCCGGTCGCGAGGGCGTCGCGATCACCATCGCTGAACCGCGCGAGCAGCGCCTGGTGCGCAACATCGAGCGCCAGACGCGCCAGTCGATCTCGCTCGAGTCGGTACCGACCGTGAACGACGTGCGCGCCCGAAAGCTCGAAACGACCCGTGCGGCGCTGCGCGAACTCCTGGAGGCCGGTGGCCTCGAGCGCTTTCGCGACGTGGCCGAGCAGCTTGCCGGGGAGTTCGATCCGCTCGAGGTCGCTGCGGCGGCCGTGAAGCTCGCCCACGAAGCCGCGGCGGGACCCGACTCGGCGGACGAGCACGACGCCTTCGCCGGCGGCGAGCGCGACGCGGCGCCCGCGCGTCGCGAACAGCCGAGCGAGCCCAGGCACGAGGGCAAGCACGCAGCGGGAGCGGAGCGTCCGCCGCGCGGCGCGCGACGCAGCTCCGTCGGCATGGTGAGGATTCGCGTCGGCATCGGCCGTCGCGGCGGCATCCGACCGGGCGATCTCGTCGGTGCAATTGCCAACGAAGCCGGTATCGATGCGCGTGCAATCGGCGCGATCGACATCGCCGATTCCTACTCGCTCGTGGAGGTCGACGAGGCGGTCGCCGAACGAGTGGTCGGCGCGCTCGCTCGCGTCTGGCTAAAGGGCCAGAGGGTGCAGGTGGGCCGCGAGCCGGATGCCGACGGCGCGCCCGCTGAAGCAATTCGCGGGCCGGGTGCGGGTGCTCCGCCGCGTCGACCGGCGCCGCACCGCGGCAAGGGGCCGCGCGGGCCGCGTCGCTGAGCGTTCGCTAGGCGACGGCGGCCAGTGACGGGCCGCGCACCAGTAGTGCCGCATCGATCACGTGGATGAGGCCGTTCGATGCCGCGATGTCGGGCTGCACGATCTTGGCGCCGTTTACGGTGATGACGCCGCCTTTCACGGCGACAGTGATCGACGAGCCTTCGATCGTCCGCATCGTGCCGGTCTTGAGCGCCTTCGATCCGACGGCACCCGAGACGACGTGGTAGGCGAGGATCATCTTCAGCTTCTTGACGTCACGCATCAGCGCCTCGAGGGCATGCGGGGTCAGGCGCGCGAAGGCCTCGTCCGAGGGGGCGAACAGCGTGTAGGGTCCCGGCGTGCGCAGGGTGTCGGTAAACGTCGCCGCCTTGAGGGCGCGCAGAAGCGTGGTGAATCCGCCGGCGCCAACTGCCGTGTCGATGATGGTCTTCATTGATAGTGTCCTGAATATACCGTTAGCTTTGGCCTCTACAGTATGCCCGCGATGGGCCTCGCGTGCCGCCGGGATGCTGAAAATATTCGGCTTTTTTGGGGCAAAAAGCCGGTATCCGCGAGGGTTCGTGAAGAAACTTCGACAACCAGACTGTGGCGCCTTGACAGTCGCGTTTCCGGCCCTCTCGGCGCCCGGCCGGGGTTCCGTTGGGGGCGAGGGTGAGGCGCAATCCGCCCATCGCGCGCGGCCGCGTTATGATCAGAACTGCCTATCCAGCCCCGCGGCGCGGCGCGCGACAGCGCGGTCCCGCAACGGCGTTCCTCCGCGGAGGTACTCGTGTCCGACCCCAATGAGTTCTCCCGGCGATCCTTCGTCGTCGGCGCCTCGGCCGCACTCGCCATGACGCAGCTGCCCGAGTCCGCGGCCCCGACCGGGCCGGGAGCCGCTGCCTTGCTCGAGCTCAGCGCCGTGCAGGCGATCGGCAGCGTGAATCGCGGCGAGGTTAGTGCAGAGCGCTATGCGAGCGTGCTCCTCGGGCGCTGCGCGGAGCTGCGCAGACTCAACGCGTTCATTGCGCTCGAGCCCGAGCGCGTGCTCGAAGCCGCGCGCGGCCTCGACCTCAAGCGTCGCGCGGGCGGGACGCTCGGGCCTCTGTTCGGGCTGCCGATCCCGGTCAAGGACAGCGTCAATACCGCGGACTATCCGACGACCGCCGGTACGCCGGCGCTCCGGCATTTCCGGCCCGCGCAGGATGCACCGGTTGTCGCGGCGCTGCGCGCCGCGGGAGCCCTGGTGCTCGGCAAGACGAATCTTCACGAGCTCTCCTACGGCTGGACCAGCGATAACCTTGCCTTCGGCGCAGTCCACAACCCCTACGACACCGCGCGCATTCCGGGCGGCAGCAGCGGCGGGACCGCGGCAGCGATTGCCGCGCGAATGGCGCCGCTTGGCATCGCCGAGGACACGGAAGGGTCGATCCGCGTTCCGGCCGCGTATTGTGGGATTGCGGGTTTCCGGCCGAGTACGGGTCGCTACTCGACGCGCGGCTGTGTGCCCATTTCTCCGCTCTTCGACCAGGTCGGCCCGCACGCGCGCACGGTCGCGGACCTGGCACTCTTCGATTCGGTCGTGGCGAACGACTGGGCGCCGCTGAGCAGACCGTCGCTCAAGGGCGTCAGAATAGGCGTCGTGCGCGACTACTGGTTCGCCGGCCTCGACGGCGAGGTCGACCGGCTGACGACGACGGCACTCGATCGCCTGCGCGCGGCCGGCGCCGAGATCGTGGAATCGAAGCTGCCTGGACTCGCCGAACTCATCGGCTACACGACCAACCAGATCCAGAACCACGACGTGCGAGTGGAGCTCGCGCGCTTCCTCAAGGAGTACCACGCCGGCGTCACCTTCGAGGGGGTCGTCAAGCGGGCGAGCCGCGACATCCAGGAGACCTTCCGCAGCGACGTGTTGCCGGAGGGCACGGGATTCGTATCCGAGGCCGACTACAAGACTGCGCGCGACGTCCACCTGCCGGCGCTGCGACGGCTTTACGCCGAGTATTTTGCGACCTACGGGGTCGCGGCGATTGCCTTCCCCGCGACGCTCATTCCGCCGCCGGCGATCGGCGATGACGGCCCCTTCATGATCAACGGCGAGCCGGTCACGTTTGAAACCGCAGTCGCGCGCAATATCGCGCCGGGGAGCACCGCCGCGCTCCCCGGGCTCGTGTTGCCGGTCGGGCTCACCGCCTCGGGGTTGCCGGTGGCGATGGAGTTCGACGGCGCCGCCGGATCGGACCGGACACTGCTTGCGCTCGGCCTCGGATTCGAAGAGGCGCTCGGCCGGTTGCCTGCCCCGCCAATCTAGTCCGCTCGGGCGCGGGTACGGAATCGGTCGAGGCTACGAAGCCTCGCGCGCGGTCGAAGAGACGAGGATCGCCCCGGCGCGCAGCGCGTCGAGGCGCACTTGCTGTGCCACGGCCTCTGCGCGAATGAAGGAGGCGAGCGCCGTCACCGCGGCATCCTCGGCAAGCCAGCGCGGGTAGGCGAGCCGATACTCATCCTGAATCGCGATCCAGTGGCGAAAGGGCGCGACCAGGCTCCCGGACGCCAGCTCCTCGATCGCCAGCACGTCACTCACGAGTGCGATGCCGCGGCCACTGCGCGCAGCATCCAGCGCGAATCCGGGATCGCTGAAGTGCGGGCCGTCCGCGGTGTCGAGATCACCGCTGCCCGCGGCCTTGAGCCACGTCAGCCAGTTGTCGCGCCGCTCGTCGTGCAGCAGCGTCGCGCCCGGGAGGTCTTTGAGGCTCGCGGCGCCGCGCCGCGGCAGCAGCTCCGGCTTGCAACACGGCCCTAGGCAGTCATCGAACAGCGTCACCTCGAGGTGCTCGCCGCCGCTCGCGCGCAGGCGACCGACGACGACTTCGACCTCCTGGCGGTCGAAGTCGACCAGTCGTTCCGAGGTGTCGAGCCAGACCTCAATGTCGGGACGTTGCTGGCGGAAGCGGGCGAGGCGCGGCGCCAGCCAGAAGCGGGCGAACGCCGCATCGCACGACACCACCAGCGAACCCGTCATCCGGTAGGGCGCCAGGCGTGCGACCCCGACCTTGAGTAGGTCGAGGGCGCCCCGGACGGTTTCGAGAAAGTCGCGGCCGGCGTCGGTCAGCACGAGCTCCCGCGCAAAGCGGTGGAACAGCCGGTGGCCGAGCGCAGCCTCGAGCTGTCGCACCTGGTGGCTGACGGCGGACGAGGTCAGGGCGAGCTCGTCCGCCGCTTTCGCAAAGCTCGAGTGCCTTGCCGCAGCTTCGAATCCGCGCAGCCCGTTGAGCGGGGGCAAGCGGTGTCGGTCGGGCGTGGTCACGGTGCGGCTCCGGCAAAAATGCTTCGCGGCTGGCGCGAAGTTCCTTCGCCGCCCGAGCCGGCGTTGGCGAATATAGTGGCTGCCCCGACGCCTTGCACGAGCGAATCCATGAGCGAACATCGACCGGCCGTGGCAGCGACGCCTGCAAATCAGGGATTTACGATGCCGGGCGAGTGGGAGCCGCACAGCGGGTGCTGGATGGCCTGGCCGCGACGGCTCGAGATATGGCGCGAGTACCTCGAGGCTGCGAGGGAAGACTACGTCCGGGTCGCCAATGCGATTGCGGCGTTCGAGCCGGTCACGATGGTGGCGGACCCCGCCGACGCGGCAGATGCACGCGCCCGCTGCGGCTCGGGTGTACGGGTACTGCCGATCCCGATCGACGATTCTTGGCTCCGCGACTCGGGGCCGACCTTCGTCATCGATGCGGTCGGGCGCCGTGCGGCGGCACTCTTCACGTTCAACGCCTGGGGCGAGAAGTGTCGTCCCTATGCTGCCGATGCGGCGGTGGGCGCGCGCATCGCGAACGCGGTCGGCGACCGCGCGTTCAGCTCCGCACTGGTCGTCGAAGGGGGCGGCTTCTGCGCGGACGGCGAGGGGACGTTGATCACCGCGGAGACCTGTGTTCTCAACCCCAACCGCAACCCCGGGATGACCAAGGCCGAGGCGGAGGCCGAGCTGTGCGCAATGCTGGGCGTCCAGAAGGTGATCTGGCTGCCGGGCGATGAGACCGACACCGCGACGGACGGGCATGTGGACGGCTATGTCGCCTACACCAAGCCCGGAACCGTGCTTTGCGAAGTCGTCGTCGACCCGACCGATCCGCGCTATCCGATCATGGCGGAGAACCGCCGGGTACTCGAGACCGCAACGGACGCCCGCGGGCGGCGGTTCGAGCTTATTCCGATCGCCGAGGCACCGCGAAGCGCGGTCCCGCCGGGCGAGAGCGCTTACTGCCGCTCGTACGTGAACTTCTACCTCGCGAACGGCGCCGTCGTCGCGCCGGCCTACGGAATTGCGGAGGACCAAGAGGTGATCGCGACGCTCGAGCGTGCCTATCCCGGCCGCGAGGTCGTTTCGGTGCCGCTCAAGGACCTGTTCCGCGGTGGTGGCGGGATACACTGCATTACTCAGCAAGAGCCCGCCGCGCGTTCGCCGCGCTGAGCGCACGAGGACACGAGGAACTTTCGATGCGACAGACTGCGCTCGCCGCCATACAGTTCAGCTGCAGCTGGGACCGCGAGGAGAACGTTGCCACCGCCGATCGACTGGTCCGGCAGGCAGCGCGCGCCGGGGCCAACGTGGTGCTGACCCCGGAGCTGTTCGAGACGCCATACTTCTGCGCGGTCCAGAACCGGGCATTCATGGATCTCGCCCGACCGATCGGTCAGCATCCGACGATCGAGCACTTTGCAAGGCTCGCGGCCGAGCTTGGGGTGGTCATCCCCGTTTCGGTGTTCGAGCGCGCGGGAACGGCGCTCTTCAACTCCGTGGTCGTGCTCGATGCCGACGGCAAGGCGGTCGGTCACTACCGCAAGAGCCACATCCCGCAGGCGCCGGGCTACGAGGAAAAATACTATTTCTCTCCCGGTGACACGGGATTCAAGCCCATCGACACGGCCTACGGCCGACTCGGGATCGCCGTCTGCTGGGACCAGTGGTTTCCGGAGGCAGCCCGCTCGCTGGTACTGCGCGGGGCGGATTTCCTCCTCTACCCGACCGCAATCGGCTCCGAGCCGGGCCAGCCGCACGTGGATTCGATGGAACACTGGCGAATCGTCATGCGCGGGCATGCCGGCGCGAACATGGTTCCGGTCGTCGCTGCCAATCGGATCGGCGCGGAGACGACCGAGGGCGTCAAGATGACGTTCTACGGCTCCTCGTTCATTGCCGACCACCTTGGCGCGCTGGTGGCCGGGGCCGATCGAAGCACCGAACAGGTCATCGTCGGCAGCTTCGACCTCGATGTCTGTCGCGAGTACCGCGAAGGGTGGGGCTGCTTTCGCGATCGCCGGCCGGATCTCTACGGCGCACTCGCGACGCTCGATGGGCGCTCGCGGAGCGACGCGGCCTGATGCGAGGCGCGGCCAGGACGCCGTCGTGCCACTGAGACCGTGGTGCGCGGCGCTCGCGGCCGGCTGCGTTCTTGCTGCGTGCGCGCCGTCGACGGCCGTCAGTCCACCCGAAGCGAAGGTCCTCAATCTTTATTCCTGGGCTGAGTATTTTCCGAGCTCGGTGATCCACCAGTTCGAGGCCGAGACCGGGATCAAGGTCAACTACTCGGTCTTCGATTCGAACGACGTCGCCGAGACGACGTTGTCGGCCGGGCAATCGGGCTTCGATCTCGTCACGGTCAACGCGTCGCCGCACCTCGGGCGGCAGATTCCCAAGGGACTGTGGCGACCCCTCGACCGGACGAGGATCAGGAATTTCGGCAACGTCGACGCACGCCTCCTCGAGATGATGCGACGCGTCGACCCGGACAACCGCTACGCGATACCTTATATGTGGGGCACGATCGGGCTCATCTACAACCCCGAAAAGATCCGCGCGGCAATGGCGGATGCTCCCGTCGACAGCCTCGACATGGTTTTTCGACCCGAACTCATCCGCCGCTTCGACAAGTGTGGCGTCAGCGTGCTGAGCGCCTGGGTCGACATGCTGCCGCTGATGTCGCGCTACCTCGGCCAGCCAGAGCTGACCGCAGAACCCGCGGTTCTCGATGACCTGGCGCGGTCGTTCGCGCGGGTGCGGCCGATGATCCGTAGAATCACGGCGTCCGGCTATTACGACCAGCTCGCCCGCGGCGAACTCTGCCTCTCGATCGGCTATTCGGCGGATGCGATGGTGGCGCGCCGGCGTGCCGAGGAACTGCAGACCGGCGTCGAGATAGACTTCAAACAACCGCGCGAGACGGTGCCTGCCTACATAGACGCCTACGCGATCCCGGCGACCGCCCGGCACGTCGAGTCGGCGCTGCGCTTCATCGACTTCACGCTCCGGCCAGAAGTTGCCGCCGAACTTGCCACCGCGACCGGATTTGCCATCGCGAATACCCCGGCGATCGCGCGGCTTTCTCCGCAGTTGCGCGACAACCCGATCATCTATCCGCCGCCCGACGTGCGCGAGCGGTTGTCGCTCGGACGCGGCTATTCGCTCACCGAGACGCGGCTCCTGTCGCGTGCCTGGCTGCGCATGAAGACCGGAAACTGAACATGACCGACGGCAAGTCTCCGATCCTGTCCGTCCGACATCTCTCCAAGGCCTTCGGCTCGACGGCCGTGCTTGCGGACGTGAACCTCGACGTGCCGCGCGGCTCGATCATTGCTCTCCTCGGCGCCTCGGGATCGGGGAAGACCACGCTGCTGCAGGCCCTCGCCGGACTGGTGTCGCCGGACGCGGGCTCGATCACGATCGATGGCAGGGACATGGGAGGCGTGCCGGCACACGACCGTCCGGTCAACATGATGTTCCAAAGCTATGCGCTTTTTCCCCACCTGACGGTCAGCGGCAACGTGTCGTACGGCTTGAGCGCGCGCGGAACACCGCGGGCCGAACGCGAGCACCTGGTCGCGTGGGCGCTCGAGCTCGTGCGGCTCGAAGGCCTTGGAGCGCGGCGTCCCGATCAGCTGTCGGGAGGCCAGCGGCAACGCGTCGCGCTCGCGCGCTGTCTGGTGATGAAGCCGGCGGTGCTGCTGCTCGATGAGCCCATGGCGGCGCTCGACCGGCGGCTGCGCGCCGACGTCCAGAAGGAACTGAAGTCGATCCAGCGCAAGGTCGGCGCCACGTTCGTGCTGGTCACGCACGATCAGGACGAGGCGATGGCGATGGCCGATTTCATTGCCGTCATGGAGAAGGGGCGGATCGTCCAGTTCGGACCGCCGCGCGAGGTCTACGAGCGGCCGAATTCCACGTTTGTCGCGTCGTTCCTGGGCACGATCAACCTGTTCGCCGGAGTGGCGCGCGCCGAGGAGCCCTCGCGAGTGCGCCTCGCCGCGGACGATGGCCTCGAGGTCGTGGCGGAGCGCTCTGCGAGTAGCGGCGCGAACCCCATCTGCGCGATCGGCGTGCGTCCGGAGAAGGTGCTAGTCGCGCGCCAGCCGACCGGACTTGCGAATGACTTCGCGGGTGCGATCGAACAGGTTTCCTACGGAGGGACCGCGTCGGACGTCACCGTGCGGCTCGCGGGCGGGCGCTCGCTTGAGGCGACCGTCGCCAACAGCACCGCCTCGGCCGCCGCGGCCCTGCAGGCCGGCGATGCCGTGCATGTCGGATTTCCGGCGCCGGCCGGGATCGTGTTTTCGGAATGAGCGCGCGGCGTTTTTCCTTCGTCGACTGGATGACCTTTGTCGTCCCGATCGGCTGGCTGCTCGCGTTCCTGGCGTTGCCCCTGCTGGGCGTCGCGGCCCTGGCGTTTCACGACATCGCGGACTCGATCCCGCCGGTGGCTCCTCTCGTCAGTCGCGTCGGCGGTCATTTGGTAGTGCACGCGAGCGCGCGTGGGCTGCGGGTCGTGCTGTCGGATCCGCTATATCTGTCCGCGTTCTGGAACGCGCTGTCGAACGCAGCGCTCACGGCGGCCGGCTGCATTCTGGTCGGCTTCCCGATCGCCTATGCGATCGCCCGGGCGCCGCTCGAGCGCCGCAACTTCTACGTGCTGTTGTCGATACTGCCGTTCTGGACGTCCTTCCTGATGCGCTCGTACGCGTGGATGGGACTGATCCGGGATTCGGGGCCCCTCAACTCCCTGCTGCTGACGCTCGGCATCATCAAGACGCCGCTCACGATCCTCTACTCGCCGTTCGCGGTGCTGCTAGTGATGGTCTACTCCTACCTGCCGTTCTTCGTGTTGCCGATGTACGCGGTGCTCGAGAAGTTGCCGACGGATCTCCTGGCGGCTGCCTCGGACCTCGGCGCGCGACCGGTCTACGCCTTCAGGACGGTCACCCTGCCGCTGGCGCTGCCCGGGATCATCTCTGGATCGATCCTCGTATTCGTGCCGGCGGTTGGTGAGTACGTGATCCCCGAGCTCGTCGGCAACAGCAGTACGGTGATGATCGGCGGCATTCTCTGGGATGAATTCTTCGAGAATCGCGACTGGCCGCTCGCCGCGACGATTGCGCTCGTTACCTTCGTCGCCCTGATGCTGCCACCGCTCCTTTTGCGCCGCACGCTCGGACACAGCACGGTGGCGCGTATATGAACGGTGCCGGGCAGCGACGCTGGCAGGCGCTCACGCTCGTTTTCGGCTTCACGTTCCTGTATGCGCCGATCGCGTGGGTGGTGTTCTTCTCGTTCAGCGGTCATGCCAGCGGCGGGGGCCCGTCGGCTCCGTCGCTCTACTGGTACCGGGCGCTACTCGACAACGATGAACTGCTCGCGTCCGCTTCGCGGTCTCTGGTCCTGGCGCTGCTGTCGTCACCGATCGCGACGCTGCTCGGGACGCTCGCCGGCATCGCGCTCGCCCGGCTCGAACGCTTTCCGGGCCGGAGCCTGCTGATAGCGCTGCTGGCGGTACCCATTTTCGCGCCGGAGATCCTGCTCGGTTTCGCATTCCTGATGCTGTTCGCCGGGCTTGAAGCAGTGACCGGTTGGTCCCACGGAAAGGGCATGCTCACCCTCGTGATCGCCCACGCTACCCTCGGCGCTTCGGTCGTTGCGTCGATCGTGTTCGCGCGCGTCTGGGGTCGCGATCGCTCGCTCGAGGATGCTGCGCGGGACCTGGGTGCCCGGCCCCTGCGAGTGCTCGCGACCATCACGATCCCGCTCGCCGCGCCCGGGATCCTGTCGGGATGGCTGCTGGCGCTGACGCTGTCATTCGATGACGTCATCACTTCGAGCTTCCTGGCGGGGCCCGAGAACACCACGTTGCCGATGGCGATCTTCTCGGGCCTGCGCGTCGGGCTCGATCCGCAGATCAATGCCGTTGGCACGCTCCTGATCGCGAGCGTGTCTGCGGTCGTGATCGTCTGCTTCGGATTCACCCGCCTCACGCGCGGCGCGCGCGCGGCGTGAGCCGCAGGCCGGCGGCACGCCGCCGGCCGTGCGCTGCGCACGAACCCTCAGTCCGCGTGGCCCATCGCCTTCACGAGTCGATAGGTGTATTCGACGCTCTCGTCGAAGGATTGCTTGTAGATCCGTTCGTCGCGCCCGTGCGCGCGATTCTCGTCCATGTCGGACCAGGTTCCGCTCACGTCATAACTGACCATCCCGGCGTTCCTCGTCTGGCGGTCGTCGCTGAATCCCGTCGCCATCGTCGGCACGATTGGCACGCCGGGCCACATCGAATGGATGACGGCGCCGAGCTTGCCGAGGAGCTTCGGAGTCAGCGACGATTCCGGGCTTACGATCGGCGGTGCATCGAGCGTGACAGAGATGTGGGGGTCGCTGAGGGCCGCGCTCAGCTGCGCCTGGACGCCTTCTGCCGTATCGCCCGGGATCATCCGGCACTGGATCGTCGACTTCGCGCGCTGCGGCAGCGCGTTTTCGGCGTGGCCGCCGGAGATCAGTGTCGCGACGCAGGTCGTGCGCAGCTGCGCATTGTAGTAGGTATTTCGGCTCAGCCGCTCGGCCGCGCCGAGGTCCGGTGTTGCTTGCGCGACCGCCCGCATGTCGTCGCTGTTGGGCCCGGGTTGCAGAGATGCGAATTGCGCGAAGCTCGCGCGCGTCGTCCCGGTGAGTGTGACCGGGAACTTGTAGGCCTCCAGCCGGCCGAGCCCGTCGGCGAGGCGGTAGATCGCGTTGTCGGGGCCGGGCAACGAGCCGTGGCCGCCGGGGCTGGTCGTTTCCAGCGTGTAGGTGACGTAGGTCTTCTCGCTCGTGCCAATTTCAAACAGCACGCGTTTGCCGTCCTTGAATGCGCCGCCGCCGCCGTCGAGATTGAGCACGAGGCCAGCGTCGATCAGCGAGCGATGCTCCTTGAGGAGGAACGCGGGTCCGTTCGAATCGCCGCCCGCTTCCTCGTCGGCCGTGAACGCGGCTATCAGGTCGCGTTCCGGCATGAATCCCTCGCGCTTGAGCCGGATGAGGGATTCGACCAACGCGGCGTCGCCGTCCTTCATGTCGATGGTGCCACGACCGTAGTACCAGCCATCCTTGTCGGTGAGCTTGAAAGGATCGACCGACCAATCCTCGGGCTTGGCTTCGACTACATCGAGATGGCCGAGGAACAGGACCGGTGTGCCACGGCCCTTGCCGCGGTAGCGAATCACGACATTGCCCTTGAGGGGGTGTCCCGGCGGGGAAAGGACAGTCACATCCGCTGCCGGGAACCCGTTCTCGAGCAGGTGCTTGGCAATGGCGTTCGCCGCGTCGGTGGACCCGTGATCGTGCGTGGTATTGATTTCGACCAGTTCCTTCAGGAGCGCCCGGCCCAATTGCTGGTCGGCCGGGGGAGGCAGCGCCGTCGGCGGCGCGGTGGCGGCTGCCGCTGCGAGCGCGGGAACCAGTACCAGAGCAGCGAGGCAGAGGGTCTTCACGATCGTTCGTCCTTATTGAGGCGGGGTCCGCGCCGACACTCGCACGCCCCGGCGCCGATGTCCACGCGGCGCACTGGTTGCGAGCCTTCCGGCACGCGCGCGTTCTGGCTGCGAGCGCCGGCGTTTCGGGCTAGGCTTGCGGCCTCGTCAGCGTCGATTGAACACAGCGGGAGCGGAAAAGAGTGAAAGCCACGTCAATTGTGCAGATAAAGAACGAGCGCGTGATCGTGACCGAATGGCGGTTCGCACCGGGCGCCGAAACGGGTCACCACGTGCACGGGCACGACTACGTGGTCGTGCCGCTGACGACGGGAATACTGCGCCTCGAGGAGCCGACCGGCACTCGCGATGCTTCGCTGACGGCGGGAATGTCGTACGCACGCCCCAAGGGTGTGACGCACAACGTGATCAACGCGAACGCCTTCGAATTTCGCTTCGTCGAGGTCGAACTAATCTAGTTCGAGCGAGCGGGCGCTCCGGGCGAACCGGCGCGTTGGGCGATCAATTCCGCGACAGGAACTGCGCGAGCGCATTGAATGCGGGCAGCGTGATCGGGTCGTTCGCCGCGCTCACCGCGATCGGGTGCGAGGCGAAGCGCGCGATCACGAGCTCGGCTCGCGGCGCCACGTACAGGCGCTGGCCGTGAATTCCCCGCGCCTCGAACGCGCCCCATTTATTGTGGGCGACCCACCACATGTCGCGGTACGAGTAGCCATGAAGTAGCGTGTAGCCCGCCGGCGCGAATTTTGCGGGATCGGAGCCGCGACGGATGTTCGCGACGACCGCCGCCGGCAGTAGCTGGGCGTCGCCCCACGCCCCATCGCAGCGCATCAGCTCGCCGAAGCGCGCGAGGTCCCGAAGCGTCGCGTTGAGGCCCGCACCTCCCATCTCGACGCCGATCGAATCGACGCTGAGGTAGCCGTCCTGCTCGCAGCCGAGGCGCGTCCAGAGTCGCTCCGACAGGAGCGCCGCGAGGCCGAGCCCCGTGACGCGTTTCATGACCCAGCAGAGCAGCTCGGTGTTGACCGTCTTGTAGGAAAACGCCTGCCCGTGTGCACCTTGCTTGCGCAGCGTCACGAGATACTCGTAGAAGTTGCCCGGCCCCGAGTAGTCCGGGCGCCGCGCGCGCAACCCGCCGGCGCGGGCGTAGTCCCAGAAGCCCGCGGCCGGGTCCGAGTAGTCCTCGGAGTAGTCAATTCCGACCTGCATGTCGAGGACGTCGCGGATGCGCGCGTCCTCGTAGGCAGTCCCCTTCATTTCCGGGACGTAGTACGGGACTCGCGCCTCCTCGCTCAATGCACCCTCGTGGCAGAGCGTGGCACCTAAGGTTGCGGCGTACGATTTGGTGATCGAGAAGCACCCGTGCGGACGATCCGCACGCAGCGCGCCGAAGTAGCGTTCGTAGACTCGGCGGCCGCGATGCATGACAAGGATACCGTCGCAGTAAGTGTCCTGCAGCGACGCGGCCCAGGTACGCTCCGTCCCGTGCATGTCGAGGAAGCCGAGCGCATCGATCGCGCTTTCGGCGTCTGCCCGGGTCGCGCCGAGCTCGCTCGGCGCACCGGCGCCGCGCCCGACGTTTGCGGTTGGCAGGAGCTCCCGCAGGTGCGAGAGCGCCCAGCGGATTTTCGGGAATGACAGGAAATCGTCGTCGCCGAAGCGAATGCACTTCTCCGCGGGTGGCGGCGATCCGTCCATCAATCCGAGCAGCGCGGGGTCCGAGGCAGCACCGTCGAGGTACCGCGCGCCATCGAATTCGAGCGTGCGTGGCTTCATTCTGGTCGTCCGCAGCCAAGTCGTCCGACATTGTAGTGGACGAACAGCGGCCGGCCAGCGCCGGGCCCGGGGAGAGCGGGCATCAATCGGGAAAGGTTCAGGCGGTCAGAATCGGCCCCGCGCCGTGCAGGACGCAAGCCGGACGGGGAGCTGCGAGGGTGCGTTCCTCGCACCCCCGCCCGGCTTGGCGTTGGTTCAGCTCGTGTGCTGGCTCCGCAACGTCGCGATCCGCGCGTCGCGGGCGGCCTTGTCAGTCGCAATGATCGTCGGAATCTGCGCGAGCTGCGCGGGCGTCAGCACCGCATAGATCTGCGCCTTGATGTCGCTCATCGCCTGCACGCGCGCCGCCGCGTTCGTCTTCTCGGTGGCGAGCAGCGTCGGGTAACCGGCGTCGCTGGGCGACATCGCGGTCAACGCCTCGTGGTTCGATCGGGCGGCAGCGCCTCGCGAGCCGTAGTCCGTCTTCGCCTGGGCGAAGATCGACTTGATCTGCGTCTTCTGCTCGGGCGTCAGGTTCAACTGGTGCAGAACGCGGTGAAATTCACCGTGGTGACGCCAGTGACCGCCTTGCCACGCGTGACCTCCAGCGGGCCCAGCGGTGGTGGAGGTGTCGGCGGGCGTGGCCGTCTCGGCGGCAAACGCCGGTGCACCAGCAAGGCCGGCGGCGACGCATAGCGCGGTCAAGATTCGGGGGCGGGCAATCACAGCAAATACCTCTCGACGGGTGGGGCAGTGGAATCAGTGTATGGGCAAACGCCGGAATAACCCGCCGCGTTGACGCAAGGCTGCGTCAGGACCGTGCAAAGAACTGTTGAACCCTCGGGAGCACGCGTCGCGGCGCGCCTACGCGCGTCCGATCGACGCCACCGAGCTGTCAACCCGTCGGCTGATCGACTGAGTCGACGATGCGAACGGGCGCGGGTTGCCGAAACACGCGGCCGGCTGAGGGAGACCGGCCGCCGTAACGCGGCGCGAGTTCTAGGGACGGGCGGCCGGCGGATTGATTGCCTCGGATGCGGGTCGGGTGCCACGCAACTTCGCAGCGACCGCCTCCGTCGCCGCCATCACGCGCAGCACGTTGCCGCCTGCAAGCTTCGCGATATCGGCATCCGTCCAGCCGCGACGCATCAGCTCCTCGAGCAGCGCCGGGTACTTGTCGACACCTTCAAGGCCGGCCGGACCCTCGGGTATGCCGTCGAAGTCGGAGCCCAGGCCCACGTGGTCGATGCCGGCGACGTTGCGGATGTGCTCGATGTGGTCGGCCACCTGCGCGAGCGTGCCCCAGGGTTTCGGATGCGCGAGGTCCCACGCAGCCAGCGCCGCGGCCGCTCGCTCGGGCTGTCCGATGTAGAGACCGCCGAACGGCGGCGTGCTGTAGCGCGCCTTCTCCGCCGTGCGATCCGCGTCCCATTGATCCCAATCGTTCGAGATGTAGGCCGGGAAGAAGTTCACCATTACGACCCCGCCGTTCGCCGCGACCAGGTGGAGGATGTCGTCGGGGACGTTCCGCGGGTGATCGACAAGCGCGCGCGCGGACGAATGCGAGTAGATGACCGGCGCGGCGGTCGCGGCGAGGGCCGCGGTCATGGTCTCCGGCGCGACGTGGCTGAGGTCGACCAGCATCCCGATGCGGTTCATTTCGTGGACGACCTCGACGCCGAACGGGGTCAGGCCGTGGTGTGCGGGGGCATCGGTAGCCGAGTCGGCCCACAAAGTGTTCGATGAGTGCGTGAGCGTCATGTAGCGCGCGCCGGCATCGTACATTTGGCGCAGCACCGCGAGCGAGTTGTTGATCTGGTGCCCGCCCTCAATGCCGATCAGCGAGGCGATTTTCCCCGAGTGGTGGATCCGGCGCACGTCCGCGGCGGAGTACGCCATTTCGAGATCGGTTCCGTAGCGGGCCGTCATTCGCCTGACGAGGTCGATCTGTTCGAGCGTCGTCTGCACCGCCTCGAAGCCATTCAAATTGCTAGGCACCCACACCGACCAGAACTGCCCCCCGACCCGCCCCGCGCGCAGGCGCGGGATGTCGGTCATGAGCGGCGCCTCACCCTTGGGGCCCGCTAGGCGGGACAAGTCCGATTTGAGGTCGACGGCACCAACGGCACCGGCGTAACGATCACGAATTTCCCACGGCAGGTCGTTGTGGCCGTCGATCAGCGGTGTGTCGGCAAGCACCCGGTCGACGCGGGCCGCCAGGTCCTTGTCCGCAGCCGCGGCTACGCCGGAAATGCACACCAGCACGGCGAGTGCCGAAATCCCCGCTGCCGCCCGCCATGAATTCAGCGTCATGTCCCGACCCCCCCTGGTTATGTTGTGCCGTCCGCACTATAGCCGGAGTGAGCCGGGCGGGTGCGCACCTGCAAGTGCGGTGGCCAAAGGTGGTGCAGTCGGACTCCGAACGGTCCGTAGCACCTCCCATGCCCGTTGTGCCGGATCGCAGACGCCATGGGCCAGATTCGCTCGAGCTCGGCGTTCGACAGGAATTCGACAGGCGTCAATGAGAGCATGCCGCGCGCGCCGATCGGAGCGAACGACATTCTGGGGTCCTGCTTTCATGAAGCGCACATGAGCGCGGGATGCAGGCGACTTGTGGTGACGCCGCGGGAGGCACCCCGGACAATTCGATCGTGGCGACGCACCGCGTACCGGCGGTCGGCCGCTGCAGGCGCGGCTCGAAGGACCTTGATACCAGGCGAGTCGGTCGCGCAACCTAGCATTCATAAACTGGAGAAAAACTCGTATGCACAAGATCATGATCAGGGTACTCGGTACGCTCGCAGTGGCGCTCTGCATCAGCGCACCGGCGCTCGCGGACAACCCGGGCAAGCATCCGGCCTACCTGCACGCGCTCACGGACCTCCGCGATGCCCGCGCTCATCTCGAGCACCTGAGCTCCGATCCGGTCGATCGCGCCGAAGAGCACGCGATTCATTCGATCGACGAGGCAATTGGCGAAATCAAGCGCGCCGCGATTGACGACGGCAAGGACATTCGCGATCACAAGCCGGTCGATGCGCATCTGGGCCGGACCGACCGGTACCACAAAGCCCTCGAGCTGCTGGACAAGGCGCAGCAGGACGTCTCTCACGAGGAAGACCAGGCGGACACCCGCGGATTGCAGGTACGAATCATTCACCACATCGAGGCCGCGCGTCACGAGGTGCACCGGGTCATCGAGGCCGTTCTCAACCACTCCTAGCACCGGATGCGGCGGGCGCGGCCGGGTCGCGTCCGCCAAGTCCGCGCTCCAGCCAGTTCGACTCGATTCAGGCCGCGGTCGCCTGCGACCCGGGCCGCGGCATACAATGCCTTCGGCCCGATGCGGCGCCGGGATGCCTGCGCGCGACTCCTCCCGCGTCCGCGCGTGCCGACCGAATTCTCAACGGAAGGCCCGGGTTCATGGCTCCCCCGTCACGATTGCGTCGCTCCGTTTGCGCCCTCACCGCGATTGCAACGCTGGTGTTCGCCGCGTGTTCAGGCCCGAACGGCGCGGCACCGGTGCCGACAGCCCGCCGGTTGATCGTCTTCATGACGGACTTCGGCACGCTCGATGACGCCGTCGCGATCTGCAAGGGCGTAATGCTCAACATCGCGCCCGCTGCCGACATCATCGATATCACGCACCACGTGACGCCGTATTCGATTAGCGAAGGTGCGCGGCTGCTGGCGCGAACCGCGCCCTACTACCCGGCCGGAACGGTGTTCGTGACTGTCATCGATCCCGGTGTAGGTACGGCGCGCCGCTCAATCGTCGTCAAGACCAAGCGCGGGCAATTCTTCGTGCTTCCGGACAACGGGCTGATCACTCCGACCGCCGATCGGGACGGGGTCGAAAGTGCGCGGCTGATCGAGAACCCCGAGTGGCTACTGACCGGGTCATCGTCCTCGACTTTTCACGGACGCGACGTCTACTCGCCGGTGGGAGCACACCTGGCGCGCGGCGAGGACTGGACGCGTGTTGGGCCGATCGCGCCGCCCCTCGTCCGCCTCGAGCTACAGAAGGTCGTGATCGACGACAGCGGCATCGCCGGGAGCGTGGTTGCGCTCGACGGTCCATTCGGCAATCTCGTCACGAACGTCGGTGGTGATGAGTTCCGGAAACTCGGTTACCGGCTCGGAGAGCCGGTCCGCATCCGGCTCGGCGACAAGGACCTCGCAGTACCGTTCGTCGCGACGTTCGGCGATGTTGCGCCCGGCAAGCCGCTGCTGTTCGTCGACTCCCGTGGCCTCGTGAGCCTGGCGATCAACCAGGGCAATTTCGCGCAGGCAAACGGAATAACCCCGCCCGGAGGCCTGTTCGTCTTCAGGAAGTAAGTTGCGTCCGCGGCCGCCCCCATCAATGGCCGCGCGCGTCGCGGTTCACGACGGGGGCGGGCTCTGCCAGCCGCCGCCGAGCACCTGATAGAGACGCACGAGCGCGGTCAGGCTGTTCCCGTACGCCTGGCTGAGCGACAGCTCGGCGATGAACAGGTCCCGGTCCGCGTTGATGACGTCGAAATAGGACGCATAGCCGACGCGGTAGCGCGCGAGCGCGATCGCTTCGGCGCGCCGCAGCGCTTCGACCTGCGTCGCCTGTTCGCGTTCGAACTCACCGTATTTTCCGTACGCGAGCAGCGCATCCGCGGTCTCCTGAAACGCCGTCTGGACGGCCTTCCGGTAGCCGAAGAGTGCCTCGCGTGTGCGCGCCCTGGCGAGCTCGACCTGGTAGATGCCTCGTTGCGAGTCCAGCAGTGGCTGTACGACGCCGGCGGCCGCGCTCCATTCTGCCGTGGGTGCCTTGAAAAGGCCCCCCAGCGGCGCGCTCAGCGAACCAAACAGCCCGGTCAGCGATATCTGCGGGAACAATGCCGCCTTCGCAACGCCGATGTTGGCGTTGGCGGCACGCAGCGACTCCTCCGCGGCGCGCACGTCCGGGCGGCGCTCCAGTAGCTGCGAAGGGAGACCGACGGGAGGCAGGGGAGGCGCCATGGGCATGGTCTCGCCGCGATGCTCCCGCTCGATCGGGTGCGGACTGTCGCCAAGGAGCACGCAGATCAGGTTCTCGGTCTGCCCGATTCGGCGTTCCAGATCCGGAATGTTCGCGCGCGCGGCCGCCGCCTGCGCCTCGGCCGTTGCGACGTCGAGCCCGGTGGCGTATCCCCGCTCGTGCTGCGCCCGAGTCAATTCCACGAACTTCGCGCGCGCATCGACCGTTCGCCGCGTGATCTCGAGCTGGCTGTCGAGAGCGAGCAGCGAGAAGTAGGCATTCGCGACGCTCGCGACGAGGCTGACCGCGACCGCACGCTTGGCGTACTCACTCGACAGGAAGTTGGCGCGGGCGGCCTCGTGCGTGCGCCGCAGGCGGCCCCAGACATCGAGCTCGTAGGAAACGGTGACGGCCGCGTCTTCGGAGTTGCTGAAGCGCGGGGCACCGGAAATCAGCGCATCCTGCGACGTCTTGTTGCGGCGTACGTCCGCGACACCGTCAACGGTGGGAACGAATCCGAGACGAGTCTGTCCGACCGAGGCGCGGGCCTCGTCGATGCGCGCGATCGCGGCGTTGAGGTCCGGGCTGTTCCGCAGCGCCACGCTCAGCAGGTCGCGAAGCTTCGCGTCATCGTAAAGGTCCCACCAATTCGAGTCGCCGACCGAACTCGCGGCGGCATCGGGGGTAGCGCCACGGACCGAATCGGGCGTCTGCAAGGCCGGCCGATGGTAGTTGGGGCCGACCGCGCAGGAGGAGACGAGGAGCGCGACTGCGAGCGTCAGTCGCCTCATTCGCCGGCTCCCGCACCGGCCGCGTTCGCGCGCGGTGGCGCGGCTTCAGCCGCCGCCGGGGTGCGCGGGCGGATCTTTTCGATGAAGCTCTGGATGACAACGAAGAAGACCGGCACGATGAAAATGCCGATCAGAGTCGCCGCCGTCATTCCGCAAACCACCGTCGTGCCGAGGACCTGCCGCGAGGTCGCGCCAGCGCCGGTCGCGATCGCGAGCGGCACGGCGCCGAGGATGAACGCAAACGACGTCATCAGGATGGGCCGCAGGCGCAAGCGCGCGCCGGCGATCGCGGCTTCGACGACGGTCATGCCGCGCTCGTGCGACAGCTTGGCAAACTCCACAATCAGGATCGCGTTCTTGGCGGCGAGCCCGATCAGCATGACGAGGCCGACCTGGGCGTAGATATCGTTGGCCATGCTACGCATCGCCAATCCGGCGAACGCACCGAAGACCGCGAACGGGATGCAAAGGATCACCGCGAAGGGCACGCCCCAGCTCTCGTACTGCGCGGCGAGGACCAGAAACACGAACACCATCGCCATCGCGAATATATACGGCGCCTGGCCGCCCGATCGTTTCTGCTGCAGTACAGAGCCCGTCCAGAACGAGCTCACGTTGTCGGGCAGGCCCGCCGCGATCTGCTCCATGGCGTTGAGCGCGTCACCCTGGCTGAAACCGGGGGCCGGGGAGCCGTTGATCGTGACCGCCCGATAGACGTTGTAGCGCTCGATATAGCTGGGGCCGTGCACGGACTTGATCGTCACAAGCGAGGACAGCGGCACCATGTCGCCGGCCGCAGTCCTGACATAGAGAGCGTTCACTGCCTCGGGCACGGTACGTGCGCTACCCTCCGCCTCGGCGGTGACCCGGAAGGTCCTCCCAAAGAGGTTGAAGTCATTGATGTACGTGCCACCGAGAAACATCTGCAAGGTTCCGAAGATGTCCGAGATAGGTACGCCCAGTGACTTGGCGCGGTCCCGGTCGATCACGTATTCAATTTCGGGGACGCGCGTATTGAACTGCGTGACCACTCGCGTTAGTTCGGGCCGCTTCGCCGCGGTGGCGAGGAACTCCTGCAATGCGGAGTTGAACGTCTCGATGCTGCCGCCGGACGTGTCCGCGAGCACGAACTCGAAGCCACCGGCCTGGCCGATGCCGGGGATGGCGGGCGGCGCGACGATGATGACGTTCGCCTCCTTGAGGCCGCCAAGCAGCTTGTAGAGGCGGTCGATGACCGCCTGTTCGGAGTGCTGCGCTCCTTTCCTTTTCGACCAGGGTTTGAGGACGATGAATCCGGTGCCGGTGTACGGGGTGTTGACTCCCGCCAGCAGGTTGAGCCCGGTAATAGCGAGCATGGACTCGACTTCGGGTTGCGCGTGAACGACCTCGCGGATGCGTTCGAGGACGGCCTCGGTGCGCTGGAACGACGCTCCGGGCGGCAGCTGCGCGACCATCAGCAGGTAGCCCTGATCATCCTCGGGGATGAACCCGCTTGGGCGCTCGTAGACCAGAAACCCGACCGCGGCGAGGATGATGCCGAAGATCGCGAGCGCCGCCATGGAGCGTCGAATCGAGCGCCGGACCACGTTGGTATAGTGCTCGGTCCACCGGGCGAACTCGCGGTTGAACCAGCTGAAGAACCGTCCGACGCGGCCGGTCGGCTCCGTCTTCGGCCGTGGCTGCAGCAGCAGCGTACACAGCGCAGGCGTGAACGTCAGCGCGACGAAGGCGGAAATAAGCACCGATGCGGACAGCGTCAGCGCGAACTGGCGGTAGAACTGTCCGGTGAGCCCGCCAAGGAACGCGACCGGAACGAAAACCGCGGTCAGCACCAGCGCGATAGCGATCACTGGACTCGAGACGTCGGCCATCGCGGCGCGGGTCGCATCGCGGGCGCTCAGGCCGTGGGATTCCATTTTCTCGGTGACGGCCTCGACGACGACAATAGCGTCATCGACGACGAGCCCGATCGCCAAGACAAGCGCAAACAATGTCAACGTATTGATCGAGAAGCCGAGGCCGATGAACAGCGTGAAGGTGCCGATCAGCGACACTGGTACGGCGAGCATCGGAATCAGCGTCGCGCGCCAGCTCTCGAGGAAGAGAAATACCACCAGTAGGACGAGGCCCGCGGCAATGAAGAGAGTGATTTCCACTTCCTTGATCGACTCGGCGACGAACTCGGTCGTGTCAAGCGCCACGTTGTAGGTTACGCCGCTGGGAAATTTCTGGGAGAGCTGGTCGAGCGTGGCGCGAACGCGCTTGGCGACGTCGAGGGCGTTGGCGTCTGGGAGCTGGTAGACGCCGAGCAGCGCGACGGGTTGGCCCTTCAATCGAGTCGAACGCGAATAGTCGGTCGCGGCGAGCTCGATTCGCGCAACGTCTCTCAGGCGGACGATCGCGCGATTGTTACCCGTTCGCAGCACGATGTTCGCGTATTCGTCGACGCCCTTGAGCCGACCATGCACCGTGACCGTGTAAGTCATCTGCTGGCCCGGCGGAGAAGGCTCGGCGCCGACGATGCCGGCGGGCGCGACAACGTTCTGTTCGTTGAGCGCGGCGGTGATGTCCTGAGTAGTAATCCCGAGGCGGGACATCTTTCCGGGATCGAGCCAGATCCGCATCCCGTAGTCGCGCGCGCCAAACTGCTGCACCTGGCCGACGCCCGGTATGCGGGCCAGCGAATCGACGATTTGCAGCGCCGTGAAATTGCTGAGAAACAGGTAGTCGAAGCGCGGGTCCGTCGCCTTGAAGGCGATGTACATGATGGCTTGAGGCTGGCGCTTGATGATCGTGAGACCTTGCCTCAGAACGTCCGCTGGGAGCTGCCGTTGCGCAATCGCGACCTGGTTCTGCACGTCGACTGCGGCGATGTCCTGCGCGGTGCCGACCTCGAAGGTGACGGTCAGGTTGTAGGTGCCGTCGTTGGAGCTCTTCGAGTCCATGTACAGCATGTTCGGGACGCCGTTCACCTGCGTCTCGATCGGCGCCGCGACCGATTGCTCGATCGTCTGCGCGTCTGCGCCGGGAAACGTCGCGGAGACGACGACGCTGGGCGGCGTGATCTGCGGGAACCGCGCCACCGGCAGCAGCATGAAGGCGACTCCGCCGGCGAGCGTGATCAGGATCGCGAGGACCGTCGCGAAGATCGGTCGGTCAATGAAGAAATTGCTCACGGCGGGCTTTTGCCCGGTGCCGCTTGCGGTGCGGTGTCGACAAGCGACCCGGCCTTAAGCTTCTGCATGCCGTCCACCACGACCGTATCGCCGGAGGCAAGTCCCTTTTCGATCAGGATGTCGGCGCCCACGCGCGCGCCGAGCGTAACGTCGCGCGTCTGCGCCTTGCCGTCGCCATCGACGATCCACACGAAATTCTTGTCCTGCAATTCCTGGACGGCGCGCTGTGGAACGCTGATGGAATCGGGGCGGGCAGCGGTATCGACCGTCACCTTGGCGTACTGGCCGGCGCGGAGCAGGGTCTTGGGATTCGGGACCAGCAACCTGAGCGGCAACGTGTCGGTCCGCAGGTCGACGGCCGCGTCGACGAAGTTGAGCTCCGCCGTCGCCGGAATCTCCGCGCCATCAGCCAGAAAGACGCGGAACTGGCGTTTGCTCGGGTTGCGTTGATCCGGCGCACGCCCGAGTTCCTTCTGGAGCTGGAGCAGGCGCTGCTCGCCGATGCTGAAATTGATGTACATCGGATCCGTCTGGTAGACGGTGGTCAACAGCGTCGTGTAGGCGGTGACCAGGCCGCCGATCCGGATCTGTGCCCGGCTCATGTCGCCATCGATCGGCGCGCGGACGACGGTGTAGCCGAGATTGAGCTGCGCCGTCTTCACCGAAGCCTCGGCGGCACGAACCTGTGCCGCGGTTGCCGAGTTGGCCGCCTCGGCCGCGTCGAGCTCGCGCTGGCTAAGCGCGTCGAGGGCCGAAAGCGGCTTGGCACGTGCAAGGTCCCGCACCGCTTGGGCCTGGGCGGCCTCGGCCAGCGCGAGGGCGGCTTCCGCCTGCGCGAGGGCGGCCCGGTAAGGCTGCGCGTCGATTTCAAAAAGTATCTGGCCGGCTCTGACGCGTTGACCTTCGACCGCGGACTGGCGTTCCAATACGCCACCGACGCGTGGGCGAATCTCGACGGTGTTCGAGGCCTCGATCTGCGCCGGGTACTCCTCCGTCACCGAAATCGGGTGGCCCTCGAGCGTGATTGCATTGACCGCGACCCGTCGGGCCGCCGGTGGCCCGCCACCGCTGCACCCGGCGATCAGCAAACCGGTGGCAACTCCCACGCCGAGCGAATGGCCGAGATGGCGGTGCGCGAATCGCGCCGCCCGCAATGATTTTTGTGCCTTCACGCCTTTGCCCTTCGTCGACCTGATCGTGGTGCGACCACGTTGCCCGCACCCGCGGCGAGCGGGCGGGGCGATGCGGCACAGGATTCCGTCCCGCCGCCAAAAAGTAACACGGCGACGACGCTCGCGGGCGGGCTAAACGGATTTGCCCAGGGAGCGCTCGCCCGGTCTGCCAGCTACGACGAGCGCCACTGCAAGCGGTTGAAGAATCTTGATATTTTCGATGCCGTTGGCGTCAGTCCCACGCGGCGCCACGGCTGCGCAGCGTCGGTTCGATGCCCCGTTGCGGTGCATGGACGCGAATCGGCGAGACGACGAAAGCTGCGGCACCGCGATCCCGGCGTGAGCCACTCGGTTGCGTGCGAGTCGACAACTCCCGCCGATCACTCGTCGGTCGACGGACGCCGCCGCCGGGCCGGCGAAGCCGCGGCTCGCTGCGCTAGCGCCAGCCGTGCCGGGCGACGTACGGCTCGCGAAATTCGCCGTAGTAGCGCCGGCCAATTCCGAATGCGAACGGTGCGACCACGTAGGCGCCGCGGGGCCGCTGACTCAGATAGTAGGGAGGGGCCGCAGCGACGACCAATGGCGCCGGCACGTAAAGCCCGACGTGAGGCAGGCCGACCCCCACGCCAACTCGGACCTGGGCCGCGGCATCGGGAACGACGCCGACGAGGCCGCTGCTGATAGCGAGAATTCCACCGACCAATAAAGGCGCGCGCATTTCAGCCATACCTTTGCGACGAGGCTCCCCCGGAAAGCACAACGCGCGACAGAGACGACGGTTGACCCGCAAAGCGGTACCGCGGCGCTGTCGCGACGCATGCACGATTTATCGATTCGGCGAGAGCTTTGGCCTCGCGCGACGGCTTGAGGGCGCTTAGAAAGTACCGGCTGCGCTGCAAGGAGGCAGTGCGCGCGGTGGGGCGCGGCGGATCGACACCGCGGGCCGCGCTGACGTTGCAAATGCTGCGGCGGGTCACCCAGGCGCGCGTTCGAGTCCCGGTCGTTTTCCATAACAGGTGGCGCATGTGTAGCGCGCCGCGATATTTCCGTCGCGCGGCGCCGACAGTAGACGCGTAGACAGCCTCATCGGTCAGCGATTGCATTCCAGCGAGGACAATTCCTGCGCGACGCTTTAATTCTTGTATTTAAGGGCTTTCTGAGCACTCGCATCCGAGCAGAACAGGACGACGGTCACATTCGGCGCAGGCCGACCACGAGAGTTTCGCAGCTGCGTGTCAACCGGCGCGCTTCGCACACGCTAACCGCACCAACTTGCCATCGTCGAACCCAACACTCGCCCGAGGATCCGTCATGTACTCAACTTCAAAGACTCTGCAGCTCGTCGTCGGCGCCGTACTCGGCGCTAGTCTCGTGGCGTGCGGCGGTGGCGGCGGTGCTGGCACGTCGCCCATGCCGGTGACCCCGCAATCCGTGAGTGTGGCAGTGATGATCAGCGATGCGTCGTCCGAAGACTGGGCGACGATCGGCGTGAAAGTCCTGTCGATCGCCGTGAATCCGCAAGGCGGCGGGGCGGGAACAACCGTCTACGCGTCGTCCGGGCAGATGGTCAATCTCGCGGAGCTCGACCAGATTTCGGAACTCCTCGGCAACGCGATGATTCCGGTCGGCACGTATACGAGCGCAACCCTGACGATCGCAGCGAATCCGGGTGACGTCGAGCTGACGACCGCGTCCGATCCCGAAGCGGGATTCGCGGCCACCGCGAGCACTTCAATTCCGTCCGACCAGATTCAGATCCAGGGTGCAACCGGTGCTAGCGGAAGCAAGCAGGTGACGATTACGGTGAATTTCGAGACGCCGCTGGTCGTCAGCGCCTCCACCAGCAATGCGCTCGACCTTGAATTCAATCTCAAGCATCCCGCGTTTCTCGTCGGGCACGTGCCGCCGGCCAGTGGCATGACGCTGTGGGCGGTCAATTTCGACGGTCCGGTGCGCCGCCACCGCATCGACGATCTGGCGCACCTCGTGCTACGTCACTCCTACGGGACCGTCGCTTCAATCGCGACCGACAACACCAGCATCACGATCACGAAGGACCTGCCGGCGGTTCCGGTTCAGAACCCTGAGACGGCCGTTCCGACGGGAGTTTCTCTGACAATCCTGGCGGACGCGATCAACGGAACGCTCTTCTACGACGTGGATGCCAAGACTGCCGTCACGATCAAGGACTTCTCGACCGAAGCGGCAAGTCTCTCCGGCAAGTACGTGCGCGTCGCCGCGCGGTACCAGGAGAACGGTACGCTGGTCGCGACACGCATCTGGACGAGCACTTCGTTCAACAGCGTATGGCTGAGCCCTGAGGGCCACGTCCTGCGTGTCAACCCGACGACCGACGTCATCGTCGTCGAGAATGAGTCAGGGCGACCTGTTGCGCTGACGGTGGACGACAACACCGAGTTCTTCTTCCGCACGCCGGCGAATGCGATCGCCGATGCCACCCCGATCGGAACCGGCACGGCGTTCCTCGCCGGCAACAACATCGTTCGCGGCTTCAAGGTGCACGCCTCCGTCGTCGATCCGCTGGCGAACCCGCTGGTCGCGGCGACCGTCGACATCGAGACGGCGGCTTTCGACGGCCGGATCTCGAATGCCGGCACGACGGGCTTCACGTACACCCGGACTTTCGCCGCACCGGCGGATGACTACTCGGTCACGCTGGGCTACATCTCGCCGACCTCGGCCAACGGCACCGATTCCGACGGCAACCCCATTGTCGGATTCAAGTACTGGGACTTCGCGTACCCAACGCTGGTGATCAGCGGAACAGGCGCGGTGGCGGACTACGTCGCGGCGACCAACGGGGGCGTCAATTTCGGCGGTACCTACGGCGCGGTGTCGGCGTGGGGCGTGAGCAACGCGCGCTGGGCTGACCCCGCGAACCTGACTGGCTGGTCGGTGCCGAGGACCATCCTCGAGCCGACGCCGCTGCCGCGTGGCACGGTTGCCAGCGGTCTCGTCACGGGTGCGAGCGACAGCACTTTCACGTTCAACGTTTCGGGTGGAGCGAATGCGGCGATTGCCGACGTCAGCACCACTTCGGGATCCGCGACGCTGGTCTATCAGGTCGACCGCACCGGCGGCGTCGTGACCGTGAGCCCCGAGGACATCACGACCTCCGCGGGTCTCGCCGCGCTCACCACCGGCTTGGCTGTTGGTGCCCCGGTCAAGCTGTACGGTGTGCCGCAGGCAGACGGCACGTTCAAGACCTACGTGGTTGCGTACTTCACCGGCACGATGCCGACGAACTGACGCTCCTTCGCACTCTCCCGAGGGCGCGGCCGGCACCGGCCGGCTGCGCCCAAGCGGGATTCGATAGCAGCCCCCGCCCGATCGCGAGTCGTACCAGCGGCGACGTCTCGATTCACGAGTCCTTGCCTTGTGTTTCTGCACCGGTCCCGCCGCGTGGTTTCATCGAGCCAGTCGCCCGCGACATCCGCCGAGGGTGTGGGCAGATCCCGCGAGGGTGCCGTTGGTCCGCCGATTGGTTGTGTGCGAACCTACACGCGCCTTTCGCTACGGAGTCAGTCCATGCGCTGTGCGCGCGGCCCTGCCCGCTACGGACCGGTTCACTGCCGGGTTGCCTGCACGGCCTTGTGGGTGCTGGGCATTGCGCTTTCACTGGGGTGCGGGAACCCGGCGCCTGTCGCCGGCAAGGATGCCACTAAGTTCGGTCCCGGCGTCGCGGAGGAGCGCGTGCTCCACGTCTATAACTGGGCGGACTACATTGGCAGCAGCACGATCGCCGAGTTTGAGAAATCGACCGGTATCGAGGTTGTCTACGACGTCTACGACTCGAACCAGCTGCTCGAGAGCAAGCTACTGTCCGGCGACACCGGCTACGACATCGTCAGTACGACCACCGGCTACTACGGCCGACAGATCAAGGCAGGCGCCTACGAACCGCTCGACCGGTCGAGGCTTCCGAACTGGAGCAATATTGACCCGCGCGTACTCGCGGTTCAGGCACAGGCGGATCCGGGCAACCGATACGCGGCGCCGTACCTGCACGCGACGAACGGGTTCGCATACAACCCGAAACTCGTGCTGGCACGCATGCGGGACGCGCCGCTCGAGAGCCTCGACATGCTCTTCAAGCCGGCGATCGTCGCTCGATTCGCAGACTGCGGGGTCAGCTTTCTCGATTCGCCCGACGACGTGCTGCAGCTCGCGCTGACGTACCTCCACCTCGACCCGAATTCGCGCCGGGTCGAGGACCTGCACGCGGCCGAGCGCCTGGTCATGGCGGTACGGCCCTACGTTCGAACTTTCGACTCGGCGGACTATGTGAATCAGCTAGCCAGCAACGAGCTGTGCGTGGCGATGGGCTGGTCGAGCGACTTCTCGATCGCGCAATCGCGATCCAGGGCCGCGGGGCTCGATCTGACTTTGGCGTTCACGCTGCCAAAAGAGGGGTCGAACATCACCTACAACGCGCTCTTGATCCCCCGCGGTGCACCCCACCCCGAGGCCGCGCACCGGTTCATAAACTTCATTCTCTCGCCGAAAGTGATCGCGGCAATCACCAATGAGATCCACTACGGCAACGACAATCTCGCCGCGGCGCAGTATGTCGATCCGTACATTCTCTCCGACCCTGCGATCTACCCTCCGCCCGAGGCCCGTGCCAGGCTCTACGTGCCCGGCGAAGTGGACATGGCGTACGAACGTTTCCGCACGCGCGTTTGGACGCACATCAAGACTGGGCTGTAGCGCTTCAGCGGCGCGGCGACGCCAGCGGCCGCGAGAATCCCTGCCAGCATCGCGCGATCGTCAGAATAGTAGGGTCAAATCGATGCCGAACGTTCGCGGCGGTCCGAGCTGGACGTATTCCTTGTTCGCAAAGTCGGGAGGCTCGTCACCGAAGTAGAAACCGCGGACGGCGTATTGTTTGTCGAGCAGATTGCGGGCCCAGAGCGCGGCCGACCAGCGAGTCGTCTCGTAGCCGGCGCGGGCGCCGAGCAGCCAGTACGGGCGCGACACGGTCGGATTCGGCGGCAGGTCAAAATAGAAACTGCCCATGCCGCTGAGATCGACTCGCGCGAACGTACCTCTCGGGTCGGTCCATGCGATGTGCACGGAAGACTGCCATGACGGTGCGTGCGGGACCGCGCGATCGGGAAGCGTCACGCCGTTCTGGACCAGCCCGTGGTAGCGCGTCTGCAGGAGCCCGAGCGTCGTTCCTGCCTCCAGTGTCGCGGTGGGCTGCCACGTCACACTCGCCTCGAGACCGCGGTTGAACCCGCCGGGCGCATTACCGGTGAAGAACACGAAGGTGCTCGGGTCGTCTGCCTGGAGTTGGGTTCCGGTCAGAAGTTGCAGAGCCTCGCGTCGTGCGTAGAAGAGCGCAGTGTCGATGCGCAATCTTTGCGCCGGCAAGTCGGCCTTATAGCCGATCTCGAAATTGAGATCGGTCTCGGGGCGAAACCTCAGTTCGTCTGTCGGCAGGCCGGGGCTCAAGTTGAAGCCGCCCGCTTTGTAGCCGCGCGACACCAACGCGTACACGGTTCGCGTCGGCGCGGGCTTCCATGCAAGAGACACGTTGCCGCCCCACAGGCTATCGGTCGGCGCGAATGCGCGCGTCAGCGGCAGCTCGCCGGTCGAGGTCAGTTGGTCCTGATAGGTGACGCTACGCCGCTCCGTTCGCAGGCCGATCGACAGGCGCAAGTCCTTGGCGAGGACCTGGTCGAGTTCGCCGAAGAGTGCGGTGCTGCGCGCCGCATAGGAACTCGTGGTCTGCGTGGTCGAGGCGGGCGGCAGGTAGCCGGATGTCGGATCCTGGTACAGGTTGTAGATCGTGTCCTCTAGTCCTTCATGCAGGTCGAGGGCGTAGGCACCGACAACCCAGCTGGTGCCGGGTCGGCTGTCGCCGCCGAGTCGCATCTCGAAGTTCCGCGTCGTTCGGTGGCGGTACTGCGCCTCGTTCGACTGGAAGATGTACGGCGCCCAGAACGCCGCGTTACCCCAGTCGCCGTCGTACGTGTAGCGGATCGGCGAATCCGCGTAGCTCGCGATTGCCGTCAAGAGCCAGTCCGCGGGCGTACGGTATTCCACGTGGGCGGCGACGCCCGTGGAATGCTGCGAGTCCTCGCCGGGCTGGTCGGAGTAAGTGGTTCGCTGGTTGTTGATCGAGAAATCATCGTAGCCGTCGTCGATCTGCGTGTGCATCACCGTGAAATCGATTCTCAGCCGGTCGGATGGCTCGATGCGCCAACGTCCGCGCAGCGTCAACTCGTCCATGCGCGCCGTGTCGTTGCGGGACAGGTACGCGTTCGAGTAGTAACCGTCGCTGGTGAAGCGCTGCACGGCGAGTCGCAACGACGAGTCGAGCGATGGAACCGGGCCGGTCAGCACGGCCCCGTACCTGCGGGTGTTGTAGTCCCCGACGCCAAGCTCCACCCGTCCGCCGAACTCGGTCGACGGCGCCGCGCTCGAAAGATAGATGAGTCCTCCGAGCGCATTCGCGCCGTAGCGCGCGCCCTGTGGCCCTCGCAGAACCTCCACGTGGTTGACATCGAACAGTGTCGCGGCGGTTCCGATGCCACTGAAATCGATGTCGTCGATCAGGAATCCGATCGACGGATTCGGCGCTCCCTGGTACTGCGCGAGCTCGCCGATGCCGCGGATCTGGAAATAGCGAGGCCGCGCCGTGTCTCCCGCCCAATTGAGGTTGGGGACCTCGGCAATGACGTCCTCGAAGTGCTGCTGGCCGGCGCCGTGCAGGGCGGAGCGTTCGAGCACCGTTACGCTGCCGGGTACGTCGAGTGCGGCGGTCGGGCGCAGCGTGGCCGTGACCACGACCTCGCCGAGCTCGCCGGGGTCGGCGTGCGCGCTTGCGCCGGCGGTTGCCAGAAACAGGAAGCAGCACCACGGCAGCAACGAGTGCCGGTGGAGCGATCTACGTGCGGTGCGAAACCTGCCGTCCGGCACGACCGGACGGCGTCGAATATCAGCGAACATCATGCTCCCTACGCCGGTACTAACCGGATCAGGTTCAACGGGTTCGCAGGCGCGCGCGTCGGCGCGCGGACTGCGTCTCAGGCCTTCGAGGCCACCCCACGCACGATCAAGTCTATAGAAAGTCGGGAGCGCGTGCGCGGCCGCTCTTGCCCGCACCGCGTGGCGCGGGAAGCGGTGGTACCGCCGCCGCCGGACGAAGACGCGGTCGGTTCGGGCTCCGGCGCGCGCTTACCGCCTGCCGCGGGGCCCGATCAATGGCTCGCGTTGATGTAGCGCTCAACTTGCTCGCGCAGCATGTCGAGCGGAAGCACGCCATCGCGCAGGACGGCATCGTGGAACTCGCGGACGTCGAAGCGGCTGCCCAGCTTCGTTTCCGCCTCGGTACGCAGCGCGCGGATCTCGAGTTGGCCCAGCTTGTATGCCAACGCCTGTGCGGGCCAGGAAATGTAGCGATCGATTTCCGCGACCGTCTCTTCCGGCGCATGCTGGTGAAAATATTCAATTGCCTGGTCGCGCGACCACCCGAAGGCGTGGATCCCGGTGTCCACGACGAGTCGTACCGCGCGGAAACGCTCGCTGCTCAGCTGGCCGAATCGGCTGTACGCGTCCCGATAGATACCGAGATCGGCGCCCAGGGACTCTGCATAAAGCGCCCAGCCCTCGCCGTAGGCGCTGTTGCCGTAGTACTTGCGGAACTCGGGAAGCCCGACGATGGATCGCGCAACCGCGCCCTGGAACACATGGCCGGGAACAGCCTCGTGCAAGACGAGTGCCTGCTTGTCGTAGCGGTACTGCTTTTCGGGCTCGAAGGTATTGAGGTTGAACCAGCCGGGCGCGCTGCCATCCGCGGCGGGCGGCTGCGCATTGCTGGCGGAAGCCTGCTCGCGGTCCTCGGGGATCGCGCGTACCCCATAGAGCAGCAATGGCATGCGCTTGAACAGCGTTGGCAATTCGGGCTCGATGATCTTCGCGATGTTGCGGCAGTAAACCAGCATTTCTTCCTTACTCTTGAAATGCTGTTCGGGCATGTCCTCGAGCGAGCGCGAAAATTCAGCCAGCGTTCCCTTGAAGCCAATCTCCCGTGCCACCGCCAGCATTTGCGCCTCGATGCGAGCGACCTCGGCGAGCCCGAGATTGTGAATCTCCTCCGGCGTCCGCGAGGTGGTCGTTAGTCGCCGTACCAGCACCGCGTAGGCGGCGCGCCCGCCCGAAAGGCCGCCGATGCCGACCGCGGGCCGTGCCTTGGCGCGGTACGGGCCGGCGACGTAGGCCCGCAACTGCTTCCAGGCGGGCAGGAAATTCCGGTCATAGGCCGCATGTGCCGCCGCGTTCAGCGTCTCCTGCTCAGCGGCTGGGATGTTCGAGGGGAAGCGCCTGAAGGCGCCCAGTAGCGCCGACTGGTCCGCGGGCTGGGCGATCTGGTGATCGAGCTGGTCGACAATCCGGTCGACGACAACAGTGGGTTGCGTCAGGCCGCGCGCCACGGCTTCTTTCAGGATGTCGATGCTCTGGCTGACGTAGGCTGGGACCGCGTTCAGTCGCGCGAGAATGTTGGCGTAGTCCCGCGACGTGTGCGCCGGCATCCGGTCCATCGTGAGGTAGACGCGAACGTGCAACCCGAATAGCTGCTGTAGCCGCAGTAGATGGTATTCGAGGTCCTCCGCCGCGAGGTCCGATTCAGCCTGGTAACGATAAAGCCGCGCGCTCAGCTGGTCGGCATCCGACAAGCCGTCGGTGGGCAGTGCGGCCAGCTGCTTCAGGCGTGCCTCGAGGTGCTGCCGCGTCGTCGCGCGGCCCTCACGCGACCAGTCGTTCCAGCGGTCGTCGTAATCGTGCCGCCCGAGAGCGGTGGCGATCTCCGGGGAGTCGCGCAGTCGCTCCTCGAACGCATCGGAAAAAAACGCGTTCAGCGAATCGCTCGGGGTCGCGCCACGTGCATGGCTCGCGACCAGGCACATTGCCAATGAGAGTGCGCCGACGGCAGTGATCTTCATGTTGTTTCCTGTCGCAACATAGGATGGTGCGGAGCGACCGCCTCGGGCTACGGGGCCGTACCGAGCAGCCGGACTTCCCGTTGCGGATACGGGATCGAGATGCCGCGCTGGCGCAGCGCGTCCAGTATCGCGAGGTTGAGTTCGCCCTCGACGGCGCCGTAATCCGCCGCCGCCACCCACGGCCTGATCGCGATCTGGACCGCCGAATCCCCGAGCACGACGATCTGCACGAGCGGTGTCGGCTCCGGGAGAACGCGCGCGTTGGCGCGCACGAGTTCACGGATCGTCGTTAGCGCCAATGGCAGGTCGGCCTCGTACGCGACGCCGACCTGGAGCTCCGACTGGCGAATGCGCCCGTAGTTGTGCAGGATTTCCCCGACGACCTTGCGATTGGGAACGATGATCCTGGAGCGGTCGGAGTGGGTCAGCGTCGTGCTGAACATCGAGATCGTTTCGACCATTCCTTCGACGCCGGCAATCGCGACGTAGTCTCCAACTCGGTAGGGCTTGGTAAAAATGATGGTCAGCCCAGCGACCACGTTGCCGAGGACGCCTTGCGTGGCGAGCGCGATTCCGGCTCCCGCGACGCTGAGGCCCGCGATGAGGGGCAGGAGTTCGACGCCGAGGTTCTGGAGCGCGAGGATCGCGAACAACGCGATGATCAGCGTGCGCGCGAGCCGGGTTAGTAGCTGGCGCACCGGCGGTTCGAGTTCGTGAAGTCCGCGGTCGGCGCCGCGCGCGACCCAGCTGCTGACGAACACACCCGCGGTCATGATGAGAATCGCGACCACGAGCTTTGGGCCGAAGCGCACGGCTAGGCCAATTAGCTCTACTTTGGCGTGCCCCAGTGCGTCGAGTTCGTGCTCCATATGCCTCTCCCGATCTCGTTTGCGGTTCGGCTCGACGCCTCAGTGGGGTCGCAGCTCCCACGATGACTTCGCGGCCTGTAGTAGCGCAGTGTTCTTGTCGAGCGCTGCGTCGAGCAAGTCTGCCTGCTCGCCCGCCAATTTCCAATCGGCGGCTTCGACCGCCTCGGTCAGCCCCGGAAACTCGAGGTGGGCGTACGTGTAGCGCGAGGAGTACAGCAAGTGCTGGAACCACGGACGTCCCGGAATGCCTTCGGCGTGGAGCCAGTTCGATTCGACCTGCATGATCTGCCGGTTGAGGGCGCTCGCGGCCGCGGAGTCGACGTGCCGGCTGGCGAGCTTCGCCGCGGTCGCGTCACGCAACTGCTGACCGGCGACTCCGAAGGCGCGGAGCCGGTCATGAAGCGGCGACAAGGCCAGCAATTGCGGATCGACTTTCTGGCGGGCCTCGAGCTCCGCGAGGAAACCCTGCAACGCCAGCGCGTTTGCCGAGAAATCGAACGGCAGCACCTCGGAATTGGCCAGCCGCAGCGCCGTGATGCCCCAGATGCGGGTGAGCGCGGTGTGGTACACGAATCCCGGATCACCGATGTGGCTCATCCAGAAAAAGTCGTCGTAGCCGGAGTGGTAGACACCGTAATTCCCGACAAAACCGAGGTTGATGACGGGCCTTCCGAGATGATTGAGAAAAACGGTGTGGTCCGATCCGCTACCGATACGTGTCTCGACGAGCGTGGCGTCCGGCGGCAAGCCCGTCTTTCGATCGCGCGCCGCAGTTTCGCGCCACGCGTCGTACAAGGACTTCCCTGAAGGAGCCTGCACGTCGTGCGACGCTTCGACCAGCATGGGCGCGAGCGATGCGACCGCGGACGGCTCGAAGCTGAGGCCCTCGGGTCCGGCCGTCGTCGCGGCGCCGGCGACGGCCTCGTCGACGTTGAGATAGGCGACCAGTTTTCCCTTCAGCTCCTCCGCAAATTGCTCGCCCCACTCCGTCGAGCCCGTTAGTCCGTATTCCTCGCCGTCCCAGCTGCATACCACGATCGTGCGGCGCGGCCGCATTCCGTGGCGCTTGAGGTCGGCGAGGTCGCGGGTCAGCTCGAGCAAGGACGCGGTCCCACTGACCGGATCGACGCCGCCGAACGCCCACGCGTCGCGGTGATTGCCGACGAGAATCCACTCGTCCGGAAGCTCGCTACCGCGGATCCGGGCTTCGACCACCGTGTAGGGCTTGATGCTCGTGTCCATATCAACCGCGACGTGGACCTTCACGGCGCCCGTGAACCGGTAGGTAATTGGCAGCGCGCCGCGCCACTCCGGCGGCACCTCGGGACCGTTCATGCTTTCGAGCAGCGGCTTGGCGTCGCGCCACGACAGCGGCAGCGCGACGATCTTCGGCAACGACTGCGCCTGGTCCGCGGGAATATGCTTCGCGCCCGGAACCGAGGCCCAGCCGGGCGTGGTCGGGTCGCCGGGCACGATGAAATCGTAAGTAATGGCGCCGCGCTGGATATGGCTTTCGGGTCCCCACGGGCCGTCCGGAAACACCTTGCCGCGCGTGAATCCGTCCTCGGCGGGATCCGAATAGATGAGTAGCGCCGCCGCGCCCTCCCGTTCAGCCGTTAACGCCTTGAAGCCCCGATAGCTGTAAGGGTTCGAATAGCGGACGATGACGATCTTGCCCTTGACGCTGATGCCGTTCTTCCTGAGCAGCGCGTAATCGTCAGGGTTGCCGCTGTGCGCGTAGACGAGATCGGCCGTCACGTCTCCGGACTTCGAGTAACCGAAATACGACGCCGAGATCCGCGGATTCTTCGAATCGGGATCCACCGCGTAGGCATCCTCGCGGAGCGAGGCCTTGAATTGGGTCGGCGCGACCATCTCGACGGCCACGCTGCGAGGACTCGAGTGCAGGACGTCGTAGCGCCGCAGCGTGACATCCTCCCATCCCTGCTTGCGCCACTCCCCGGCCATCACTTCCGCGAGGTGATTGTTGCGCGGCGATGCGGCAGGATGGGGTTCGGCGGTGAACAGCCGATGCCACTTGCGCAAGCGGTCGGCCGAGACTTCTGCCTGGAAGGTGCTTTCCAGGCGGTGTTCGGCCGCGGCAGCCGGCGGACTAAACCCCAGGATCGGCGATGATTCGGCTGCAGCCGAGTCGACGGCCCCGGCATCGCTGCAGCGAAGCAGACAGCCCGCGAGGAGCAAGGGAACGAGGGCACTCGGGGATACGGTCATGGCTTCTCCCTCTACTGTTCTTCTCGCATCCAGCCCGGCCGCCGGCCGGAGCGCCATTAGAACGCGGACGATTGACGTTCACAATTGAGTGAAGTCAATACGTCGCGGTTCCGCCAGCAGCTGGGCCCGAGCCCCGATTCAGATCGGGGCAATGCCGGCGTAGGCGAGCTCGACCTCCGGTGACGGCGCGTACCGTTCGCGAAACTCGACGGGCCAGCGCATCGGCCGACCGCTGCTGAGCTCGATGCAGACGTAGTCGATTTCGCCACGCGCGAGCGTCGTCCCGTCCGAGCTGCGGCGCGTCTGGAATCGACGACGGACCCGCAGCTTGCCGTCGCCCCGGAGCAGCCAGGTGCCGACCAGCACGCGGTCTCCGAGTACGGCGGGCCGCAAGTAGCCGACGGCGGTTCTGAACACCGCCATGCCGCGATCGAGCTCGATGCAGAGCTCCAGTGGCACCCCGAGAGCCGTGGAATGACTCCATGCCGCGCGATCGAACCAAGTGACGTAGACCGCGTTATTTACGTGGTTGTAGGCGTCGATGTCGCTCGAAGAAACATCGAGCGCCACTAGGTGAGGTGCCGGCAGATCCCAATCGTCCACCTCAGTCACGCCGGGCCTCGCACGCGCCACTCCTAAGGCTGTGTCCGAGCTCCCGACGCACTAGATGGCAACCAGCGCTTGATCAAGATCGGCAATGAGATCGCGGACGTCCTCGATGCCGGCCGAGTAGCGAATCAGTGTCTCCGGTATGCCGGCGCGCGCTCGCTCCTCTGCCGTCAGCTCCACGTGACTAGTGACCGCGGGCGGGCCGGCGGTTGTCGCGACGCCGCCCAGGTGGGCAGCCAGCTGGGCGAACTTGAGGCGCTCCAGCACGATCTTGATCTCCGCGAAGCTTCCGCGCGGCGTGAATGACAACACGCCCCCGAATCCCCGCATCTGCCGCTTGGCGATCTGGTGACCGGGGTGCGCAGCGAGACCCGGGTAGTAGACCCCGGTCACCTTCGGATGGACGGCGAGATGTTCGGCGATTGCCTGCGCATTGGCGTTGTGCCGGGCCATCCGCAGGCCGAGAGTCTTCATGCCGCGGAGTACCGCGTAGGCGGCGTCAGCATGTAACGTCGCACCGGCAATCTCGCGGAAGTGATGGACTTTCTTGACGAGTTCGCCGCGGCCCGACACGAGCCCGGCGAGCACGTCGGCGTGCCCGGCCAAAAATTTCGTTGCGCTGTAGACGATCAGGTCGACACCCATTGCTGCCGGCGACTGGTTGATCGGCGTGGCGAAGGTGTTGTCCGCGATCACGATCGCTCCGCGCGCGTGCGCGGCGCGTGTGAGCCGCTCGATGTCCACGACCTTGAGCGTTGGATTGGTCGGCGTCTCAAGGTAAAGAACCTTGCAACCCTTTGCCAATTCGTCCTCGATCCGGCCGTGGTCGGAAGTGTCGCACAGAGTCGCTTCGATCGAAAATCGCGGCAGAAAATGCTCGAATAGGACATTCGTTCCGCCGTAGGTGTCCTTGATGCTCACGACCCGATCGCCTGGCGACAGCAGCGCGAACAGGGTCGAGCTTATCGCCGCCATGCCGGTCGAGAATCCCGCGGCGGCCTCGGTCCCGTCGAGCGTCGCGATTTTTGATTCGAGCACCGCCAGCGTCGGATTGCTGTTCCTCGAGTAAATGTGTCCGTCGCTCCCGCCGGTCGCGACCGACTGCCACGTCGTGAGGTCCTCGTAGGCGAAGGTTGCGGCATTGACGATCGGCATAACGGCCGCGCCATACGGAAATGGGCCCGCCTCGCCGGCCCACACCGCCTGCGTGTCCGCCGCTGCGCCGCTGATCGACTTCGAATCCATGTGCCTGCTCCTCGTTGCCCGGCCGACGCAGCGCGGTCATGCGTGCGCTTGGCCACGGCGGCATGATAGTCGAGCGATGATTCGCATGTCGCCACGCCGACTCGTCACCCCGGCCATCGGGTCAGTTCTGCTGCGACGGCCGGGCACTCAGCCAACGGAGCCGGCGCCATGACACCAGCGGCCGGCCGAGCTCCCGGGTGGGCGCGAACACGCCAAGTGCCATGACACACGCTCCCGCCGCGGCGTCGAGGTCGGACGATCCGCTCGGTTCGACAACCTTTAGCTCCGACGGGCGGCCAGTCGTCTCTATTTTCACTAAAAGCGTGAGCCTGCCCTCGATCCGGAGATCCGACGCGGTCTGCGGATACGCACGTGCACACGCACCGCTGAGCACTCGAGAATCGAACCAGGCATCGTCCTCGATTGGAGGCGAAATGTCGCTCGCCGCGACCTCCGGTCTGGCTCGCGGCACGTCTGCCGCAACGAAAGCGGACAGCGCTCCCGGCGCCTCCGGTGAAGGGGGCGCGGGTGGCAGCGGGGTGTTCGTCGTCTCGTCGGACGGCGGCGCCGGAGGAGGTCGCGAAAGCGGCAGCAGCTCCAGCGTCCGAGTGGAATCACCGGCAAGGGGCGCGTGTCTCACCGCCGTCGTTGCGATGAAAAGTCGTGCCAGCAGGAGGTGCAGCACAAGCACGACGAAAGCAGCCGTCGTGCGTCGAGAAAGGGCGTCGTTGCATCGCATCGAGCGAATCCAGGCCGCTTGTGTCCCGCGCTAGACCGTTCCGCTGCACGAGCGCCGTGCGTGCCCGCGGCCGGGCCTGTCCGCGCTGCGTCAGTCCGGCATCTGGGCAATCGGTCGGACCAGGTAGCCGCCCGACTTCTCGTCTCGTTCAAGGGCCAGCAGATTCCGGCTCTGGGCGTCCTCGAGCAAGCTGTTGAACGAGCGAAATCCAAAGTAGCCTTCGTTGAAGCCGGGGCGCCGACGCTTGAGCGCCTGCTTGACCATCGAGCCCCAGATACGCTCTTCGGCACCGCGTTCGGCGACCAGCGCCTCGAGCGTCTCGATCACGAGATCGAAGGCCTCATCGGCCCTCGTATCCGCATGCTCAACCGCGGGCTCCGCGGTTTTGCGCGCGGGCTTTGTCCCGCCAGCCGGTCGGGCGGGCGGTCGGCCCTTGGCCTGACCTTTCGTCGTTTGCTGGCGCACCAGATCGTCGTAGTAGATGAATTCGTCGCAATTGTTCGTCAGCAAATCGGACGTTGAGCTTTTTACGCCGACGCCGATGACGGTCTTGTTGTTCTCGCGCAGCTTTGAAACGAGCGGTGAGAAATCCGAATCACCGCTGATGATCACGAACGTATCGACGTGGGACTTGGTATAGCAGAGGTCAAGTGCGTCGACGACCATGCGGATATCGGCCGAGTTCTTGCCGGACTGGCGAACGTGCGGAATCTCGATGAGCTCGAACGATGCCTGGTGCATCGGCGCTTTGAACTCCTTGTACCTCTCCCAGTCGCAGTACGCCTTCTTGACGACGATGCTGCCCTTGAGCAGCAGGCGTTCCAGCACCCGGTCGATATTGAACGCCGCGAGCTTCGCGTCCCGGACGCCGAGCGCGACGTTCTCGAAATCACAAAAGACAGCAAGGTTTGGCGTATCGGAGAGGGTGGCCATCGTGCTTCCGTGTCTGGGGGGATGGGCGCAGCGCGCGCCCGGAACCGGCGCGAGCATTGTAGCGCTCGGCTCGACCCGATCGATTCACAGCGGCCGATTGCGGCTAAGCCGACCGCAGCTGCGGGCGGGGGAGCCCAACGAAGCACGGGGGCTTAGCCCGTCGCTCGCAATTCCTCGGCGTTCGGATGCACGCGGCGACCGGGTGCCGCCGCGTGATCCGACCGGAGATCAGCGCCTTTCGCGCGCCCAGTGACCCTCACGCAGGCGCCAGCCGCCGTTCACGTGTTCCCAGCGGTGCTCCTCCCAGCGATAGCCCCGGCGAGGCGCCTCCCAATGGCCCCCGACCCAGACATGCCGGCCGCCGACCCAGTTCCAGTACCCGCCGAGCCAGACGTACCCGGGCGTCGGGGCGACGCCGTACTCCTCGACCACCGGCGCCGGCGGCTCCGTCACGACAACGCCGCCGACGTAGGCAACGCCGCGAGCGGGCTCGACGATGCAGCCGCCCATGGACAAGGCCAGAACCAGGCCCGCCAGAAAACTGCGATTGAACCAACGATGTTGATGCACGGTAACTCCTAGTGCCTGAAATCCAACTCGGTCAAACGCACGACCGGACGATTAGATGACATCGCGGGACGGCTTCGCGCCGCTGGGTGCGCAGTTTCCGGCGCGCGACGTCAACCATCGGTGCCAGTCTAGCCGAGGTGGTTCGCGGCAAGCATGACGGTTCCGTCATCGAGTCGCCGTGTCCAATTCCTACGGCGCACTCCGCGTGCCGCGCATTAGAGCGTCGGTCGGCTTGCGCCGACAGCCTGGCGGGAGATCCGCCGCTACCCGCGCAGCGCCACGTGCGCCACGACGTGGACCCAGAGGAGCATGAGCGTGAGCCAGCTCGCGAAATAGGCATTTACCCTGCCGCCAAGGCGATTCTTTCCAAGGTGAATGTACGAGTGGACAGCCCTGGCGACCACGTACAGCCACGCCAGGACCAGCAGCGTCACGCCGGAGTCGTTCGTTACGATTGCCGCCAGGCAGCCTGCATAAAAGAGTGTCGGCGCCTCGAAGAGGTTCGAGAAGTGCCGCGCGGGTTTCGCTGTTTCCTCGGGCTCAGTCTCGCCCTGGTAAATCCTGAAGTAGCGCGTCGTCAGCTTGCCGGCGCGCACAGCGCCGACCCGGCTGCGGAACAGGATCACGAGGACGGTCGCGGTCAGAACGAACATCGCGAACATCGGGTATACGAGGAGATAGGCACTCATGCGGCGCTCCAATCGATGCGGAATCGGAATAGTCGCCAGCGCGCGAGCGCGCCGGGAGGGTGAACCGATCGCGGATCATACGCGGCAATTGCCGAATGCGTTCTGGGGCGCTACCGGCGCCCGTCGCTGCGCCATCGCCGTGCACGCAGACGGTCGGGGAATCGGCACGTGCGGCGGGCGCGGCAGGTGCCCGTGCCGCGGTGTTTACGGGCAAGGCGCCGACGCGCGCGGACTCGGCGCGGTCGGCATCTAGGCGCGGCGCGCCTTCAAGAACTCGAACGCGCGCTCCGCCTCAGCGCGCAAGCGCGCCTCGAGGCCGGCGAGGTCGCCGACGGTGCCAGTGGACACCGCCGACTCGAGCGCGGCAGCGGCGTCGCTGGTGGCGCGGGCGTGGATATTCGCGCTCGACCCCTTGAGAGAGTGCGCAGCGCGCCCGACAGCTTTCAAGTCGCCTGAGTTCAGCGCCTTCTTGATGTCCAGAAGCGCCGCGTCGCCGGATTCGATGAACAGCTCGACAAGCTCCTGCACCAGCTGCGCATCGTGGTCCGCAACCTTCAGGAACTGGTGCCAGTCGACCGGCGCCGCAGGACCGCGCTCGGGCGCGATGCGTGCCGCTTCCGACGCCAGCGCCTGCACCGCAGCGCAGTCGGTGATATGGCGCGCCAGCGTCGCCGCGAGGCGCACCCGATCGAGAGGCTTGGTCAGGTAGTCATCCATGCCGGCTTGCCGGCACTGCTCTTCGGCGCCCTTCATCGCGTCCGCCGTGAGCGCCACGATGGGGATGCGGCCGAGCCCGCCCTCCCGCTTGCGGATCTCCCGCGCCGCTTGATACCCGTCCATCACCGGCATCTGGCAGTCCATCAGCACGAGCTGGTAGGTCGATTTCTCCCAGGCAGCGACGGCTTCGGCACCGTTGTTCACGATGTCGACGCTGTAGCCGAGCCTCTCGAGCGTCCCGCGGGCAACCTTCTGATTCACGGCGTTGTCTTCGGCGAGCAGAATCCGGGGGCCGCTCGCCGGCTCCCGCGCCTGCGCATCGATCGCGGTCCGCTGGGTCTTCACGTGCCACTGCGTGGTGTCCATCGACATGACGCGCAGCAGTGCTTCGCGCAAATCCCGGGTCGTGGCGGGCTTCAGCAGGTAGCCGGCAAAGCCTGCCTTGGCGAAATTGGGAGCATCGCGCACCTCGCGAGCGGAGGTAAGAAGAACTAGGCGCGTCGACTTGCACGGCTCGCTCGCCCCGATCCGGCGCGCGAGCTCGATGCCGTCGCATCCGGGCATCATGTAGTCGAGCACGGCAAGCTCGAAAGGCCGTCCGCTTTCAACCGCCCCCAGCAGCGCCGACATTGCCGGAACCGCGCCGTCCACGCAGACCACATCCATGCCGAACTGGGTCAGTTGACCGGCCAGGACCTTGCGGTTGGTCGCATTGTCATCGACGATCAGCGCGCGTCGCGCATTCAGAATCGCGATATTGCCGTGCGACTCCGCAGGCGGGCAGCGCGCCGCGCCGAAGCGCGCCGTAAACCAGAAGGTCGAGCCGACGCCTTCCTGGCTATCGACACCGACTGCGCCGCCCATCAGTTCGGCGAGACGACGGACGATGGAGAGGCCGAGGCCCGTGCCGCCGTAGTGTCGCGTGGTCGACGCGTCGATTTGCGAGAACGGCTGGAACAAAGCGTCCACGCGCGTGGCCGGGATACCGATGCCGGTGTCGCGCACCGCACAGCGGATCGCCGTGCTCTCGGCGTTCGATTCCTCAACCGTGACCGTTAAAGCCACCTCGCCACTGCGGGTGAATTTGATCGCGTTGCTGCCGAGGTTGAGCAGGATCTGGCGGACGCGACCGGGGTCCCCGGTAACCCGCTCCGGAAGGGCCGGGTCGATGCTTGCGATGACCTCGAGGCCCTTCGCGTGGCCTTGCACCGCGAGCAGGTGGGCGACGTCTTCCACGCTGCTTCGCAGGTCCATCTCGATCAGCTCGAGGTCGAGCTTGCCCGCCTCGATCTTTGAGAAGTCGAGGATATCGTTGATCACGGTGAGCAGCGCAGCGGCGCTATCGCGGATGGTTTCGGTGTGATCGCGCTGCGTCGTGTCGAGGTTCGTCTCGAGCAGCAGCTCGGTCATGCCGATCACGCCGTTCATCGGCGTGCGGATCTCGTGACTCATGTTGGCCAGGAACTGCGACTTCGCCTGCACGGCGAGCTCGGCGCGCTCCTTGGCTTGGCGCAGCTCTGCGTTCGCCGATTCAAGGTCGCGCGTACGCTGAGTCACCTGCTCGCTGAGGTTGCTCGCGAGGCGGCGCAGGCGGCCCATCCGCAGCCGATACCAGCCGCCACCCGCGCAGAGCACGAGCAGCCCGCACAGCAGTGCGAACCAGAGCGTCTGGTAAAACAGCGGCAGCAACGTGAATCGGAAACTCGCGCCGGTCGTATTCCAGACGCCATCGTTGTTCGCCGCGATCACGCGAAACGTGTACGCGCCCGGCGGCAGGTGCGTGTAGTACGCGGTTCGACGGTCGCCGGCCTCGATCCAATCCTTGTCAAAGCCTTCGAGTCGGTAGCGGAACTGCGTGTGCAACGGTGCAAGCAAACTCAGCGCGGTGTAGTGGAACTGCCATTGCTGACGTCCCGGTCTTACGTCGAGGCCCTGGATCAGCGCCAGTGGCACCGCGTCTGCCGTGACTTCCTCGATGTGGACAATCGGCGGGAGGGAGTTCAGGCGCAGGTGCGCAGGATCGACCCTTACGACGCCCCGGATCGAGGGGAACCAGAACTGGCCGTCGGGGGTGCGGCAGCCCGCCGAGGTGTTGCCGCCGTCGAACTCCGCGGTTCGCAGCCCGTCGGCGAGGCCGTAGACATGAAAGTCGGGAGTACCGGAGCCCGATTGCGCCAGCTGCTCGAGCGCTGCGCGGGGGACTGCGAACAGGCCCTTGTTCGTCGTCATCCAGAGCCGGTGGCCGTCGTCCTCGAGCACCTGCAGGATCGTTTCGCGCAGCGGCGCGGCGAAGCGGGCCAGCGACACGACCTTGCCGCCGCGCCAGAGCGCCATGCCGTCCGTGGTGCCCAGCCACAGGTTTCCGTGCTCGTCCTCGTGGATGGCGGTCACGCGATCGCTCGGCAGTCCGTCGGCGAGCCCGAGGTGCCGAATGCCGTGCGCGTCAAGCAGGAAAAGTCCATGCGCGTCGGTCGCGACCCAGAGCCTGCCTTCGCGATCCTCGTGGATGAGGCTCACCGTGGTCGGGACGGTCACTCCGAGCAGGGACTGCACGGACGTGATCTGGTCGTGCTCGATCCGGTCGAGACCGACGTCGGTACCAACCCAGACGCGGCCCTGCCGATCTTCGTGGAGCGCCTTGACAGTGTTTCCTGACAGACCGTTGTGGTGGCTGAAGGTGGTCATGCCATGCGCGTCCAGCCGGTAGACGCCCGTGCCGTCGGTACCCACCCACAGCGCACCCGTCGTGTCCTCGAGGAGCGACCGCACGCGCACGTTCTCGAACCCGCGCGGTCCCGCGATGTGCCGAAATCCGCCCGCCGAGTATTCACTCAGGCCCGCGTCCGTACCGACCCATACGCCGCCAGCCCTGCGCGCCGCGACGGTCCAGGCGAGATTCCCCTGGAGGCCCTCTGCTTCGCCGAACGGTGCAAACTTTCCATCCCGCAGTCGCAGCAGGCCGCCACCGTAGCTGCCAATCCAGAGACTTCCTTCCGAATCCTCGAAGATTGCGCGCAGGTCGCTGTGCGCGAAGTGGTCGGTCGACAGGGCCGTGAATACTCCCGCTCGCCAGCGCACGAGGCCGCCCCCGAGGGTGCCAATCCAGAGGTTGTGGTCATGGTCGATCGTCAGGCTGCGAACGGCCGCGCCGAGCTGACCGCGCGCTGCCATCGGCTCAAATCGCGCACCGTGGCCGCGGTAGAGACTGCCGTTCCCGGTCCCGAGCCAAAGCGCGCCGCCGCCGCTGTACATCGCCGTCACCGGCTCGGCCATCGCGTCGGGGGTCAGGTGAATCGAGTCGAAGTTTCGTCCATTGAATCGATGCAGACCGCCCGTGGCCGTCGCCACCCACATCGCGCCATCGTCATCCTGCGCGAGCGCGCGGATGCTCGAGTCGCGCAATCCGTCGGCGGTACCGAACACCCGCGCGCGGCCGCCGTCGATCACGAACAAACCGTCGTCGGTGCCTACCCAGAGTTGACCGGATTTGTCTTCCAGCACCGCGCGAATACTCGCGTGGACCAGGCCCGGTATCTTCTGGAACGGTGAGAACCGTCCACTCTCGCGGACAGCCATCCCGGCCCGCGTACCGACCCAGAGTCGACCGCTGCGATCCACATACAATACGGAGATGTGCTTGTTCGGAATCGCGGCTTCGCTGCTGCCGTCGAAGACGACGAAGCGGGCACCGTCGAAACGTGCGAGGCCCTCCTGCGTGCCGATCCACAGGTAGCCATCGGGCGTCCGCGCGACCGCCTGGGCGGAGGTCTGCGGCAATCCCTCGGGGATCTGCCAGTTATCCGCAACGTACTGGCTCGGGGCGAGCGAGGGGTCGAGCGCGTACGCAGGCTCGCTCGCGCCGAGGACGACCGCGAGGCCGACGATCGCGACTGCGAATCGAGCTGCGGCGGACCGCGGCGGCCGGCGCCGGATAAAAAGAGTAGGCATCAGGCAGACGACGCCGCTGCCCGGCGACCCGTGCGCGCGCGGCGCGGCGGCTCGTGCCTCGAGCGTTGAGGGGATTCTGCAGACATCTCGGTCGGTTCCGGCGGGCCCGTCCGTTTAGCGGCCAACGGCACCGGATCTTAAGGGTCGGGATGCATCCGTATGCGGGGTCTGCGACGCCGAGGCGACGGCAAAACGGAGACGGGAGGCCCGACGAGCCCGGCACACGATCGGAGCGCCGGCGACGGGCGCCG